>NZ_RAVZ01000139.1 GCF_003611635.1 Corallococcus terminator | reverse complement strand
CCCCCCTCCCCAATGGCAGACAGGTGGAGTAGCACGGGGCACACGCCATGCTCCCTCCCCCGACGCCCGTGGATGAGCCGCGGCGCTTGCAGGCCCTGCGCTCGCTGTGCCTCCTGGACACGCCCGCGCACGAGCGCTTCGACCGCATCGTGCGCGCCGCGTCCCACCTGTTCCGCGTGCCCATCGCGCTGGTGTCCCTGGTGGACGAGGACCGCCAGTGGTTCAAGGCCCGTCAGGGCCTGGACGCCCTCCAGACGCCGCGCGACGTGTCCTTCTGCGGCCACGCCATCCTGTCCTCGGGCAGCTTCGTCGTGCCGGACGCGCTGCTCGACCCGCGCTTCCACGACAACCCGCTCGTGGTGGGCGCCCCCTTCGTGCGCTTCTACGCCGGCCACCCCCTGCGCGCCGCCGACGGCAGCCGCGTGGGCACCCTGTGCCTCATCGACCACCAGCCGCGCGACTTCACCGACGCGGACCGGGGCGCGCTCGCGGACATGGCCGGCTGGGCGGAGGTGGAACTCAACGCCCTCAACGAGCGCGAGGCCCGCACGGCCCTGGAGCAGCAGGAGCGCTTCTTCGAAGTCTCCGTGGACATGCTCTGCATCGCCGCCATGGACGGCACCTTCCTGCGCCTGTCCCGGGCCTGGAGCCGCACGCTCGGCTTCACCGAGGAGGCGCTGTACTCCACCTCCCTCGTGGACCTCGCCCTGGAAGAGGACCGCGCCGCCACCGCCCTGAACCTGGCCCGCGCTCGCGAAGGCGCCCCCGTCCTCCAGTTCGAACACCGCGCCCGCTGCGCCGACGGCTCCTGGCGCTGGTTGCAGTGGAACGCCGTCCCGGACGCGGAAGAAGGCCTGCTCTACGCCGTGGCCCGCGACATCACCCAGGCGCGCGCCCTGGAAGAGGAGCGCCAGCGCGTGGAGCGGATGAAGAACGAATTCATCTCCACCGTGAGCCACGAGCTGCGCACGCCGCTCACCTCCATCCGCGGCTCGCTGGGCCTCTTGAGCGGCGGCATCGCCGGACCCCTGGGCGCTGAAGTCGCGCACATGGTGGGCATCGCCTACCGGAACAGCGAACGGCTGCTGCGCCTCATCAACGACATCCTCGACCTGGAGAAGATGGAGTCAGGCCGGTTGGATCTCTGCATGGCGGCCACGGAGGTCGCCCCGCTGCTCGCCCAGGCGCTCCAGGCCCACCAGGGCTACGCGGCCGAATACGGCGTGCACCTGGAAGTGAAGGTGGACGCCCCGGACGCCCGCGCCCGCGTGGACGAGGACCGCTTCAACCAGGTGCTCGCGAACCTCCTGTCCAACGCCATCAAGTTCTCCCCCCAGGGCGAACGCGTCACCCTCTCCCTCACCCGCGAGGACGGCACCTTGCGCGTGGAGGTGGCGGACCACGGCCCCGGCATCCCGGAGTCCTTCCAGCCCCGCGTCTTCCAGAAGTTCGCCCAGGCGGACGCGTCCGACACCCGCAAGCGTCCCGGCACCGGCCTGGGCCTGAGCATCGCCCACGGGCTGGTGGCCCGCATGGGCGGCACCCTGCGCTTCGTCACCCGCGCCGGCGAAGGCACCCGCTTCTCCTTCGACCTGCCCGAGTGCACCCCGACCCCGCCGGGACCCGGGGCCTGAAGCTTGGACAGGGCTTCGCTGAACCCTGAACATGGATCCAGTCACACCTCCTTGCGCGTAACGCCGATCCAACCCCGACCCCGAGGAGCACTTTCTCCCATGGCGACCATCCAGAAGGTCCTGCTCGTCGATGATGAAGACGACATCCGCACCATCGGCCAGTTGAGCCTCAGCCGCGTGGGCAAGTGGCAGACGGTGCTCGCCTCCTCCGGCGCGGAAGCCCTGGAGAAGGCGGCCACGGAGGTGCCCGACCTCATCCTGCTGGACGTGATGATGCCCGGCATGGACGGGCCCACCACCTTCGGCCGGCTGCGCGCCCAGGCCGCCACCGCGAACACGCCCATCATCTTCATGACCGCGAAGATTCAGAAGCAGGAGGTCGCGCGCTACCTGGAGCTGGGCGCGGTGGGCGTCATCGGCAAGCCGTTCGACCCCATGACGCTGCCGCAGGAAATCCGCAAACTGGTGCCCTGAATGGAACCTCGCCTGTCCAAACGCTCCGCCGCGCTGGCCGCGGGCGCCCTGGTGCTCCTGTGCACCCTGTTCATGCTGGGGCGTCCCGGCTCCACCGCCGAACACGACGCCTACCGCACCCAGTTGCGCCAGTTGCGCGTGGCCACCGCGGAGCTGGAACTGGACGTGCTGCGCCAGCGGGTGGGCATGCGGGAAGCGCACGGCTCCACCCGCGATGACTTCGACGCGCTGGAGGCCCGCGCCCGCATGCTGCGCGCCATGCCCGGCTTCCTGCCGGATGAAGGCATGCGCTCGCTGACCGCGTCCCTGGACGCCTACCTGCGCGTGCTCGAGGGTTCGCGCGTCCTGCTCACCACGGCCCGTGAGAAGGACGAACAGTTCGCGGCCCTGCGCGAGGCCTTCCCCAAGAGCGTCTTCGCCGCCGCCGCCACGCTGCCCCCGGGCGCGCTGCGCGACCAGGTGGAGACGCTGGGCGGGGACGTGCTCACCGCGTCCCGGCTGCATGGGAAGGACTTCGGCTCGCGGGTGGAGGCCTCGCTCGCGCGCCTGGACCAGGCCCGCCAGGGCCAGCGGTTGTCCACCGACGCCTTCGCCGCGCTGCATGTCCTGGTGACCCAGGCGCGGGAGCTGACGGTGCTGCTGCGCTCGGCGGACGCGTCCTTCCAGACGCTCCTGGACCACAGCGCCAGCAACGAGGCGGAACGCCTCATCACCACGTACCTCCAGCTCCAGGAGCAGTCCCAGTCCCGCGCCGAGCGCACGCGCATCGTCCTCTTCGGCGTGTCCTTCCTCCTGGTCCTCTACGTGCTCGTCGTCCTGGTGCGGCTGGCGCGGGCGTCCGCGGCGCTGGGAGAACTCAACCGGGGTCTGGAGGCGCGCGTGGCCGAGCGCACCCAGGCCCTGTCCGCCGCCAGCGCCGAGGCGCGGGCCAGCGATGCGCGCAAGGCCGCCATCCTGGAAGCATCCCCGGACGGCATCGTGGTGCTGGACGAAGCCGGCCGCGTGGTGGAGTTCAACCCCTCCGCGGAGGGCCACTTCCGGCTGACGTCCGCCCGGGCGGTGGGCGCGGACTTCCTGGCGCTCGCGCTGCCCGCGTCGCTGCCGGCGGCCCAGCGCGACAGCGTCCACGCCGCGCTCCAGAAGGACACCGGCCCGGCGGCGCGCGTGGAGTCCCCATGCCTTCGCGCCGACGGCGGCGTGTTCCCCGCGGAGCTCACCTTCGCGCGCGTGCACGGGGAAGGCCCGCCGCGCACCACCGTCTTCGTGCGCGACCTCACCGAGCGCAAGACCGTGGAGCGGATGAAGAACGAGTTCGTCTCCACCGTGAGCCACGAGCTGCGCACGCCGCTCACCTCCATCCGAGGCTCGCTGGGCCTGCTGGAGGGCGGCATCGTGGGGGACCTGCCCACGCAGGCGCTGGACATGGTGCGCATCGCGCGCACGAACACCGAACGGCTCATTCGCCTCATCAACGAAATCCTCGACCTGGAGAAGATGGAGTCCGGGATGCTGGAGTTGAAGCTCCAGCCCCAGACGGCGGAGGACCTGGTGGAGTCCACGCTCCTGGGCGTGCAGGGCATGGCGGACACCGCGCACGTCACGCTGCGCTCGGACGTGGAGGGCACGCCGCAGGTGAAGGGCGACCGCGACCGGCTCATCCAGGTGCTCACCAACCTGGTCTCCAACGCGGTGAAGTTCTCCCCGCAGGGGGGCTCCGTGGTGGTGGCCTCCAGCGTGGCGGCGGACGGCCGCGTGCGCTTCAGCGTCACCGACCAGGGCCCCGGCATCCCGGAGGAGAAGCTCTCCCGCCTCTTCGGCCGCTTCCAGCAACTGGACGCGTCCGACACCCGCTCCAAGGGCGGCACCGGCCTGGGACTGGCCATCTCGCAGGCCATCGTGGAGCAGCACGGCGGCCGCATCGAAGTGGTGAGCAGGCCCGGCCACGGCGCCACCTTCCACTTCAGCCTGGAGTCCCTGCGCGCCCCGGCCCCTTCTCCCGGCGCCGTGTCCCCGGTGCCCCGGGACGAGTCGCGCCACAACGTGCTCATCGTCACCGCGGACGCGGACCTGTCCGCGCTGCTCAGGGGCCTGTTGTCCCACGAGGGCTACCGGGTGGTGCGCGCCGCCACGCTCGCGGAGGCCGTGCAGGCGGTGGACACCGCGCTGCCGGACGCGCTGGTGGTGGACACGCAGATGCCGGATGGCCACGTGCTGGACTGGGTGCGCCGCCTGCGTGAGCTGCCGCGCACCCGCGAGCTGCCCGTGCTGGCGCTGTCCGGCCGCGCGACGGACGGCACCGCGGGCGTGGGCACGCCGCTGCTGGTGGACTGGCTGCCCCGACCGGTGGATGAGACCCGGTTGCTGAAGACACTGCGTTACGCCATGCGCCAGCCGGGCCAGGCGCGGGTGCTGGTGGTGGACGATGACGCCACCACGCGCCGGGTGCTGTGCGCGCAGTTCGAACGGCTGGGCGCGCTGTGCATCGAAGCGGCGGACGGGGAGAGCGCGGTGGCGCTCGCGCGCGACACGCCCCCGGACCTCATCGTGCTGGACGTGGGGCTGCCCCGCCTGGATGGCTTCGAGGTGGTGGACATCCTGCGCCAGGGCAAGGGCCGCGCGACCCCGCTCATCGTCTTCACCGGACGGGAGCTTTCGCGCACCGACCAACGCCAGCTCACGCTGGGCATCACGCGGCACCTGACGAAGGCCCGCTCCTCGGAAGAGGAGCTGGTGAACTCCGTGCGGGAGCTGCTCAACGGGTTGCTGGCCCGCCGGGATGTCGCGGCCACCGAACCCAGAAAGGCGCTGCCATGAGCACCGCGCGTCACCTCAACAAGACCCTCCTCTTCCTGGAGGACGACCGCGACCTCCAGACGCTGGTCTGCACCTTCCTGCGTGACAAGGGCTACCAGGTCACCCCCGCGCGCTCCGCCGCCGAAGCGCGCCAGGTGCTGGTGTCCCAGCCGGTGGACGCCGCCATCGTGGACGGCCTCCTGCCGGGCATGACGGGCGCGGACTTCATCCGCGAGCTGCGCCAGACGCGCCCCGGGCTGCCGGTGCTCTTCGCCTCCGCCTTCTGGAAGGACCTGAAGAGCCATGAGCTGCTCACGCGCCAGTTGGGCGTGGCGCGCGTGGTGCACAAGCCCTACCGGCCGGAGGAGCTGGCGGTGTGGTTGGAGCAGCTCTTCGCGCTGGCGGAGCCGCCGCCCCCGCCCCTGGAGGCGCTGGAGGAGGAGGAGCCCGAACCGGAGGACGCCTTCGCGGCGAGCCTCGCCCTGCTCAGCGCGGACTACGGCGCGAAGCTGCCGGAGCGCCTGGCCACGCTGAAGGCGCTGCTGGGCCGGGGCCGTGAGGGGGATGCCCCGGCGATGGAGGAGGCCTACAGCGTCGTGCACAAGCTGCACGGCACCGCGGGCAGCTACGGCTTCCGGGACGTGAGCATCACGGCGGGCAAGCTGGAGGACGTGTTGCAGCCCGTGAGGCACGGGGGCCCGCTGGACTGGGACGCGGTGGCCAGGGCCTTCCAGGCGCTGGAGGACGTGGTGGCCCTGCCGGTGGAGGTGGAGCCGGAGCCGGAGGTCGCGGAGCCCCCGTCCGCCATGGGCACGCTGCTGGTGGTGGACGAAGACCCGGCGCTGCTCGCGGACGCGAAGCGCATGGGCGAACAGGAGGGCGTGCGGGTGGTGACGGCGGCCTCGGCCGACGAGGCCTGCGCGGTGGCCCGGCGCCAGTGGGTGGACGGGGCGCTCCTGCACATGGGCGCGGAAGGCATCGCCACGGCGAACGCGCTGCGGGCGCTGGACGGTCACCAGTCGCTGCCCCTGGCCTTCTCCAGCTCCGGCGGCGGCTTGCAGGAGCGCGTGGTGGCGGCGCACGCGGGCGCGTCGCTGTTCCTGCCCCGGCCCTTCACGTTGCAGGACTTCGCCACCGCGGCGGAGCGGCTGGTGACGGCGCGGCGGCAGGAGCGAGCCCGCGTGATGGTGGTGGACGACGACCCGGAGGCGGTGCGCGCCCTCACCCAGGCGCTGGTGAGCGACGCGGTGGAGGTGGTGGGGCTGGAGAACGCGTACGGGCTGCTGGACGCGCTCGCGCAGCACCGCCCGGACCTGCTGCTGCTGGACGTGCAGATGCCCGGGCCCAGCGGCTTTGATTTGTGCCGCATCCTGCGCCTGACGCCGGAGTGGCAGGAGCTGCCCATCCTCCTGGTGACGGCGCAGGTGGGCCTGGAGTTCCGGCTGGCCGCGTTCCAGGCCGGCGCGGACGACTACCTGGCCAAGCCCGTGCTGCGCGAGGAGCTGCGCGCCCGCGTGCATGCGCGGCTGGAGCGGGCGCGGCTGTCGCGCGAGCGCACGGAGAAGGACGCGCTCACCGGCCTGATGCTGCGCCGCCCCTTCGTGGAGGCGGTGACCACCCGGCTGTCGGAGGCGCGCCGCGTGGACCGTCCGCTGGCGCTGTGCTTCCTGGACGTGGACCACTTCAAGAAGGTCAACGACGAGCACGGCCACCTCGCGGGCGACCGTGTGCTGATGCGGCTGGGACGCCTGCTGGGAGCGCGCTTCCGCCGCGAGGACCTGCGCGCCCGCTGGGGGGGCGAGGAGTTCGTCGTCGCGCTGCTGGGCGAGACGGCGGAGAACGCCCGCGAAATCCTCTCCCGCACGGCGGAGGAACTGGCGGGCATGTCCTTCGAGGGCGACGGGGGCGAACCCTTCCACGTCACCTTCAGCGCGGGGCTCGCGGTGGCGCCGCAGGACGGCACCACCCTGGAGGAGCTGCTGCGCGTCGCGGACTCCCGGCTGTACCGGGCCAAGTCCAACGGTCGCAACCGCATCGAGGTCTGAGGCTCAGGGCTCGTCGAACACCAACAGGCCGCGCGACAGGTCCACGACATACATGGACCCATCCCCCGGCACGCGCATGCCGATGGCGCCCTGGTAGAGGCTGTCGGTGCTGCGCGGGTGGAGCTCGTCGAAGGTGTCGAAGGACGCCACCTCCTGGGGATTCTCGGGGGTGGCCACGTCGAAGACGCGCACGCCCTCGTGGTACCAGGCGACGTAGAGCCGCGTGCCCTTGAGCACCATGTTGTGGATGGACGTCTCCGCCCGCATCTTCACCTGGGCGAGGAGGCGGATGCGCGCCGGGTCGGTGACATCCAGCACGCGCAGGTGCGCGCCGAACCGCTCGCCGCCCTCGAAGGCGATGGTGCGCTCGCCGAACGTCCCCACCGCGTTCGCGTGGCTGTACTGGCCGGGGAAGGAGTACGCACCCAGCACGGGCGTCACGGTGGGGCGGGCCACGTCCAGGATGACGTAGCCGGTGGTGCTGTGGTTGACGTAGAGGCGGTCCTGCCAGGCGAACGCGTCGTGCGGGTAGCTGGTCGCGTCCGTGCGCGGCACGGAGATGCGGCTCAGCAGTTGGGGGGCCAGCGGTGAGGCCACGTCGAACAGGAGCGTCTCGCCGTTGGGCGCGGGGGACATGGCGTACAGCCGGTCACCGTCCACGAACACGGTGTGCACGTTGATGGCGCCGCCGGGCAGCGCGCGCACGTACTGGGGCGCCGCCGGGTTGGAGATGTCGTAGACGATGACGCCGGAGTTGCCGCTGGCGATGTAGAGCGCGTCGCCCTTGGCCCAGACGCCGTTCCAGTAGCTGTCGTTGGGCAGGTTCAGCGTCGTGACGACGACCGGGTGCGCCTTGTCGGACACGTTGATGACGGTCAGGCCGCCCGCCTCCGTGCCTCGGGGAAGGGACACCACGTAGGCGTGGCCCTTCGTGACGTACACGTCCACCGGGTCGCCCTGCGTGACGGCGGTCTCGGAGACGAGGTGCAGGGATGGGGAGCGGACCGGCTCCTCGTTCCAGTTCATCCGCCGTGCGTCGAAGGTGCCGGAATAGTCCGGCACGCCGTCGGTGCAGCGCACGAAGCAGCCGGTGATGCGGCCCGGCTCCGGCACACGGCAGCCCGCGAGCGCATAGCGCTGCACGGCCTTCGTGGAGGTCGTGAACTCATTGGTGAGGAAGAAGCCCTGGGCATCCACCTGCTGGCGCACCAGGGGGCGGCCCAGCAGGGTGCCCCCGGTGCCCAGGCGGAACCCGGCGCCGAACGCGCTCTGGGAGGTGTAGCGCAGGATGGCGCGGTAGGTGCCGGAGGCAGGCACGGCCCCGATGGCCGCCATGTCACAGCGGGACAAGTCGAAGCTGCCCGGGTCCTCGCAGTTCGCGCGGGGCGATGCGTAATCCGGATCCGCGCACGGCACGTCGGGAGCGACGTCCACGTAATCGGTGCGCTCCACGTTCGTGCCCGCGTTGTTCGGAGTGCCCGCGTCTGGAACCTCGGGGTCGTCCTTGTGACAGCCGGACAGCGACACGGCGCAGGCGATCAGGCCGGTGCACAGCATGCGGGGCAGGGAGGTCATGGGAAGGGCGGCTCCAGAGGGCAAGAGGCTCGCCAGCGATCATGACGCAGCCGCCAGGGCCGGGCTAGAAGCCCTCGGATGCACCCACGCCGCCCTGACATCGACGAAGCCCTCACCGACCTGCGCACCCGCGTTCCCGGCGGGAAGATTGTCGACCACTGGAGCAGCGACCCTGCCTGGCCCACACCCGAGCAGCAGCGCCTGATGGACGCGTGGCGGGACAGCATGGCCCAGGCGCTGGAGCAGGCGCTGGCGCGGCCCGCCTTCGAACCCATCACCATTCCCGAAGCCCGGAGTCCCCCGGACTGGGAGTTCATCGTCGCGCACGCGCTGAAGCGGCACGGTGGGCCCGTCGCCGCGTTCCCCCAGTTCTCCACGACGCGTCAGAAGGACGGGGACACGTTCATCACGCTGGGCACGACCTCCGATGAACTCGTCATCTACCAGGGCCCGCTGGAACTGCACGGCCATGTCCACCTGAGGGGGACCGTGGTCGTCCTGGGAGACCTCATCATCCACGGCGCGTTGATGGATGGAGACCCGGCGGACTCGGGCCTCGTGGTCATTGGCAACGAGCGGGTCCGCGCGCTGTACACCGGCGCGGATCACCTCGTGGTGGGGAACCTCGAAGCGGACCTGATGATGCCGTCCGGTTCGGAGGGCTCGTGGGATGTCGGCGGAGAGGTGCGTGCCCGCATCCGGCTGGAGGACTCCGACCTCCAGGGCAAGGCGGGGGAGGAGCTGCGGCGTCGGCTGGAGCCCGTGCCCTCCGAGGACCTTCTCGAGGACGGCTGGAAGCTGTGCCTGGAGGTCGGGCGCGGCCGGCTCACGGTTCGCGAAGGATGAGCAGCCCTCGGTGCGTGTCCACCACGTAGACGTGCCCGTCGTCGGGGACGCGGATGCCGATGGCGCCCTCCAGGAGGCCCCCGATGCGGCCCGGCTCCGTCTCCCGGTAGGTGTTGAAGTACGCCACTTCCCGCGGCTTCGGCGGCACGGACACGTCCAGCACGCGCACGCCCTCCTGGTAGTACGCGATGTAGAGCTTCGTGCCCTTGAGGATCATGTTGTGGATGGAGAACTCGGGGCGCAGGCCGTACTCGCCAATGAGCCGCATGTTCGCCGGGTCGGTGACGTCCAGCACGCGCAGGTGCGAACCCTCGAACTCACCGCCCTCGAAGGCGATGGTGCGGCCCGCGAAGGTGCCCACCGCGCTCGCGTGGGCGTATGGGTTCTCGAAGGCGTACGAACCCAGTTCCTGGACGTGCTCCGCGTCTTTCACATCGAAGGCCACGTACCCCATCTCCGTGTAGCTGACGTAGAGGCGGTCCTGGTACGCGAAGGCATCATGGGGACCGCTGCCTCCCGCCTGGAGTGAGACCTTGTTGAGCAGCACGGGCGCCAGGGGTGAAGACACGTCGAACAGCAGCACCGCGTCGGTGGGCGTCGGGGCCATGGCGTAGAGCCTGTCGCCCTGGACGTGGACGGTGTGCACGTTGGTCGGCTCGCCGGGCAGGGCGCGCACGTACTGCGGATCCGCGGGGTTGGAGATGTCGTAGACGATGACGCCGGAGCTGGCACTGGCGATGTAGAGCGCATCGCCCTTGGCCCACACGCCGTTCCAGCCCGTGTCGTTCGGCAGTTGGATGACCTTCTTGAGCATGGGGTGCGCGCGGTCCGTCACGTCGAAGACCGCCATTCCTCCGTGCGCGGTGGGATTTCCGACGGCGACCACGTAGGCGTGGTCCTTCGCTACGTAGACATCCACGGCCATGCCCAGGGGGGCGGTGGCTTCGGAGACGAGGGTGAGTCCGGAGGACTCGGATTCACCCCGGGCCGGAAGGCCGGCGCGCGTCGCGGTGAACGTGCCCACGATGCCCACCTTGCCCTGGGAGCACTGCACGTAGCAGCCGTTGATGCGGTCGGGCGTGGGTCGGGTGCAGCCCGCGAAGACGAAGTCCCGGGCCGGGCTGAAGCGGGTGGCGGCGTAGGTGGTGGCGGCGACGAACTCGCCCGCGCCAACCGCCCGGTGCGTCAGGGCCCGGCCGGAGAGGGTGCCCGCAGAGCCGTCCAACGGAAGCCGCAGGTCGAAGGCGGAGAAGTTGTTCACGTAGCCGGTCGAGGGCCGCGCATCCATGGCGTAGAAGCCCACGGTGTCCACGCTGTCGAACGCGTCCGAGGGACACGAAGCGCGGTCGAAGAGGGACGCGTCATTGCAGGCGGCGACGGGAGCGCCCACGGGCAGGGAGAACGCGCAGTCGGAGTAGGGCCCCCGGTCCACGTGGTCGGTGCGCTCGGGCAGCGTCTCGGCGGTGCCGTCCCAGGGCGGCAGGTCGGTGCCCGCGTCGGACGTGCCCGCATCCGAATCCGGGCCCGCGTCGGATGTGCTGGTGCCCGCGTCTGGAGTGTCACCCGCGTCGGAGATACCGGTGCCCGCGTCGGAGTCGTCGCCCGCGTCGGACGTGCCGGCATCCACGGGGGCAGGGCCCGCGTCGTCCGGGGTGGGGGAGGACGACGAGCACCCGGTCAGGACCAGGGCGGTGGTGAACAGCAGCAGCCAGTGGGGCAGGCGGGACATGGGAAGCGGGCCTCTTCGCGGGAACCCGGAGCCCCACCAGGACGGCGGGGCCTCCAGGGACACGGCCCGATAACGTCCCGCTGGCTGGGAGTGCTGGAACTCCCCTCCATCCGGCAACCATCGGCCCCGCGCGCTCCGGCAACCCTTGCGCGCGGGTGCGGTGCCTCACAGCTCGTTGAAGATGAGCAGTCCGCGCGCCGTATCCACCAAGTACACGTACCCGTCGCCCGGGACGCGGATGCCGATGGCGCCTTCGAAGCCCCCGCTGCCCCGGCCGGGCTGGGTTTCGAGGAAGGTGTTGAAGTGCGCCACCTCCCGCGGCTTCGGCGGCACGGACACGTCCAGCACGCGCACGCCCTCCAGGTAGTACGCGATGTAGAGCTTCGTGCCCTTGAGGATCATGTTGTGGATGGAGAACTCGGGGCGCAGGCCGTATTCGCCGATGAGCCGCATGTTCGCGGGGTCGGTGACATCCAGCACGCGCAGGTGCGCGTTGATGCCCTCACCGCCCTCGAAGGCGATGGTGCGTCCCGCGAAGGTGCCCACCGCGCTCGCATGCGAGTACTGACCTTCGAAGACATACGTGCCCAGTTCCCGAACGTTCCCCGGGTCGCTCACGTCCAGGGCCATGTAGCCGGCGGCCGTGCTGTTGACGTAGAGGATGTCTCCGTAGGCGAAGGCGTCGTGCGGCCCTCCATACTCGAAGGGGGGCGGCACCCGGTTGAGCAGCACGGGGGAAAGCGGCGAGGCCACGTCGAACAAGAGCGTCTGGCCTCCGGGGTCGGACACCATGGCGTAGAGCCGGTCGCCCTGGACATGGACGGTGTGCACGGCGAGGGGCTCTCCGGGCACGGCGCGCACGTACTGCGGGTCGGCGGGGTTGGAGATGTCGTAGACGATGACGCCGGAGTTGGCGCTGGCGATGTAGAGCGCGTCGCCCTTCGCCCAGACGCCATTCCAGTAGCCGTCCCCGGGAAGCTGGATGCGCTTCGTGAGGACGGGCTGCGTCCGGTTCCTCACGTCGAAGACGGCCAGGCCCCCGGCCTCGCCCGCGTGCCCGAAGCCCACCACGTAGGCGTGGTCCTTCGTGACATAGACATCCGCCGGCTCCCCCATGGGAACGGATGCCTCGGAGAGGAGGGTGAGGCCGCCCGAGGACTCGGACTCACCGCGTCCCCAGGAGGGGCGCAGCGCGGTGAAGGTCCCCTTGCTGCGCACCTTCCCGTCGAGGCACTGGACGAAGCACCCGTTGACGCGTCGGGGCTCGGGCCGGGTGCAGCCCACGAACGTGTAGTGCCGGGCGGAGATGAAGGGAGGCCGCGCGGGGAAGGTGCTGCTGAAGATGAACGAGCCCGGTCCCACGGACTGGCGCGTCAGGGGCTGGTTGTTGAAGGTGCCCGGTGTCCCGTCGAACGGCAGCGTCAGCCCGTAACCGAAGGTGACGTACCCCGACGGATTCTGGCCGAGCAGATGGTGGATGCCCACGGACTCCAGCGTGTCGAACGCGCCCGCGGGACACGAGGAGCGGTCGAACAGGGACAGGTCGTTGCAGTCCGTGACGGGTGCGCCCGTCGGCAGCGTGTAGGCGCAGTCTGAATAGAGGGGCGGGTTCAGCAGGTCGCCCCGCTCGGGAATCGTCGCGGCGCCGCCGTCCCAGGGTTCGACCTCGGAGCCCGCATCGGAAGTCCCGCTCCCGGCGTCCCCGGTCCCCGCATCCGGGTCCCCCGCGTCGAAGGCTCCAGCATCGATGCCAGCATCGGCGGAGGTACCGGAGTCCACGGTCGTGCCGGAGTCCAACGGCGTGCCGGCGTCCGGAGCGGAGTCGGTGGAGCAGCCGGCCAGGGTCAGGCAGAGAGAGAGGCTCAAGAGCCAGCGAGGCATGCGGGGCATGGGACCTCTTCTTCGTGGCGCCACGGAAGCGACCACGCAGGGGCTATGCGGGGTCTCCCATTTTTCCTGGGAATCAGCGCGATTCCAAGCCGGCCCCCCGCCTGCGGGGCCGGTTAGGCTGCGCACGCCATGCCCATCACGCGTCTGGAAATCTCCGGCTACCGCTCCGTGCGCCAGCTCCACCTGGAACTGGGGCCGGTGAACGTGGTGGTGGGGCCCAACGGCAGCGGCAAGACGAACCTGTACCGCGCGCTGTACCTGCTGGCGGCGTCGGCGGAGGGCAGGCTCGCGCGCACCCTGGCGGAGGAGGGCGGCACGCCGAGCGTCATGTGGGCCGGACCGCGCGACCACAAGAAGCCGGTGCGGCTGAAGGTGTCGGTGGACCTGGACGACCTCGCGTACGAACTGCAATGCGGGCCCGTGCCGACAGGGCCTACGCCTCCTTTCACGGCCTTCCGGTTGGATCCGGAGGTGAAGGAAGAGCACCTGTGGGCCTACGCGGGCGGGCGGCGCGTGGTGTTGATGGAGCGCAAGGACCGCACGGCGTTCCTGCGTGACGCGGACGGCACGAAGGTGACGTTTCCCACGGAGCTGTGGAGCGCGGAGTCGGTGATGGATCAGTTGTCGGATCCGCACCGCTTCCCCCGGTTGATGGAGGTGCGGCGCACCCTGGCGTCGTGGCGCTTCTACCACCACTTCCGCACGGACCCGGACGCACCCCTGCGGCATCCCCAGGTGGGCGTGCGCACGCCGGTGCTCGCGCACGACGGGCGCGACCTGGCGGCGGCGCTCCAGACCATCCTGGAGGTGGGCGACGAGCCGGCGTTGGCGCAGGGCATCGACGACGCCTTCCCGGGCGCGCGTCTGGACGTCCAGGCGGTGGAAGGGCGCTTCAGCCTCTTCCTGCACATGCCCGGGCTGTCGCGCCCCATGGCGGCGACGGAGCTGTCGGACGGGACGTTGCGCTACCTGTGCCTGCTGGCGGCGCTGCTCAGTCCCCGGCCGCCCCCGTTCCTCGCGCTGAACGAACCGGAGACCAGCCTGCATCCGGAGCTGCTCAAGCCCCTGGGCCGGCTCATCGTGAACGCGGCGAAGCACAGCCAGGTCTGGGTGACGACGCACGCGGAGGAGCTGGCGAACACCGTCTCGAAGCACTCGGACGCCACGCCCGTGCATCTGGTGAAGGAGCAGGGCGCGACGACGGTGCGCAAGGCGCGCTTCCAGGAAGACGACGAGGAAGGTTCGTGACCCCCGGCCTCTACCTGACGCACAAGCCGGTGGGCGCCACCAGCTTCGCCACCGTGCGAGCCTTCCAGGAGGAGGCCCAGGTGACGCGCCCCCACCGGCGCACGGCGCTGGTGCACGGCGGCACGTTGGATCCGTTCGCGGAAGGGCTGCTGCTCATGCTGGTGGGCCCGGCCACGCACCTGTTCGAACTGCTGCACGCCGTGCCCAAGACCTACGTGGCCCGGGTGGAGTGGGGCACGGAGATGGACACCGGAGACCTGCACGGCCGCCCCGTGCACCAGGGCGACGCGAGCGCACTGACCCCGGCCCAACTGGACGCGGCGCTGGAGCCGTTCCTCGGCTGGACGGAACAGGTGCCCCCGGCCACCAGCGCGAAGAAGATCGACGGTGAGCCCGCCTACCGCAAGGCACACCGGGGAGAGGTCGTGGACCTGCCCCCCTCGCGCGTCTACCTGCACACCGCGCGCTGGCGCTCGCACGACCTGCCGCGCGCCAGCGTCCTGGAGCTCACCTGCCGAGGCGGCTACTACGTGCGCTCGCTGGCAAGGGACCTGGGGCGGGCGCTCGGCTGTGGAGCGCACCTCTCCGCGCTGAATCGCACGGCCATCGGCCCATGGAAGGACCCGGGCCCCGGCCACCGCGTGGAGCTGCACGGCCGCGACCTCCTGCCCTGGGCGCGTGGAAGGGACCTCACCGACCAGGACGTGGGAGCGCTGCGCCGGGACCAGTCCATCCCCCTGTCGCCGCTGAAGCCCCCGGAGTGGCGGCTGCCCCCGGGCTTCCCGGACCCCCAGGCCCCGGTGCGAGGCTTCCACCAGGGAAGGTTGACCTTCCTGCTCACCGAACGCGACGGCGCGCTGTGGTGCGAGACAGAGCTGCGAGGCGGCGTCTAGAAACCGCCGCATGGCACAACAGCCCGACCTCCAGACCGTCGAACTCACCCCGGAGCTGTGGCCCGCGCTGGAGCAGCTCTTCGGTAGGAACGGAGCCTGCGGAGGCTGTTGGTGCATGTTCTGGCGCATCCCCAAGGGCGAGCGCTACGCGGACGTGAAGGGCCCGGAGGCGAAGCGCCGCTTCAAGGCGCTCGTGGACGCGGGTGAAGCCAAGGGCGTCCTCGCCTTCGTGGACGGTGAACCGGTGGGCTGGGCCACGTACGGTCCCCGCCGCGCCTTCCCGAGCCTGGACCGGGCGCCCAGCCTGAAGTGCGACGACGCGGACGCCGTCGCCTCCGTGCCCTGCTTCTTCATCCACCGGAACTGGCGAGGCCAGGGCGTGGCCACGGCGCTGCTCGCCGCGGTGGAAGCCGCGCTGAGCCGCGAAGGCCCCACCACGCTGGAGGCCTATCCGGTGAAACCGCCAGCGGGTGGAGGGCGTATCTCCAACGGAAGCGCGTACACGGGCACGCTGCCCTTCTTCCTCAAGCGCGGTTACACGCTCGTCGCGGACCGTCCCGCCGGCAGGCAGCGCGTGCGCAAGCCGCTGAAGGCCGCTCCGCGAAAGCGCGCGCCGAAGGCCTGAGACACCTGGTGACCGGAATCACCACCCGAGGGGGTGGGGGGCTGGTGACTGTCACCACCATGGTGACTGGAGTCACCACCCTGCGGAGTGCGTGCGCACTGCGCAACCTCTTGGAATCACGGCACTTCACCCGGTGGGCAGGGATGGCACGACGCGCGCAATAGGTCCCGGCATGACTGCTTCCGACAAGGAAGCCGCTCCTACCGGAGATCAAAAATGACCACGCTCAAGAACGCTTCCACCGCCACCAAGACCGCCCTCTCGGGCCGTCCCGCCATCTCCAACGCGCAGCAGAACCGCCTGCTGGGGACGCCGGCGAAGCTGTCCGGCAAGGAGGCGGCGCTGCTCTCCTCCCTGAAGGAGATGAAGTCCCAGATGTCGGGCATGAAGGCGCAGATCGCGGAGCTGAAGTCGGGGCTGAACAAGGCCGACCAGTTCGACGCGGGCAAGAAGTTCGCGGTGCAGCCGCGCAACGACTGGATGCCCAAGGACGTGGGCGCGCTGGTGGAGCTGAACAAGCTGAACCAGACCTCGGGCCCCATCAGCGCGGAGCAGATGGCGGACACCATCGACCGCGCCACCGCGGACCTGGACGGCCAGGCCGCCACCTCCGAGTACCGCACCGTCGCGGACTGGGCCATGAACAACCGCGAGCGCCTCACGCCGGAGGCCAAGCAGGTGATGGACATCTACTCCAAGTACGCGGCGCTCTCCCAGGCGCGCGGCGAGTCCGGCATCCCGCAGGACGACTTCAAGAAGATGCTCGGTGAGATGCGCGACGTGGGTGACGCCAGCGCGAAGAAGGCGCTCGCGAACCTGGACCGCAAGGGCGGCACGGTGTCCGGCGAGGACATGGCCAAGGCCATCAAGACGGGCACGGCGGACCACGACGGCCAGGCCGCCGGCGCGGAGGCCAAGGAGTTCGAGAAGTGGGCCGCGAAGAACGAGAGCCGCCTGAGCCCGGAGGCGAAGGAAGTCCTCGACGTCTACCGCAAGCACACGAAGGCGGCGCAGGCCAAGGGCCAGACGGGCCTGACGGACAAGGAGTCCGCCGTCATGAACGCGGAGATGAAGAAGGCGGCGGCCGTGGACGTGAGCGCCCGCAAGGCGACGGAATCGCTGGACCAGAAGCCGGGCCCCATCTCCGGCCAGGACATGGCCAAGGCCATCCAGAAGGGCACGGCGGACCTGGACGGCCAGGCGGCCGGCGCGGAGCTGAAGGAGTTCGAGCGGTGGGCCGCGAAGAACGAGAGCAAGCTGAGCCCGGAGGCGAAGGAAGTGCTCGACGTCTACCGCAAGCACGCCAAGGCGGCGCAGGCCAAGGGCCACGAGGGCCTGAACACGAAGGAGACGATCGCCCTCAACGCGGAGATGAAGAAGGTGGGGGCCGGTGACGTGAGCGCCCGCAAGGCTACGGAGTCGCTCGACAAGGAGCAGGGCCCCATCTCCGGTGAGGACCTGACGAAGGCCATCCGCGAGGGCATCTCGGACACGGACGCGCACTCCACCACCTCCGAACTGAAGGAGTTCGAGAAGTGGGCCGCGAAGAACGAGAGCCGCCTGACGCCCGAGGCGAAGGAAGTGCTGAAGGCCTACCAGTCCGCCGCGAAGAAGGCCGGCCCGGACGGCATGACGCAGAAGGAGACCGACGCCATGTTCAAGACCATGGACGGCTTCAAGACCTTCCGCGACGACTCCATGCGCGCCGCGCTGGAGGGCCTGGACAGCAAGAGCGGGAAGATCAACGGCAAGGACCTGACGGCCGCCATCGAGAAGGGCGCCGCGGACCTGGACGGCCAGGCGGCGGGCCTGGAGTTCACCGACACGATGAAGTGGGCGCGCCAGAACTACGACCGCCTCACGCCGGACGCGAAGAAGGTCGTCGACACCTACGAGAAGTACGCCACCCGCGCGCAGGCCAAGGGCGGCACGGGCATCGACCAGAGCGACTTCAACAAGATGATCAAGGAGATGAAGTTCATCAGCACCCCGCTCCCGACCCGTCCGGTGTTCTTCGCGGCCTGAGCCACACCGAAGCACCGCTGAATCGGGGGGAACACAGCCACACGCATCCATGGAGTTCCCGCCGGAGGTGGTCCGGCGGTGAACCCAGAGGTGCCCCGGACCTTCGGGGGAGGGTCCGGGGCCCTTTTATTTTCAGGCCTTCGACTTCTTCATCTTGGCGATGGTGGCGTGCGCTTCCTTCACCACGTTCTCCACGGTGAAGCCGAACTTCTGCTGCAACGCCTTGATGGGCGCGGAAGCCCCGAAGCTGCGCATGCCGACGACGCTGCCAATGTGGCCCACCCAGCGCTCCCAGCCGAACGCGGCGCCCTTCTCCACCGCGACGCGAGCGGTGAGCGCCTCGGGCAGCACGCGCTCCTGGTACTCGGCGGGCTGCTGCTCGAACAGCTCCCACGAAGGCATGCTGACGACGCGGGCCTTCACGCCCTCGGCCTTGAGCTTCTCCGCGGCTTCAATCACCAGCGCGACCTCGGTGCCCGTGCCGATGAGGATGACGTCCGGCTTTCCGCCCTCCGCCTCCTGGAGGATGTAGGCGCCCTGGGAGAGCCCCGAAGCGGGAGCGAACTTCGTGCGGTCCAGCGTGGGCACCGGCTGCCGCGACAGCACGAGCACCACCGGGTGGTGCTGCTGCTGCGCGATGTAGCGCCAGGCCTCGGTGACCTCGTTGGCGTCGCCGGGGCGGATGACGATGTTGCCGGGGATGGCGCGCAGGGACACCAACTGCTCGACGGGCTGGTGCGTGGGGCCGTCCTCGCCCAGACCGATGGAGTCGTGGGTGAAGATGTGGATGGAGGGAATCTCCATCAGGGACGACAGGCGCATGGCGGGGCGCTCGTAGTCACTGAAGATGAGGAACGTGGCGCCGTACGCGCGCACCTTGCTCAGGTTGAGGCCGTTGACGATGGAGCCCATCGCGTGTTCCCGCACGCCGAAGTGGATGTTGCGGCCCGCGTACTCGCCCGGCTTCATGGACGTGGAGGCGGACAGGTACGTCTTCGTGGACGGGTTCAGGTCGGCGGAGCCGCCCACCAGCCACGGGTAGTTCTTCGCCAGCGCATTGAGCACCTTGCCGCCCGACTCACGGGTGGCCATGCCCTTCGCGTCCGCGGGGAACACGGGCAGCTCCTTGTCCCAGCCATCCGGCAGCTCGCGCTTGAGCATGCGGTCCAGCTCGTGCGCGAGCTCCGGGTGCTGCGCGCGGTAGCCGGCCAGCGACTTCTCCCAGGCCTCGCGAAGCTGCTTGCCGCGAGCCCCCATGCGCTCCTGGAAGCGCTCCTTCACGCCATCGGGGACCAGGAACTGCGCATCCTCGGGCCAGCCGTAGAAGCGCTTGGTGCCCTTGATCTCCTCGGCGCCCAGGGGCTCGCCGTGGGCGCTGGCCAGGCCCTGCTTCTTGGGCGCGCCGTAGCCGATGTGCGAGTTGACGACGATGAGGGTGGGCTTGCCGCGCTGTTCCTTGAAGGTGCTGTAGGCCTTGCCCAGCGCGTCCAGGTCGTTGGCGTCGGTGACCTGGAGGACGCGCCAGCCGTAGCCCTCGAAGCGGCGGCCCACGTCCTCGGTGAACGCGAGGTCGGTGCTGCCGTCGATGGAGATGTGATTGCTGTCGTAGATCCAGCACAGGTTGGGCAACTGGAGGTGGCCGGCGAGCGAGGCGGCCTCGGACGCGACGCCCTCCATCATGTCGCCGTCGCCGCAGATGGCGTAGACGTCATGGGTGAACAGCTCGAAGCCGGGCTTGTTGAAGTGGCCCGCGAGCCACCGGCTGGCGATGGCCATGCCCACGCTGTTGGCGACGCCCTGGCCCAGGGGGCCGGTGGTGGTCTCCACGCCGGTGGTCCAGTGGTACTCGGGGTGGCCGGGCGTGGCGGAGTCCAACTGGCGGAACTTCTTGATGTCCTCCAGGGACACGGCGGGCACGTCCGTCACGCGCTCCTGCTTGTCCATGCGCTTGATGCCGGACAGGTGCAGCAGGCTGTAGAGCAGCATGGACGCGTGGCCGTTGGAGAGGATGAAGCGGTCGCGGTCCGGCCACTGGGGCTGGGCCGGGTCGTACCGCAGCTCCTGCTGCCAGAGCTGGTAGGCCACCGGAGCCAGCGCCATGGGCGCGCCCGGGTGACCCGAGTGGGCCTGCTCCACCGCGTCGATGGACAGGGTGCGAATGGTGTTGATTGCCTGGGTATCGATCTTCTCGGTCGTCATGCGGTCTCCCCACGCCGGCTGCGTCGTGGGCGCACCATGCCGTAACCGGGGACGCCGCGCCGCACGAAACAGGCCCGTCCCGGCTTGCCCACAACGGGGCATGCCGGGAGGTCGACCACGGGACACTGGAAACGTGGGAAATGCTGGGGGGACCTACCGCCGGGTCGCCGCCCCACGCGGCGTCTTCCCACGCGTCAGGTGGCTCACCGCCTCACCCAATCCCTCCACGGTGAGGGAGAACATGGGGAACACATTGGCGAGCATCGCGATGGTGCCCGTGCGCCACGACCCGCGAGGCTCCGGGTTGAGCCACACGTTGCGCTCGAAGTGCTGCGCCAACTGCATCATCCACGTCATGCCCTCCAGGCCTTCCTGGCGGTACTGACCATTGGCATCCGTGCGGATGCCCAGCTCATACGGGGCCATGGACGCATCGCCCACCATCACCAGCTTGTGGTGTCGGCCCACCTGCGCGGTGAGCTCCGGAACGGTGAGGCCGCCGGTGAGCTGGGGCGTGGCGTAGAGCTTCCCGTAGACGCAGTTGTGGAAGTAGTAGGTGCGCAGTTCCTTGAAGTGCGAAGCCTGACTGGCCACGCTGAACAACCGGCTCACCAGGTGCGCGTACGGGTCCATGGACCCGCCCACGTCCATGCACAGCACCACGCGGGTGTTCGGCCGGCGCGGAGGACGCGTCACCACCTCCAGCTCGCCCGCGTTCTTCGCGGTGGCGGAGATGCTCTCGTCGATGTCCAGCTCCTCCAGGGCGCCCTCGCGCACGAAGGCCCGCAGCTTGCGAAGCGCCACGGCCATCTGCCGCGTGTCGAGCACCACGTCGTCGCGATAGCCCGCGTACTTGCGAGCCCCGGCCTGCCACAGCGCCTGGCCCTGCCGTCCGCCAGTGCCGCCAATGCGCACGCCCTGGCGCGCCATGCCGTTGTTGCCAAACGCGGACGCGCCGCCGGTGCCCACCCAGCGGTTGCCGCCGTCGTGGCGCTCGGTCTGCTCCTTGAGGCGCTGCTCCAATTGCTTGCGCAACTCCTCCGGGTCCCACTGCTCCAGCAGGGCCATCTCTTCAGGGCTCAGGTCGCGGCGCTCCCTGGCCTCCTCCAGCCAGGACAGCAACTCCTCGGTGAGCTTGAGCGCATCGGACGCCACGCCCTGGAAGTGGGAAAGGAACGCCTGGTCGAACGCATCCAACTGCGTCTCCGAGTGCACCAGGAGCGCGCGAGCCACGTGGTAGAAGCCATCCAGGCTGCTGTCATGCAGTCCGGCCTTCAGCGCCCCGGCGAGGGCGAGCGCCTCCTGGGCGCCCACCTTCACCCCGCGCTTTCGCAGCTCGTAGAAGAACGGCAGGAACATGGCCTGAATCCTCCCCGTGCTACGCGCGAGTCTTTCGGCCGCCCCTGAACGCCTCGGCCACCGCCACCAGGTCCTGCTCCTTCTTGAGCAGCGCGCCCAGGAACGGAAGCTGTTCATCCAGCTTCAATTCCATCACGCCGTTGGCCTTGAGCACGGAGATCCAGTCGATGAGCTCGCTGGTGGAGGGGCGCTTGCGCAGACGGGTCATCGCGCGCAGCTCGTAGAAGACCTTGAGCGCCTGCTCGGCCAGCGACGCCTCCAGCCCCGGATGATGCACATCCACGATGCGCTGCATGAGGTCGCGCTCCGGGAAGTCGATGAAGTGGAACACGCACCGGCGCAGGAACGCGTCGGGCAGCTCCTTCTCGTTGTTGCTGGTGATGAGCACCACGGGGCGGTTCTTCGCCACGACCTCGTCCTGGGTCTCGGAGATGCGGAATCGCATCCGGTCCAGCTCGTGGAGCAGGTCGTTGGGGAACTCCAGGTCGGCCTTGTCCACCTCGTCGATGAGCAGCACCACGCGCTCGGGCGAGGCGAACGCCTCACCCAGTGGCCCCAGGCGGATGTATCGCCGGATGTCACGCACGTCCCCGTCGCCGAAGCGCGAGTCATACAGGCGCTGCACGGTGTCGTAGACATACAGGCCGTCCTGGGCGCGCGTGGTGCTCTTCACGTGCCAGGTAAGCAGCTTCAATCCCAGTCCCTGGGCAATCGCTTCCGCGAGGAGCGTCTTGCCGGTGCCGGGCTCGCCCTTGACCAGGAGGGGGCGCTGAAGCGTGAGGGCGCAGTTGACGGCGGCCTGCAGGCCCTCGCTCGTGAGGTAGGAGTCGGTGCCTCGGAAGCGGACGGGAGTGGGGGAAACCGGAGTCATGACGGGTTCCTTTAACATCTTGGACGATGTTTCCATCCCGCCCCGGGCGGTTGGGTGTATATCCTGCCCCACATGGCCCCACTTTCTCTTGAGAACGAACTCCGCGACTTGGTCCGACGTGAGTTGCAACTGCAACTCGCTCCCGTTCAGAAGGCCGTGGCCCGTATGGCCAAGGGTCTGGAGGCGTTGGATGTGCTTCGCGAGGTGACGCGCCGTCTGGCGCCGCTGTCCAGCCGTCTGGGCGCCGTGGCGGGTGTTCGCACGCCCACGCTCGCACCGGAGCCGCCCGCCCGTCGCAAGCCGGGTCGTCCGCCGTCCGCGAAGACCGTCGCCGCGAAGGCAGCACTCGCGAAGGCCGCGCTCGTGAAGGCTCCTGCCGCGAAGGCCGCGCCCGCCGCGAAGGCTCCTGCCGCGAAGGCCGCGCCCGCCGCGAAGGCTCCTGCCGCGAAGGCCGCCGTCCTCACGAAGGCGCCCGCCACCAGGGGTCCGGGGCGTCCGCCCGCGCGTGCTCCCGCGGCGGAAGACAACCAGGCGTGCGCGGTCATCGGGTGCAAGCGTCAGAGCCGCTCCAAGGGCTACTGCTCGGCGCACTACCAGAAGCTGCGCCTGCTCATCCGCACGGGCCGTCGTCCGGAGTCGTGGGTGGACGGTGCCCGCTCGCAGTCGGTGCAGGACGTGAAGCTGCCGCGCGGTCGCGCGGGCAGCCAGGCGCTGAAGGAAGTGGCGAAGCCGGCCGCTCCTGTCGCGGCGCCGCCCAAGCCGAAGGCCTGGGTGCGCAAGAAGGGCTCGGGCGGTGGCATGGTGTCGTTGAACTGACGGGAGACGTCGTCTCCCGGGCATGTTCCGTGGTGGGTCGTCCCAGGCGACCCGCCATGCGTGCGACATGCGCCGCTTCCATCGTTGACAGCGGCCGGCCCGTGGTGTGAATCCGGGCCGCATGAGCGAGCAATATCCAGTCACCGTCGCGGTCCGTCGCCCCGACGGTCAGGTGGAGCAGGTCCGGGTGGGCACGGCGTACAGGAACGGCGAAGGCTTCACGCTGCAACTGGGCGAACTGTCCATGAGCGCCACGCCCGTCGCGGCGGCCCCGGCCGCCCGTCGCGCCGCGCCCGCAGCGGGTGCGCCCGCCGGTGGTGGCGACGGCATGACCCTTCCCAACTACGGCCGCAGCAAGGGCGCGCCCGTTTACGGCGCCAGCCTCCAGGACCTGGAGTTCTACGCCAACGGCGCCCGTCGCTCGCTGGCCGACCCCAGCAAGTCCCGCTGGCACGACAAGGAGAAGCAGCTCCTCGCGTCCATCGAAGCGGAGATGGCCCGGCAGCGCGGTGAGGG
>NZ_RAVZ01000138.1 GCF_003611635.1 Corallococcus terminator | reverse complement strand
CCAC
This sequence comes from Corallococcus terminator, assembly GCF_003611635.1. GTDB lineage: Bacteria > Myxococcota > Myxococcia > Myxococcales > Myxococcaceae > Corallococcus > Corallococcus terminator. The sequence goes on along the minus strand of NZ_RAVZ01000138.1, from coordinate 23,701 downwards.
CAAACCCAGCACCGTCGCACCCACGACAGTCCTGCGCCACCCCCGCCCCAGATACATGGAATCCCCTCCGTGGATGGCAGGGTCCTCATGCTGTCGCACACCAGCAACGCCTGCCCTGGAGGCTGCTCGGTCGCCCGCTGGTGAACGCACCGCGCGTGGCGCGCGTGGGGCCCGCGGCGCCGTGGATGGGGACGCGAGCACCCTGGACGGTCCTCGCGTTTTCCCACCCGGCCTCAAAGCCAGACACTACCGCCAGAAGCCGATGGAGACGCCCCAGTTGGTGTACCGGCTCGCCAGGTCGAACGACGCGGAGACCGACCAGTCCTCCCAGTAGCTCAGCAGGAACAGCTCGAAGCCGCCGGTGAGGTGCGGCCGGAGGTTGCGGCCCGGGAAGGGGGAGGCCTCCAGCCAGGTGCCCGCGCGCAGGCGCAGCCGACCCGGGAAGGTGTCCCATTCGGCGCCCAGGCGCGGCTGGAAGGCGGTGGAGTCGCCCACGGACTGCGGCTCGTCCGGGGAGGCCAGCGAGCGCGCCGCCACCGCGTTGCTCACGCTGGAGATGAGGTCCACCTGCGCGGTGATGAGCCACCGGCCGGACGGGGCGTCCCGGGGGCCATCGTCCGGTACCGGCAGATCATCCCCTTCCACCAGCAACTGCCGCCGCGCGGCCGGAGACAGCCGGTTGTAGCGGTGCGCGCCTTCGCCCAGCCTCCAGCTTGCGCCAATGGACAGCACCGCGGGCGACACCACGGCCGAGTAGATCTGCTGCCCCGCGATGACCGCTCCCTGGCCTTCTTCGGGCCGCCAGCCGGCCACCACCTCCGGCCGCACCACCACGCCAATGCGGTAGGGCCGCCCGTGCGGGCGGAACAGCATGTCCACCGCCACCCCGGAGTCGCCGTAGCGCCAGGACTCGTCCCCCTCCTCGCTGAAGCTCGCCTCCGCGGAGAAGATGCCCATCGCCAGGATGAAGTCGTCCTGGCCGAAGGCGATGGAGCCCGCGAGCGCGGACTGGGACAGGGAGGTGTTGAGCTTCTCACCCTGGCCCCGGCAACCGGAGGTGATGCAGTAGCCCGCGGTGCTGTTGCGCCACAGGAAGCCGACGCCGAAGCGCTTGTATTGCAGCATCAGCGCGCCCAGGAGCTGGCGGCTGTTCACGGTTTCGTCGGCCTTGCCGTCGTTGTCCAGGTCCCGACGCTGCGTCCCGGTGAAGGGCAGGTCCAACGCGGACAGGGTGATGCCGATGTCCCAGTCGCGCTCCAGTGTGGGGCTGCGCTGCGCCAGGGCGGTGAGGTTGCTGGCGAAGCCGCCGGTGCCCTCCGCGATGCCCACGTACGCGCCGCCCATGCCCACCACGCGCGACGCGCCCAGGAGCGCGCCGGAGTTGAGGTACAGCCGCTCCGGGCGGGGCTCGGTGGGGACTTCATCCTGGGCGAGGGAGGCGGACGCGATGAGACACACCGCGCACGCCAGGGCCCACGCCGTGCCACGCAAGCGGTGGGTCACCGACCGCCGGCCCCTTCGTCGAAGAGGCGGTCCGCCTCCGTGGCCAGGTCGGTGTCGCGGAAGGTGATGCCGTTCGCGTCGTGCGTCACCAGCGCCAGCGTCACCTTGCGCCACCGGATGTCGATGTCCGGGTGGTGGTTGGCGGCCTCCGCGGCCTTCGCCACCTTCTCCACGAAGGCGATGCCCTCCAGGAAGGAGGGCGCCTCATAGATGCGGCGGATCATCCCGCCCTCGTGCGTCCAGGCGGGATGTTTCGCGAGGAAGGTCTGGAGCGCATCCGGGGAGAGCAACGTGCGGTCGTAGGCCATGTTTCGCGTTCTACCCGCTCCCTGTTCCGATGGAAGCCCCGGCGCGTGCGGTGTCCGCTCTTCGGTGTGTCAACTCACGCGCGTGAAACCGCCTGCTTCCATTTTTCCAGGTGACGCGCGCGCACCTCCGCCTTCATCTTCGGCTTGAAGGTGCGGTCCGCCTTCCATGCGCGGCGGATGTCGTCCGGACTGGTCCACACCCCGGCGCCCAGGCCGCCCAGGAAGGCCGCGCCCAGGGCGGTGGTCTCCAGGTTGCGCGGACGCACCACCGGCACACCCAGCAGGTCGGCCTGGTACTGCATGAGCAGGTTGTTGGCCGCGGCGCCGCCGTCCGCCTTGAACGTGGGGATGTCGCGTCCGCTGTCGCGGCGCATCGCATCCGCCAGGTCATAAATCTGGAGCGCCACGCCCTCCAGGGTCGCGCGCGCCAGGTGGGCCACGGTGGTGGAGCGGTCGATGCCGGCGAACAGGCCGCGCGCCTCCGGGCGCCAGTGCGGAGCGCCCAGGCCCGCGAGCGCCGGGACGAAGACGACGTCGCCGGAGTCCTTCACGCTGGCGGCCAGCGCCTCCACGTCCGGGGCGCGCTTGATGACCTTGAGGCCGTCGCGCAGCCACTGCACGGCGGCGCCCGCGATGAACGAGCTGCCCTCCAGCGCGTAGTGCGTGGTGCCCCCCAGCTTCCACGCCACGGTGGTGAGCAGGCCCGCGGTGGAGCGCACCGGCTGGGTGCCGGTGTTCATCAAGAGGAAGGCGCCGGTGCCGTAGGTGCACTTGGATTCACCGGGGTTGAAGCACGCCTGGCCGAAGAGGGCCGCCTGCTGGTCTCCCGCCATGCCCGCGACGAGCACGCCGTCCGGCAGGCTCTTCATGCCGCGCGTGGTGCCGTACACCTCCGCGTTGCCGCGAATCTCCGGAAGACACGCGCGGGGAACGCCCAGCAGTGAACACAGCTCGTTGTCCCATTCCAGCGAGCGCAGGTCCATGAGCAGGGTGCGGCTGGCATTGGACACGTCGGTGACGTGGGCGACACCGCCGGTGAGCTTGTAGACGAGCCACGAGTCCATGGTGCCGAAGCACACGTCGCCCTTCTCGGCGCGCTTCTTCGCGCCCTTCAGGTGCTTGAAGAGCCAGGTGAGCTTGGTGCCGGAGAAGTATGGGTCCAGGACGAGGCCCGTCATCTCGCGCACGCGGGGCTCGACTCCCTGGGACTTGAGCTCCTGGCAGATGTCCGCGGTGCGGCGGTCCTGCCAGACGATGGCGCGCGCCAGGGGCTCACCGCTGTCGCGGGTCCACAGGCCCGTGGTTTCTCGCTGGTTGGTGATGCCCACCACGGCGATGTCCTTGCCGGTGAGGCCCGCGTCCTTGAGCGCACGAGCGATGCACCACTCGCTGGTGGACCAGATTTCGTTCAGGTCGTGCTCCACCCACGAAGGCTTCGGGAAGTGCTGGGTCAGCTCCTTGTAGGAGCGCCCCACCACCTGCAGCTTCGTGTCGAGGATGGAGACGTGGGTTCCGGTGGTGCCCTGGTCGAGTGCCAGGACGTATTTCGCCTTCGCCATGGGTGCGAGTCCTCTTGCGCCGGCGGGAAGGGCCGGACATGGAACCGGACCCTACTCCAGGCGGAGGCGCTCGCACGGACGGCGCGTGCGGGATGTCAGGCACCGGGAGGAGGCCGTGGAACCCTCCCGTGCCCGAGGGGGCCGGCTGGGGGCGCGCCATCAGAGGGGGAAGTCCACGGTACTTCCCGGCGGCACCCGCATCCGGCGTCCGGTTCAGTACCCGGTGACGCGCGAGCGGCTGTTGAAGAACCGGCGCAGGCCGTACGCGCTCAGGCCCGCGAGCAGCATCCGGCCGAAGGAGCCCCCCGCGCCGGTGGACTGGCGTCCACGGTAGCCATAGCCGCGCGGACGGCGACCGTAGGAGGAGCGTCCCCGGTTCCAACCGCTGCCGGTGAAGACGCTGCGGCGAGAGCCGCCCAGTGCGGCCAGCAGGTTCGATAGCAATGCCATGGTGTCGCTCCGTGGAAGGTGGTGGGTGGCCGGCACGCTCCGCGCGGGGATTGGACCCGAGGGAAGCGCGCGTGCGTTCTAAAGTGGGCCCTGCGCGTCAGGACGACACCCCGTGTCAGGTGGGGACGCCTGTCGGCCGTGTCGCCGTCCGGTGGGCAGCCGGGCAGGCGCGGAGGGCTCGCCGTGGCGACGCGCTACGGGACCGCGTGGCGAACGGATGCATGTTCTTGAGGGCACGGCTGGTGACTGCCTGCCCATCGGACGGCGGAACCGGCCGAGTGGGGTGGGGGCCACCCGGTTCCACGCAACGCACGGCGTCTCCAGATTGCGTTCCGGTGGGCGCCGGTTCTCGCGCCCCGGGTGCAATCACAATCACGCATGTGGAGAGTCTCCGATGCTCGGATTGAAGAAGACGGTGGGGATGTCGGCGCTGGCGCTGGGGATGCTGGGATTTTCGGGCGCGGCGCTCGCGAAGGATGCCGCCGCCGCGGCGAAGGTGGATCCGCAGATGCAGGTGGTGTTGGACGCGCACAAGGCCTTGAAACCGGTGCCGCCGCACACGGTGTCACCGCGGCAGGCGCGCACGGGCGTCACCGCGAAGGACGCGGTGGAGAAGACCTTGAAGGACCAGGGCAAGCCGGTGACGCCGGAGAAGGTCGCCAAGGTGGAGGACCGCAAGCTGAAGGGCGCGAAGGGAGAGATTCCGGTGCGTGTCTACACGCCGGACGGGGCGGGCCCGTTCCCGGTGGTCGTCTACTACCACGGCGGCGGCTTCGTGCTGGCGGACCTGGACACGTATGACGCCAGCGCGCGCGCCCTGGCGAACCAGGCGAAGGCGGTGGTGGTGAGCGTGGAGTACCGCCACGCGCCGGAGCACCCGTTCCCTGCGGCGGCGGATGACGCCACGGCGGCCTTCCAGTACGTGCAGAAGAACGCGAAGGAGTTCAACGGCGACGCCAGCAAGGTCGCGGTGGCGGGGGAGAGCGCGGGCGCCAACCTGGCGACGGTGGTGGCGATGCGCCAGAAGCAGGACGGCGGCGCGCAGCCGGTGTTCCAGTTGCTGGTGTATCCGTTCGTCAGCAACAACGTGAACACGCCTTCACACCAGGCGAACGGCCAGGGCAACTACCTGATTGGCAACCAGGACATCGCGTGGTTCTGGGGCAACTACCTGGGCAAGGATTGGGTGCAGAACAAGGACCCGAACGCGCTGCCGCTGAAGGCGACGCCAGCGCAACTGCGCGGCCTGCCCCCGGCGATGGTGGTGACGGCGAGCCTGGATCCGCTGAAGGACGAGGGCCAGGAGTACGCGAAGAACCTCAAGGCCGCGGGCGTGAAGGTGGACGTGAAGAACTACGACGGCGTGACGCACGAGTTCTTCGGCATGGCGCCGGTGCTGGACATCGCGAAGAAGGCGCAGGCGGACGCGGGCATGGCGCTGCGCAAGGCCTTCTCCGAGGCCCCGCGCGCGCAGCAGGGCATGGGCGGTTCGGGCATGACGGAGCCGGTGAAGGAGTAGGTCGCATCGCAAGCAGGTGACATCATGCGTGGGGGTCCGTCATCCCTGTGGGGCGGACCTCCACGTTCTTTTGCGCGGGTACGACAGGGAGGGGCGCATGGCCTCGGTGGACACGGACAGGCAACAGCTCACGGCGTTGCTGGAGCAGTACCGGCGCGGCTTCGAATCGCTGGACGTCGCGAGGCTCCAGGCCCTCTGGGACCGGGAGTATCCGCAGTTGCTCTACGTGCCGCAGGAGCGGGCCCGGCCCATCCGGGGCTGGGTGGGCATCTCCCAGTACTACGACGCCCTGCGCACGCACCTGGAGCGGGGCTCGCGGATGTCATTGGAAGACATGGCGCTCGACGTGATGGGCGAGGTGGCCTTCGCCTTCTTCACGTATCACTTCGAGGGGGAGCGGGTGGACGGGGCGGGGACGTTCACGAACGACGGACGCGTGAGCTTCGTCTTCCACCGCAAGGCAGGGGAGTGGCGGGCGATCCACTACCACGAGTCCGCGCCGGGCTCGCGCTGAGCTGGACGGCCGTCCAGTTTCGTGGCGACCACGTTGGAGGCGGACTTCAGGCGGCTTCGTGTCGGGGCACACGTCGGTCCGGTCCAGCTCAACGTGAAGGTCTGGAGCGTCTCCAGGCCCGCCGCATTCGTCACGCGCACGTGCACGACAGGCGTCTTCCGCGCGTCCACGCACGCGGGTGCGGTCCAGCGGGCTTCGCTGCCATCCGCGAGCGCGGTGGGCTTCCCCAGCGTGCCCACCGTGGCTTCCCAGACGTAGCGCAGGGGCGTGTCCTCCGGATCCATGGCCCGGACGTTGACGCGCGCGGAATGGCCTGGACCGATGTCCCGGGCGGTCTGGAAGGCGCTGGTGATGCGGGGCGCGACGTTGGATGCCACCGGCACCTCCACCGCCTGATGGCCGGAGCTGGCGAAACGGGCGGGCCCTGACTCGGAGGGCGCGACGTCACGCTGACAACCCGCCAGCGCGAACACTGCGGACACGGCGGCCATCAACGGCGCCCGGTGAAGAGGCGCCGCCCGGCGAGGCATGGGAGCGGACATGGGATGGGAGGGGGTGAAGGGGGCGGACCGGCGAAGACGATCGCCAACCCTCACTCCGGGTTGAGATCGTCTTCTGGGTAGCACTCAATGCCAGGCGCGCCAATTTCCTGACTTCACGTGAAAGGCAACCCACGGCGTGGGTCTGTCCCGACGGAGGCGGCGTTTGACACTCCCGGGTGGGAGTCAACCCATGACATCCCAGGCCAGGGGCTGACGACAGACATCCAGGCCGTGGGTTCAGGCCTGGGGCACGAGCCGCTTCTCCCTCAGGAACGCCACTGTGAGGGCCACGCCGTGTTCGAGCGGGGTGGGGCGGAAGTCCAGCTCGCGCTGTGCCCTGGCCGAGTTCACGCGGGCCTCCCAGCGCATGAAGGAGAGCTGTCCGGGCGCGACGAGCGGCGTGAAGGGGAACACGCGTGCGAGCGGCGCGGAGGCACGGGCCAGGGCCTCCATCAGGAAGACGGGTGCGGTGGCGGGAGGCTTCCCGGCGCCAGCGGCCTTGTGGATGGCGAGCGCCAGGTCCGCGTTGCTCAGGTACTGGTCGGAGACGAGGTAGCGCTCTCCGTTGACGCCGCGTTCGGCGGCGGCGAGCTGCGCGTCGGTGAGCCCGTCCACGTAGACGCATGACATGCCGCCCGGCGGGAGCAGCGGGGCCTTCTTGTTGAGGAGCTGGACGAAGAAGGAGTTGAGGCCCACGTGCACGGGGCTGGGGCCATAGACGGCGGCCGGGTTGATGTAGACGACGTCCAGGCCCTGCTGGCGGATGGCTTCGACGGCCCGCTCGGCGTCCTGCTTGGAGCGCTCGTAGACGGTGGGCTTGGGGTGCGGGTCGATGTTGGCTTCGACGAGCTCCCCGCCCCGGGGCGCGGCGAAGACATCCATGGTGGAGGTGTAGACGACGCGGCGCACCTTGGCGGCGTGCGCGGCGGACAGGACGTTCACGCTGCCCTGGCGGTTCACGCGGTCGAAGATGGAGTCGTCGCGGTGCCACTGCTCCGGCATGCCCGCGGCGTGGAAGACGAGGTCCACCCCGTGCATCGCGGCCGGCAGCGACGCGGGGGCGGTGATGTCCCCTTGGATGCACTGCACATTGGGCGGCAGGAGGGGCGCGGCCTTGCTGACATCTCGCACGAGCGCGCGGACGGAGTCCCCCCGCTTCGCGAGCCGGTGGGCGATGGCGTTGCCGATGAGACCGGTGGCACCCGTGACGAGGACGTTCATAGGCCGGGCAATCTATCCGGACTTCGTGTCGCGGGGGTCAGCGGGGGCGTGTGCCACGCGCATCGCATGGGGGGCGCAACCCGTCGATGAACATCCCGGTGAGGCGTGGGATGCGCTTCGTTCCCGACGCGTCCTGCGAGGCGGAGAGCGAGATCGCCATCGCCATGCACACCACATCATCCAGACGGATGTCGCCGCGAACCTCGCCCTCGCGCTGTGCTGCTTCCAGCAGGCGCTGTCCCTCGGCGGTCGTCGCGTGACACCCCTCCGTGCCACTTCGCAGGACGATCCCCAGTGAGGCCGCGAGCCCCTGGTAGATGCCCGCGTAGTGCACGAGCTCCTCCAGGAACAGGCGCAGGGCTTCCAGCGCGGACAGGGATGCCGAGCGCTCGCGGCTGTGCTGCGCGAGCGTCAGGAACCGCTCGTCGCAGGTCGCGCCGAGCAGCGCTTCGCGCGTCGGGAAGTGTCGGTAGAGCGTTCCAATGCCTACCTCCGCCCGCTTCGCCACGTCATTGAGCGACGCGTCCGCGCCGCGCTCGGTGAACACGGCGTCGGCCGCCGCGAGCAACCGGTCGCGGTTTCGCCTCGCGTCCGCGCGCATGGCGCCGCCGGTCATGTCGTCCGACGCATTCTTCGGGGGCTTCGCTGCCACTTGAAAAACGGAGCATAGCTCCGTATTTAAGCGGAGCAACCCTCCGTTTACTGAAAGAAAGGCAGGCCGTGATGGCGACACCGGGCGAACGCGTGCTGGTGCTTGGAGCGACGGGACAGCAGGGAGGCGCGACGGCGCGCGCGTTGAGCAAGGACGGCTGGAGCGTCCGCGCGCTCGTGCGCGACCCTTCGAGCGTGAAGGCCCGGGCGCTGGAAGCGTCGGGCGTGGAGTTGGTGCGCGGTGACATGGGGGACCGCGCGTCGCTCGACCGCGCGCTCGTGGGTGCATACGGTGTCTTCAGCATCCAGCCGAGTTCGGGTCAGCCACAGTACGGCGTCAGTGACGACGACGAGTTCCGCTTTGGAGTGGACGTCGTGGACGCGGCGAAGGCCGCTGGCGTCGAGCACTTCGTCTACACGTCGATGGCGGGCCTGCGTCCCAGCACCGGTGTCGGCCACTTCGAGAGCAAGTGGAGGATCGAGGAGTACGTCCGCGCGAGCGGCCTGCGCGCGACCATCGTGCGGCCGTCGGCGTTCATGGAGATCCTTCTCGAGCCGCATTTCGGACTGGCGCGGCGCGCGCTCCAGTTCTTCGTCCGACCGGACCGCACGATGCAGTTCATCGCGAGCGACGACATCGGCGTGCTTGTCGCGCGTGTTTTCGCGGAGCCGGGCAGGCATGCCGGAACCACCCTGGAGCTGGCGGGGGATGAGCTTACCGGGGCTCAACTGGCCGAGAAGATCGGACGTGCGACCCACGAGTCGATCTCCTACGCGCGGTTTCCCCCCGAGTTCCTGGCGCAGAGCGCGCTCTTGCGCCGCCTGGTCGAGCTTGTCGACGAAGGGACCGCGGTCGGGAACGCGGACATCCCGGCGCTGCGGCGGCTTTCGCCGGGCCTGCTCACGTTCGACGCGTGGCTGGAGCGCGGGGGCGCGGCGGAGATCCAGGCACGCTTCGCGGCGTAGCCTCCACCCTGCGCTGAAGTTTCATCCCCACCTGGACGATGGCTTCGATGACCGGGATGAGCTCGCTGCCAGACGCGTCTCATCCCGGGGCAGGGCGTCTTGCTAGAACGCGACGCAGGGCGTGGAGTCGATGCGGAGCACGGCCTCCTGATTGAACTGGCGCTTGTACTCCTCACGGACGTAGTCGATGTCCGCCGAGCGCGCCGCGCTGCCGTCATGCAGGAGCACGATGATCTTGCTGAGTTCGTGCACGAGCGTGCCGTCCTCCATCTGGTACTGCCCGTTCGCGTCGTACAGGGTCAGCCCGTCCTTGAAGCGGGGCGTGATGACGGTGTCGACGAACCCCTGGAACTCCGCCTCACTGACAGGCACGTCGCCCACGCGGTCCCGCCCGAAGAACAGATCCGTGCGGTACTGCTGGCTGCCGACCGTGCAGCTTGGGGCATCCGGCTCGTCGTCTCCACAGGCAGTGGCGCCCAGGCCCAGTGCGAGGACACACCCCAGGAACAGACCCTTTGAAAGGCGCATTGCTTGTAACTCCGGAAATGTTGGGGATGCGGTCTTACACCTCCGGTGTCGCCGTTGCCAATCGCTCCCCGGTGCTGAAGTCGGGTTCCGGAACTCCTCGCAGTCCGGCCGTCCATGCGCTGCTTTCAATGATTGCCATGGGGGCCGCCCTGAGCCGGGCCGTGGCTTCCATCACCTACGGCGTGCGGCTGCGGGTCGTCGCGTCCTCGCGCCGCGCGGCATCCGCGTACCCGGTCAGCTCCACGTAGCCGCGTCCCTGCACGGGCTTGCCCTCACGTGTGCCCTCCAGCGACACCGAGCCCTCCCAGTAGCGCACGCTCACCGGCAGCTCCTGGTCCGCGAGCTTCGGCGTCACGGTGAGGTCCAATGACAGCTTGGGCACCTGGACGCGCCAGCGTGACGGGTACTTCGTCCCGCGTGGACTCTTCCAGGTGTCCAGCACCTCCAGCTTCACGTCCTCGCGGGTCAGGTGCACGGCCTCCCCGCTGGGCGGATTCCAGGTGCCCGCGCTGAAGGGGTCCGCACTGCCGTCCTTGTTCCGGAGCTGGTAGTTCATCAGCTCGCCGCCGTCGGAGAGCTGGAGCGCGAACCAATCCCAGCCCACCAGCCCGGGCCCGAGCGCGCTGGTGCTCCACTCGCGGTCCATCCAGCTTTCGCCCTTCACGGACACCGTCTGCCCATCCACGGACACCGTGCCCCGCGAGGGCATGCGGGTCAGGGAGTAGTAATAGGACGCGTTGCCCTTCTCCGCGCTCTTCTGGCTCAGCCCCCGGTCGCCCTGGAGCACTGGCGGTTTGCCTTCATCCATCCGCAGGTCCAGCGTCACGCCGTCGCCCTGGGCGCGCAGGTGCATGGGCCAGGTGCCCGCCGCGCCTTCGCTCCGCACGTCCCAGTCCTCCAGCCAGACATGGAAGGGGGCCCCCTCAGAACCCGCCAGTCCCACGGCCGCGCGGCTGAAGCGTTCGGTGACGTGGAAGCGTCCGGCGCTCACGTCCGTCACCGTGAAGTGCCCCATGAAGACCTGCCGCGTGCCCCAGGCCGAGCCCCGGTCGGACTGCTCCGGCGCCAGCGCGCTGCGGAACAGCGTGAACTGGTAGCCGAAGGCCCGCCCGTCCTCCGTCTCCAGATTGCCCGTCCAGTACCACCACTCAGTGCGGAAGTCGGGGTGGGGGCCGTGGTCCTCCGGGAAGCGGAAGGGACGGGGCTCCACGGCGCGCGCATAGCCCTCCAGGCTGCCCTCGCCTCCCAGGGCTCCCGCGACGGTCATCGTGCCGGAGCGCTCAGGACCTGTGTCCTCCGTGTCCCGCATCACCACGCCCACCGCCACGCCCAGCGCGACCAGCACCAACACGATTCCGATGACGAGTCCGCGGCCCATGTCTCACTCCTCCCGCAACGCCATCGCCGGATTCGCGCGCGCCATCCGCCACGCCGGGTACAGCCCCGCGAGCGCCGCCGCCACCAATGACAGCAACATCGCCTGGCCCACCACACCGGGTGACACCACCAACTGCAACGTCCACCCGAACGAGCGCTGGTTGATGACGTGCACCAGCACGTACGCCAATGCCAGCCCCAGCGGGATGGAGAAGAGCCCCGCGAGCAGGCCCAGCAGGCCCGTCTGCAACGACACCATGCCCCACAGTTGTCCCGGCGTGAGCCCCGTCGCGCGCAGCACCGCGAACTCGCGCGCCCGTTCCAGTTGCAGGGACATCAGCGCGCTCAACACGCCCACGAACGCGACGCCAATGGCCAGCAGGCGCAGCACCTGCGTGATGGTGAAGGTTCGGTCGAACACCTCCAGCGACGCCTGCCGCAGGGCCTTGTTCGCGCGCACGTTCAAGGCCTGCTCACCGCCCGCGCGGTCGCGCACCCGGGACACCAGTTCATCCACGTCCTGTCCCGGCGCGGCTATCAAAGACAGTCCGCTCACGCCCCGGTCGTCGTACCAGTGCTCATACGTAGGGCGCGGCATCATCACGGTCCCCACGTCGGAGCCGTAGTCGAAGTACACGCCCGCCACCCGGAAGTCGTGCAGACCCTTGTCCGTGGAAACCCGCAGCGTGTCGCCCGCGTGCACGCCGCGATGGAAGGCGAAGGGCTCCGACACGAGCACCGCGTCCCGGGATGCGTCCACCTGCCGCCACACGTCCTCCGCGCGCCCCTCCTTGAAGCGATAGGACCGCTCGTGCCCTTTCGCGAAGTCGATGGCCAGCAGGTCCGTCTCCACGTCATCGATGCGCACGTGCACCACACGGATGGAGCCGCTGGCCTCGACGCCGGGCGTGGAGCGCAGCTTCTCCGCGAGCCCTGGCACCAGCGCGGAGTCCCCCCGCCGTGCCACCAGCGACGGCGGGGACACGAACACGTCCGCCTGCAACGCGGACTCCAGCCACGACACCACCGTGCCCCGGAAGCTGGACACCATCAGGCCCACGCCCACCGTCGTCGCCACCGCGACCATCAACGCCGCCAGGGCCACCGCCGTGCGCGACAGGCTCGCCGTCACGCCTCGCGCCGCCATGCGCCCCAGCGGACCGAACAGCGCGCCCAGGGGCCTCGCCGCCGCGGCCGTCAGCTTCTCCGTCACCCAGGGCACCAGCAGCGCGGTGCCCATCATCACGCCGAACAGTCCCGCATACGCCGGCGGCAGGGCCTGCGTGGGCCACGCGAGCATGCCGATGGAAACGGCGAGGATCCCCAATCCCAGCAACGCGCGCTGGGGGGCCTTGCGGTGGGTCGCGTCCTCCTCCGTCGATCTCCGCAGCGCCGTCACCGGCGTCGCGCGGGCCGCCTCCCACGCGGGCACCAGCGCCGCCAGCACCGTGGCGCCCAGACCCAGGCCCAGGCCCTTGATCAGCGTGAACGGCTCCAGGGACAGCCGGCGCACGTTCACCACGAAGTACAGGTCATTGATGGTGCGTGTGATGAGACCCACGAGCCCGCTGGCCATCAGGATGCCCAGCAACAGGCCCGCCGTGGTGCCCACGATGCCGAGCATCAGCGCCTCGCCCAGCACCAGCGCGAACAGCTCTCCGCGCGTCACGCCCACCGCGCGCAGCCGGCCCAGCATGCCGCGCCGCTGCACCACGGAGAACGTCATCGTGTTGTAGATGAGGAACATCCCTACCACGAGCGCCAGCAGCGACAGCGCGGTGAGGTTGGTGCGGAACGCCCGCGTCATCTGCTCCACCGTGCCCGCGCGTCCCGATGTCTGGACCAGCTCCGCCCCCTGGGGCAGCGCGGCCCTCAGTCGCGCGGCCTCGGCTTCGCCCCCCTTCAGGCGCAGGTCCACGCGCGTGAGCCGACCCGTCTGGCCCAGCACCTCCTGCGCGGTGGAGAGGTCGCAAATCAGCAGCGACTCCAGCGCGCGCTCCGTCGTCTCCTGTGACGGGGACAGCAGCGCCGACACGCGCAGCTCCTTGCGCAGCCCCGTCACCGTCACGGGCAGCGTGTCGCCCACCTTCACGCCCAGCACCCGCGCCGTCTTCGCGCCCATCACCACCGTGCCGGACTTCGTGAGCAGCGCGCCCACGTCCCCCACCGCGTTCCCCGTGGAGAAGTCGCGGAAGGGCGCCTCCGCGAACGGATCCAATCCCAACAGCGTGAGCGTGCGGCGGTTGCCGCCTTCCACCTGCACGAAGCCCTGCACCACGGGCGCTGCTTCCGGCGCGTCCGGGCGCAGCTTCAGCGCCGTGTAGACCCCCTCCGGAAGTCCGGACGTGCCGCCCACGATTTGATGCGTGGCCTTGCCTGCGACGACGTCCGTGGACTGTTCGAAGGCTCGCAGTGCGCTGCCACTCGCCAGGTCGATGGACACCACCACCGCCACGCCCATCGCGATGCCCAAGAGCGACAGCGCCGTGAGCCACGGGTGCCCGCCCAGATGGCGCAGGCTGGAGCGTGCGAGCAGGGTCTTCATGACGACCCCTTGTTGCGCGCGCCGCCGGGCCGCTCCACCAGCCGTCCGCCTTCCATGGTCAGGACGCGGTCCGCGCGGGCCGCCATGCCGGGCTCGTGCGTGACGATGAGCGCGCACGCATCGCCCTGCCGCGTGAGCCCCTCCAGCAGGTCCAGCACGTGCTTGCCGGTCTCCTCGTCCAGGTTGCCCGTGGGCTCGTCCGCCAGCAGCAGGGGGGGCGCGTGCGCCAGGGCCCGGGCCACCGCCACGCGCTGTTGCTCGCCGCCGGACAGCCGGTCCGGGAAGCTCTTCGCCCGGCCCTCCAGGCCCACGCGCTTGAGCAATTCGTGCGCCCGCGCACCGGCCTCCGCGCCCGTGCGCCCGAGCAGCTCCAGCGGCAGCCGCACGTTCTCCTCCACCGTCAGCGTGGGCAGCAGGTTGAAGGCCTGGAAGATGAAGCCCACGCGTTCGCGGCGCAGCAGCGTGCGCTCCTTCTCCTTCATGCGTCCCAGGTCGCGGCCCTCCACCAGGATTTCGCCCTGCGTCGCCTGGTCGATGCCGCTGATGAGGTTGAGCAGCGTGGACTTGCCGGAGCCGCTGCGGCCCAGCAGCACCACGAACTCGCCCCGGTGCAGGGTGAGCGACGTGCCGGACAGCACCTCGCGCACGGAGTCTCCCTCCGCGTAGGACTTGGTGACGGCGCGCAGTTCGACGAGAGGTCGCAAATCAGAGGAAGGGGAGTGCATGCCTGTCCTCCGACATAACCGATGCCCGGCTTCCGGGCCGGGTTCCCCGGGGGGATGGGGCGGATGCCCTCTACTGGACGTCAGCAGTGGGAGGGGATGCCCAACGCGGTCCATCCGCTCCCGCCCCGGGTGGCATTTCGTGCCATGCTGTGATGCCTGACGTTGGAGGATGTCCGCGCCAGGGAAGCAGGGGGCAGCCCGTGAATGAAGCCCAGGCCGTCTGGGTGCCCGCGCCCGGTGGCGGTGCGCCTCCACGACTCCAGGAGCTGCTCGAGCAGCTCCCGGCCTTCTTCGGCCTCTACCGGGGTCCGGGCCACCTCATCGAGTTCAGCACGGCCACGCGCCTGACGCTGCTCGACACGCGCGGACAGGTGGGCATCCCCCTGCGTCAGGCCTGTCCCCAGTTGGACAGTCCCGCCTGGCACGATGCCTGGGACCGCGTCTTCACCACCGGCCAGTCCCTGCACCTGCGCGAGACCTCCTCCCGCTCCCACCCTTCCGACGACGAGCTCTTCTTCAACCTCTCCCTGCTGCCGCGCCGCGACGCGCAAGGACAGGTGGAGGGCGTGCTCGCCTTCGCGGTGGACGTGACGGAGCTGGTGAAGACCCGCCGCGCCGCGTGGACCACCGCGTCCTGGCGCACCGAACGCCTGCAGGCGATGACGGCCGCGCTCTCCGAAGCGCTCACCCCCGCGCAGGTGGTGGAGGTGGCCGCGCGCGAAGGCGCCATCGCGCTGGGGGCCCTCACCGGCCTCGTGGTGGTGCCCACGTCGGAGGCCGCGGATGTCTTCGAACGCGTCGCCGCGCACGGCTTCTCCCCAGGAGATTTGGAGGATTGGCAGCGCTTCGACGTCTCCGCCACCTGTCCCCTCACGGACGTGACGCGCACCCGCGAGCCTTGCGCGATGGGTTCCTGGACGGAGTGCATGGCGCGCTACCCTCGGCTGGCGAGGCTGCCCCGGGCGCTGGCGCTCTCGGCGTGGGCTTCGGTGCCGCTGGTGAGCGGAGGCAGGGTGCTCGGCGCGCTGGGCCTGGGCTTCGGCGACGCGCGCGACTTCGACGAGGCGGAGCGGGCCTTCCTGATGACGGTGGGCCGTCAGTGCGCGCAGGCGCTGGACCGCGCGCGGCTCTATGACGAAGAGCGCGCGGCCCGGGGCGCCGCCGAGGCCGCCAGCCGCGCGAAGGATGCGTTCCTGGCCATGGTGTCGCATGAGCTGCGCACGCCGCTCACGTCCATCCTCGGCTGGTCGCAGATGTTGCGGCAGGGCCTGCTGGGCGAGGACAAACGTCAGCGCGCCGTGCAGGCCATCGAACGCAACGCCCGCGCGCAGCGTCAGCTCATCGAGGACCTGCTGGACATGAGCCGCATCGCCAACGGACGGCTGCGCCTGGAGCCCGTGCCGCTGGAGCTGGGGCGCGTGGTGGAGGCGGCGCTGGACGCGGTGCGGCCCACGGCGCTCGCGCGCGAGCTGGAGCTGGACATCGTCGTGGACGCGGACGGCGTGCCGCTGTTCGGCGACCCGGACCGGTTGCAGCAGGTGGTGTGGAACCTGCTCGCCAATGCCATCAAGTTCACCCCGCCCGGAGGCCGCGTGTTGGTGTCCGCGCGCACGCGCGACGAGGGCGCGGAGCTGGTGGTGAAGGACGACGGCGAGGGCATCCCCACCGACTTCGTGCCCTTCCTCTTCCAGCGCTTCCATCAGGCGGACACCAGCGTCAGCCGCCAGCACGGCGGGCTGGGCCTGGGGCTGTCCATCGTCCGTCACCTGGTGGAGCTGCACGGAGGCACCGTGTCCGCGGCCAGCGAAGGTCCCGGCCGGGGCTCCACCTTCACCGTCTTCCTGCCCCGCTCCCGCGTGGGCTCCACCCCGGGCGCGACGCGCGAGCCTCGGCCCGTGGAGGGCCTGTCGCTGCCGCGCTTCCCGGAGCTGGAGGGCCAGCGCGTGCTGGTGGTGGACGGGGCGCCGGACGCGCGCGAATGGATGTCCGTGCTGCTCACCCGCGTGGGCGCCCACGTCCTCACCGCCACCAACGTCACCGACGCGATGGATGAGGTGCGCAGGTCCCCGCCCACCGTGCTGGTGACGGACGTGACGTTGTCGGGTGAGGACGGCTATTCGCTCCTGTACCGGCTGCGCGCGCTGCCCTGGGAGTCCGGGGGCGGGGTGCCCGCGCTGGCCGTCACCGCCGCCGCCCGCCGGGAGGACCGCGACCGGGCCCTGCGCGCGGGCTTCAGCGCCTTCGTCACCAAGCCGCTGGACGCGGTGGAGCTGCTCACGGCGGTGGCGCGCCTTGCGCCTCCCATCCCGCCTCGCCCCTGAAGTCTTCTCCGGAGGCGCCCGGGGCGTCCGCGGGTTCTCGCCACCGTTCGAGGAAGTCGCCCACCTCCGTGGCGAGCAGCGGCCCGGACACGTCGCGCGGGATGATGTGGAAACCCTCCCGGAAGCTCACCAGCCGCACCGCCGGGGATGACGTCAGCCGCCGCACCAGGAAGCGTCCGCCCTCTGGATCCACGACGTGGTCCTGCTCCGCGGTCGCCACCAGCACCGGACAGCGCACCCGGGGCGCGTCCGTCACCGCCAGGTCCTGGAGCATGCACAGGTCCCTCAATCGGGCCACCGGGAAGGCCGCCAGCACGGGCGCCTGCGACAGCGTCAGCGGATCCGAGATGTCCGTGCCGCCCTTGTCCACCCACGGCGTCGTCCATTGGAGGAGGGGCGTGCGCACCAACTGACGCACCAGCGCCATGCGCGGCCCCCGGAAGCGCACCGCGGGTGCCACCAGCGCCAGTCCATGCACCTGGTCCGGATGCTTCGCGGCCAGCCGCAGCGCGAGCAGGGCCCCCATGGACAGTCCCGCCACGAAGACGCGGCGGTGGCCCTGGAGGGACGCCAGCGCTTCCTCCGCGGCGTCCTGCCAGTCGTGGTGGTCCACGTCCAACAGGGCTTCCGGCGTGGTGCCGTGGCCCGGAAGCCGGGGGGCCACGACGCGCATCCCGCGCGCGGCCAGGGCTTCACCCAGGGGGCGTACCTCCCACGGGCTGCCGGTGAAACCGTGGAGAAGCAGACAGGCATCCGGGCCTCGTCCCAGCGCGAAGGCCGCCGTGGAGTCCCCGTCGATGTCCCGCCAGCGCGTGCTCACCCGGTGGACACTGGCCATGGCGGGCCCCAGGCGCTATGCCGCCTGCCTCATGGCGGACACTCCGAAACCCCCGGACATGCAGCTTCAGGTGCAGATGGATGACGAGGTCGCCAACGGCCAGTACTGCAACATGGCGTTGGTGAACCACACGGAGACGGAGTTCGTGCTGGATTTCCTCTTCGTCCAGCCGCAGCAACCCCTGGCCCGCGTCCGCTCGCGCGTCATCACCAGCCCGCGCCACCTCAAGCGCCTGCTGGGGGTCCTTCAGGAGAACCTGCGGCGGCATGAAGAACGCTTCGGCCCCATCGTCCTCAACGAGGACGAAGGCTCCCGCCACTGACGTCGCATCCGTCCCGCGCCGGGCAGGGGGTCCGCTTTGACTTTCCCTGCGCCCGTTCCCGGCGCACACTGGGAGGCACCGTGTTCCGCGCCTGCGTGTTCGTCGCCGCCCTGCTGTCCGCCGCCACCGCCTCCGCCCAGTGCACGGGGGACGGCGTCCAGCTCTATCCAGCCCCCGGGGGCATCGTCCCCACCAACCTGCGCCTGCTGCTGGAGGGGGTGGGCACCGCGCGCTCCCCGGTGCTGGGGCTCGTCGGCAAGCCGCTGCGGCTGGAGGCGGACGGCCACGAGGTGAAGCTCAAGGTGACCAAGGGCTGGGAGAGCTCCCTGGGGCGCGCCGTCGTCATCCTCAAGCTGGCGGAGCCGATGCGGCCCGACAAGCGCTACCTGCTGCGGCTGGATGAGGTGCTGCCCGGCGTGGTGGTGCTCAACGGGCGTCCGGGCGTCCAGCCCTCGTGGCTCAGCGGCAAGGGCGCCGACACCAAGGCCCCCAAGTGGGTGAAGAAGCCCGCGGTGTCGGAGGGCTTCGTGCGCCGCTCGCCCCAGGGCATCGCGCGCTTCGTGAAGCTGAACCTCGCCCTGCGCGAGGAGAGCCCCGCGTTCCTGGTGGTGAAGCTGGCCCCGCGCCGGCTGGGCGTCAGCCCCCAGCAGTACCTGCTGCCCATCCAGTCCAACACCGCTTATCTGGGCCATGAGGCCTGCGGCGGGGCGTTCGCGCTGGAGGACGGCCGCAGCTACCGCGCCCGCATCGAGGCCTTCGACGCGGCGGGCAACCTGGCGCCCTCCACGCCTCCGGTGGACTTCGAGGCCCCTTCCGCCCAGGCGCCCTAGTAGCATCCGTGCCCGTTCGTACCGCACAGGAGACAACGGGCACATGACGGCGACGGTGGACGTGGAGGGGATGAAGGAGCGCATGACGGCCTTCATCCAGAAGCTCCAGGACGACATCTGCGGTGCGCTGGAAACGCTGGACGGCCAGGGCCGCTTCCGCGAGGACGCGTGGAGCCGTCCAGGTGGCGGCGGTGGCCGCAGCCGCGTGCTGGAGGAGGGCGCCGTCCTGGAGAAGGCGGGCGTCAACACCTCCATCGTGTACGGCGAGCTGGAGGAGGCCTTCGCCCGGAAGCTCCAGGGCGAGGGGCGCACCTTCTGGGCCGGCGGCCTGTCGCTGGTGCTGCACCCCCGAAGCCCGCACGTGCCCACGGTGCACGCCAACTACCGCTTCATCCAGCAGGGCGGCAGGGCGTGGTTTGGCGGCGGCGCGGACCTGACGCCGTACTACCTGCACGACGAGGACGCCGCGCACTTCCACCGCGTGCACAAGGCCGCGTGCGACACGCATGACGCCACGTACTACCCGCGCTTCAAGGCCGCGTGCGACACGTACTTCCACGTGCGCCACCGGGGAGAAGCGCGCGGCGTGGGCGGCCTCTTCTTCGAGAACATGGGCGGCGACCTGGAGCGCGAGTTCGCCTTCGTGCAGGCGTGCGGCAACTCCTTCATCCCCGCGTACCTGCCCATCGCGGAGCGGCGCAAGGACACGCCGGTGACGGAGGCGCAGCGCTTCTGGCAGGAGGTGCGCCGGGGCCGCTACGTGGAGTTCAACCTCGTCTATGACCGGGGCACCATCTTCGGCCTGGAGACGCAGGGGCGCACGGAGTCCATCCTCATGTCGCTGCCGCCGCGCGTGCGCTGGCGCTACGACTACCACCCGGAGCCCGGCACCCCCGAGGCCCGGCTGGAAGAGGTGCTGCGCAACCCCCGGGAGTGGGCCTGATGCAGCCGCCGCCTCCTCCTTCTGGAGCCGGGCACCCACGCCGCAGCAAGGCGATAGTGGTGGGGCTCGTCGCCGCGGTCGTGGCGGGTCTGGGCCTGTCCCTGCTGCTCATCCTGACGGGTCCCACGCGCTCCGGCGGCCGTGCCTCGCCCGAGCAGTTGGCCAACGAGGCGCGCATCCAGGTGCTGGCGCTGTGTGACGCCGTGCAGGCGTACCGGGACGAGCACGGCAACTACGTGCCCATCGCGCCGTTTCCGTCCCCGGTGCCGAAGAACGGCGAGGCGGTGCCCTTCGCCCAGGACCATGAGGACTTCCACCGCATCGGCTTCGAACCGGGCCCCACCGTGCACTTCCAGTACGAGGTGACGGTGCAGGAGAGCCCGGTGGGCGAGCCGGAGGTGTCCTGCCTCGCCCGCGCGGACGCGGACGGTGACGGCCTCAATGCCGTCTATCGCGTCCGTCTGGACGCCAACGGAATGACCAGCCCCATGGAAGTGGAGCGCGAGGGCGAGTAGCCCCCCATGCAACTCCGGGTTCTCGATGTGAGAGAATCCAGGTGATGGGAAATGTCGGAGACATTCGCGGTCCTCGCGGGCCGGATCCGCGCAACGGACCCCGCTCCGACACGGGGTCCGCCCCGGCGCCCGTCACGGGGCCCGTTCCGTCGCCCTTCCAGGACGATGGGATGATGGAGCCCTCTGTCGGTGGCGAGGGGCTTCCCGGAGGCGTCTCCGCGGGCTTCCCCGCTGGTGAGGGGCAGGAGCCCGGAACGCTCCCGGAGGGTTCGGAAGCAGGGTCGCAGTCGGGCCGCGCCTCCCTTCCGGAGGGGGCGGAAGCGGGGCCGCAGTCGGTCCGCATCCCCCTTCCGAAGCCCGGAACGCCGCGCGGTCCCGGCACGCCACGCGGTCCCGGCACGACGCGCGGCCCCCGCGCACAACCCGGCACGGGCTTCGAGCTTCCCCGCGACCCGGGTGCCTCGCCGCCGCAGCAGCGCAAGCTGAAGGACGGCTTCCGGACGCCCGGGCAGCAGCCCACCACCGCCAGCCCCTACCTGGGCGCGGGCGAGGCGCGCGGACCGCTGCGGGACGTGGAGTCGCTGGTCCCCGGCGACCTGAAGGACCTGGAGAGCTCCCCCGCGGTGGCCAAGCGCTTCGCTTCCGACAGCGCGCTCTTGTCCGCGCAGGTGCGGCCCGCGTCGCTGCCCTCGTCGGACCGGGTGGCCCGCCTGTGGACCTTCTTCGCCGCCTACGCCGAGGCCGCCGCCCAGCATCCGCCCACCCCGGAAGGCAAGGCCGCCTTCGCCCAGGCGATGAAGGACCAGGGCTTCGCTCAGCTCCAGGACGCCCATACCGGGCAGACGGGCGTGGAGGCGGGGCTCTGGGTGCTGGACGCCCCGTCGCCCGAGGAAGCCCGCGAGCGCGCGAAGGACGTCCAACTGGAGCCCCCGCCCGACGTGCGGCACTCCGAACAGGCCGCCCCGATGACGCCCGGCCTCTACCAGCCCCTGCCCGGCCCGTTCATCCGCCGGGACGAACAGGGCCAGCCCCTGCCCCCGGGCGACCCCGACCGGCACGGCTCCGATAGAAAGCTCAGCGGACGGATGTTCTGGAACGTGCTCCACCGCTTCCGCGCTGGCCCCGAGGAGGACGACGCCCTGTCCGAAGGACAGTGGGACCGGATGGTTTTTGGCGCCGTGCTGGCCATCACGGGGGTCGCGCTGGCGGTCATCGCCCTGGTCAGCTCCCTCTAAAGCAGGGAGCCTGTTCGGAACACTTGGGGTTATGGCGGCTTGTGTTACGGTGCCGCACTCTTGGCCACCGACGACCTTACACTCGTCAAGCGCGTCCGCAGCGGGGACCAGCGCGCTTTCAAACTCCTCGTCGAGCGTTACCAGCGCAAGGTGTACGCCGTTGCGCTCGGTATGCTGAAGGACAAGGAGGAAGCGATGGACGTCTCCCAGGAGGCGTTCGTCAAGGTCTACAAGTACCTGGACCACTTCAAGGGCGACGCCTCCTTCTACACGTGGCTCTACCGCATCACGTCGAACATCTGCATCGACGTGCTCCGCAAGCGCCGGGGCGGTGGCGAGCAGGTGGAGTTCGACGAGTCCCAGGACATGGACCTGTCGGAGGCCCGCATCGGAGCGCTCGGCAGCCGCCTGGGGACCAACCCCCAGAAGAGCGCCCTGCGCAAGGAGCTGGCGGAGAAGATCCAGGAGGCCCTGGCCACGGTGCCGGAGAAGCACCGCGCCATCCTGCTCCTGCGCGAAATCGAGGGCATGTCCTACGAGGACCTGGCCCGCACCCTGGACATTCCCAAGGGCACCGTGATGAGCCGCCTGTTCCACGCGCGCGCCAAGGTGCAGAAAATCCTCAGCGATTACCTGGAGCTGGACGAAGCCAAGAGCGGAGTGGGCAGTGAGTGAGGGCGATCAGAAGACCCCCTCGAATATCTGTGGGGGCCGCCGCGTCCCACCGATGCATCCACACCAGCCCGCAGGGTGAAGAGCATGGCCGGAAATCCCGCGTGTGAGCGTTTTGTCCCGCTCCTGTCTCCCTACATCGATGGCGAACTCGCCCCCTCGGAACGGGTCCACGTGGAGCGCCACCTGGCGGCCTGCCGCGACTGCACCGGCCGTTCGGCCGACCTGCGCGCCGAATCCGGTCTGCTCCGGGTGGGCCTGGACATGGCGGTGGACGACGTCGACTTCAAGGACTTCGCCCAGAAGGTGATGGCCCGGGTGACGCCGGAGAAGCCGCCGCTCATCGAACGGATGCGGCTGGCCCTGTCGGAGATGTTCCTCTACCAGCGCACCGCGATGCTCTCCTCCATGGCCACCGCCGCGGTGGTGATGCTGGTGGCGCTGCCGCTGCTGCTGCGCGACGGAGCCCCGGAGGGCTACGCCGCCGAGCGCATGACGGTGAAGTCCATCCAGTCCTACCAGGGCGCGCGTGTCGCGCCGGTGGTGATGGAGACCGAAGGCGGCGCCTCCATCATCTGGATGGTGGACGAGCAGGAGCAGGCCCCGGAGCCGGTGAAGAACGCCCCGGCCGGCGTCAGCGGTCCGCCGAAGAAGCTGGACGAGGCGGCGTCCGAGGAGTTGGGTGGGGAGCTGGACGGCCAGGGCACGCAGCAGCCGGCGGTTCCCGCCGTGCCGCCGCGACCCACGGGAGGAGCGCTATGACGAAGCCGGTGTGGGCGGTGCTGGGAGTGGTGCTCGCCGTGGGCCTGGCAATGGGGCCGGCGGTGGCCTTCGCCCAGGACGCCAAGGTGAAGGTGCAGGTGGAGGTGGTGCTGGCCTCCAACAAGGGCACCGCGGTGGAACCCCCGGAGCTCAACAAGATGAAGGAGGCGTTCCAGAAGCAGAATTTCAGCTTCACCTCCTTCAAGCGCATGTCCCTGGACGTGGTGGAGGTGGGCGCACAGAGTCCCACCGAGGTGAAGCTGCCCAACGGGACGAACGCCTCCCTGCAGCTCCTGGGCATGAAGGAAGGCATCGCCACCCTGCGCGTCATCATCCCCAGCCAGTCGTCGGTGGAGGTGGAGCTGGGCCGCCAGGGCGCCGTGTACCAGAAGGCCGGCAAGCACGTGGGTGGGGACCTCATCCTCGTCCTGGTGCCGCCTTCCAAGTAGCGCTGTCGCCGTGACGGATGCGCGCCGCCTTCGGGCAGGCGCCGTCCGGGAAGTCGCTGGATGCCGTACCCCGCGCCTGGATGGCCCCCTCCTCTCCGGGCGGCCCCGCGCGGGAATGTCCTTCGGTCCTGAAGCTTCCCCCCTCCTCGGACATCCACTCCGGTGGACGCTCCTACGCCCTGACGGCGGAGGGCTCCGTTCCCCTGAAGACGTGGGGCGAAGTGGGCCTCGTCCCCTGGGACAGGGAAGCTGTCGGAAGTACCTGAAACCGGGGCTGAAAAAATGTCAGTCGTTCTCCAGGGCGAAGGGGGGTTCCGCCCTTTCTTCCCTCGAAGGACGCGGAGTTGAGGCTCGGCACGGCAGTTGCTCTTGGGTCTGGGAGCAAGACGGCGGGACGGTAGGGCGG
>NZ_RAVZ01000137.1 GCF_003611635.1 Corallococcus terminator | reverse complement strand
CACCTCGTCCGTGTGGGCCTCCACCGCCACGCGGTGGTCGCCAAGCGCGCCCTGGAACACGCTCGCGGACTGCTTCAACAGGCGGGCTCCCTCGGGCGTGAGCTGCGTGCTGGCGGGCGAGAAGAGGAGCCGCTCGGACACCTCCATGCGCAGCGCGTCGTCCTCCAGGTCCAGCGTCACGTCTCCCGCGGCGAGCGCGTCCTTCAGCGCCGAGCCCAGCGTCGCGAGCGCCGCCTCGCGCCGCGTGTGCTGCTCCTCCGCGTTCCGGGCCTGGAGTCGGGCCGCGGCGCTGCCCCACTCCGCGGTCTGCTGCTGGCGCTCCAGCGCGCGCAGCCGGCGCTCCATGGCCTGCCGCAGCGTCTGCAATTGCGCGACGTGGGCTTCGGACTCGGTGGCCTCGCGCTCCAGTTGCGCGCTCCGGGCCTCCAGCGCCTGGAGCGAGCGCGAGCCCAGCCACGCGCCCCCGGAGGCCACCGTCACCCCGACGGCCAGCAGCCCCCAGGGCAGCCACCGCCAGCGTCCACGCGCTGCTTCGGTCCGGACGTCGTCCATGCCCCCAAGGGTAATGGTGTCCCCGGGGTGGGCGGCAAGGTGGGCACCGTGCGACACCCCCTGTCCGCTTCGGCCCGGGGCCGCTCAGGACGGTTTCTTCCACCGGGGCAGGTGCAGCACGAAGCGCGAGCCCGGTCCGCCATCCGTCGGTGGCTCCACGGAGAGGTCGCCGCCGTGCGCGCGGGCGAGCTGGCGGGAGATGTAGAGGCCCAGGCCCATGCTGGCGCGCGCGTGCTTGCCGGTGGCCCGGGCGAAGCGCTCGAAGATGTGCTCGCGCGCCTCGGGGGGGATGCCGGGGCCCCAGTCCCGCACGACGATGAGGGCCCGGTCTCCGTCGCGCTCCACGTGCAGCTCCACCGGGAGGCCCGGGGCGTACTTCATCGCGTTGGTGAGCAGGTTCATCAGCACCTGCTCCACGCGGGGCCGGTCCGCCATCGCCACCACGGGCGCGTCCGCGTGCACCACCGCCACGCAGCCCGCGGTGGCCAGCGCCTCCTCCATGCGCGCCACCAGCCCGTGCACCAGCGAGGACAGCTCCACCGCGCCCAATTCCAGCGCCATCTGCCCGGTGCCCAGCCGCGCCACGTCGAACAGGTGCGCCACCAGCCGCGTCAGCCGGTCCGCCTGCCGCAGGGCCCCCGCGAGTCCCTGACCCAGCCGCTCGGCTTCCTCCGACGGCTGCTTTTCCAGCGTGCGCTGGAGGGAGGCGAGCTGCAGGTGCAGCGCGGACAGCGGCGTGCGCAGCTCATGCGTCGCCACCGCCACGAACTCGTCGCGCGCGGCGACGGCCTGCTCCGCTTGCCGGTACAGCCGCGCGTTGTCCACCGCGAGCGCGGCGCGCCACGCCAGGTCCTCCAGCGACGCCAGGTCGCGCGTGCTGAAGCGCCGCGTGGGTGAACACGACGCGGCGCTGATGAGGCCCAGCGTGCGCCCGCGCGCCATCAGCGGAACGATCATCACCGAGCGCGGCTTCAACTTCTCCAGGATGTCCCGGTGCTCGTCGTTGAGCGCGAAGCCCTGCATCGCGGAGTCGTCCACCTCGGCCACCAGCTCCGAGCGGCCCGTCTCCAGCACCCGGCGCAGCGTCGTGTTGGCGCCGGGCGGGGGCGCGAACGCCATGGACCGCTCCAACTGGTCCTGGAGGACCTCCTCCCGGGCCTGGCGCTCCACGCGCTCCAGGTGCTCGCCGTCCTCGGCCAGCATGTCCACCAGGCAGTAGTCCGCAAGCTGAGCCACCACCAGCTCCGCCACGTTGCGCACCGTGGTGCGCCAGTCCAGCGACGTGGCCAGCCGCGTGGTCGCGTCCGTGAGGAAGCGCAGGTGCTTCTCCATGCGGCGCTGTTCGGTGACCTCGCGCACGATGCCGCCCACGCCCAGCAGCTCCATGCCGGAGCGCACGGGGAAGTACGTGGCCAGGAAGGTGCGAGGCTCCGGGCCGGCGACGTACTCCACCGGGTCGTCCATCACGGCGACTTCCGTCGCCAGCACCCGGCCCAGCAGGTCCTCGATGGGCGCGCCCGCTTCACCCATCAGCTCGCGGGGCGTGCGGCCCAGGTGCTTCTCCAGCGGGATGCCGTTGTTCTCCGCGACGACGCTGTTGACCCGCATGTAGCGCAGGCTCGTGTTCACGAAGCCCATGCCCACGGGCGACGCGGCGAAGAAGGCCTCCAGCAGCGCGGCGGTGGCGTCGCGCTCGCGCAGGGCGCTTCGGGCCTCGCGGTACAGCCGGGCGCTCTCCACCGCCAGCGCGGCCCGGCGCGCGAACTCCGTGGCGTACGCCAGGTCGCGCCGGGTGTAGCGGCGCGCGGGGGACGCGGAGACCAGGTTGATGAGGCCGAAGCGGCGCTCGCCCACCGCCAGGGGCAGCAGCATGGTGGAGCGCGGCTCCAACTCCTCCATCACGCGCCGGTGTTCGGGCGAGCGCGCCAGCAGGTCCAGGAACTCGCCGGAGATGTCGGACACGAGCACGGGCCTGCCCTGCGCGAACACGCGGGCGAGCGGCGTGTCCGTGCCGGACTCCGGCGGGAAGGGCATGAGCTGATCAAGGAGGGCCTGCTTGCGCGGATCCTTCGCGGTGGCGGCCAGCCGGTGCAGGGCGCCGTCGGTGTCCAGCACGTCCACCATGCAGTAGTCCGCCCACTCCAGCGTGGCCAGTCGCGCCACGGCCCGGAGCGTCGTCTCCCAGTCCAGGGATTCGGCCAGCAGGCGGCTTGCCTCGCTGACGAAGAACTCCGCGCGCTCGGTGGCCTTGCGCTCGGTGATGTCCACGTTGACGTTCACCGCGCCCAGCATGTCGCCGGCCTCCGTGTAGAGGGGCGCGGAGGAGTTGAGGATGGTGCGCCGCGCGCCGCCGCTGGCGACGATGTCCACCTCCTCGTTGGAGATGGTCTTGCGCGTGCGCAGCGTGCGCGCCGTGGCCCACTCCTCCCCGCGCAGCCGTCGGCCGTTGCTGGGCCAGTACGCTTCGAAGAGGCCGTAGCGCTCCAGGCCCATCTCCTCCAGGGCGCGGGTGCCCCACAGCGCGCTCGCGGCGGCGTTGGCCGCGAGCAGGCGTCCGGCCGTGTCCACGATGATCACCCCCACGGGCAGCAGTTGCAGCACCGTGCGCAGCCATTCGTGCCGCACGGGCGTGGACTCCCCCAGAAAGGTGCCGGTCGGCTCGGACATGGGCGCGGAGCCCCCCTCCCCCGCGGGAGGTTGTAGGGTGGGAGTGGCAGGGGCCCTGGACCACCCGACCCCGGTACGAGCCGGCTTTCCGGGAGTTGGCACGCATCCCCGCCCTGGAGCAGGGGAGGGGGCTTGATTCGCGGCCGCCGACGGGGCGTCATTCGGGGTTTTCCTTCACGGCCGTGTTTCAAGGACAGGTGGATGGCGATTGCGTGCGTAGTGCTGGATTTCGATGGGACCTTCACGGATGTGCTGGCGGAGGGCGCGCCCTTCCTGACGCACTTCCAGCAGGCGCTGTACCGGGTGCTGGGGCAGGACGCGACGGCCGCCTGGGACGAGGAAGTGGCCGCGCTGCATGAGGGCGTGGACCAGTACGGCTGGGAGGTCGGGGGCCGCATCGTGGCGCCGGCCACCGCGGATCCGTACCTGACGGCCACGTGCACCGCGCACCGGCTGCTCCAGCGCTTCGGCCGGGGGCAGGACGAGGCCGCGCGCACGGACACGGTGCAGACGCTGTACCGCGACGCGTACCGGCACTCGGCCACGGCCTTCAAGGAAGAGGCGAAGGAGGTGCTGGAGGCGCTGCTCGCCACGGGCCTGCCCATCAACGTGGTGACCAACGCGCACACGGAGCTGGTGGAGGCGAAGCTCACCCGGCTGGCGCCGAAGGGCCGCGAGCGGCTGACGGTGTTCGGCGACGCGCGCAAGTTCACGCTGGAGGACGCGGAGCCCAGGGACGCGCGCTTCGACGCGCTGCCCGAAGCGCTGAAGCTGGACGGCGTGCTGGGCCGGCCGGTGTACCTGCGGCGCGGGCGCTACTTCGCCGCGCTCAAGCGCATCTGGGACGCCACCCACACGGGCCCGGAGTCCACGCTGGTCGCGGGCGACATCTACGAGCTGGACCTGGCGATGCCCGCCGCGCTGGGCGCGCACGTGCAACTGGTGGAGCGCGCCAACGTGCTGCCCTACGAGCGCGCGGCGGTGGAGCGCCTGGGCGTGCGCGGCGGCGTGGACAAGAGCCTGCGCGCCATCCTGCCCCGGCTGCGCTGAAGGGCCGTAGCGCCGGGCCCCGGGACGTCCGGGGCTCCGGAGCCTCGGCGGGGCAAACGAAAAGCCCCGCCTCCCCGTGAGGGGAGGGCGGGGCCGTTCGCACTGCACCGCGCGTGGGGCGCGAGAAGCTTGAAGCTAGACCTTGGCGCCAGCGGTCGGCTGGAACATGTCGTTGAACTCGGTGAGCGCCTTGTTGATGGCCGCCTTGATGTCGCCGGTCAGCTCGCGCTTGGCGACGAGGTCCTGGACGATGTTCGGGTACTTGCCGTCCACGAACTCCAGCATCTCCTTCATCCAGCGGACCACGTCCGTCACGGGCACCTGGCGGATCCACCCGCGCTTGCCCGCGTCGTCCTTGTTCGTCGCCGCGTAGATCTGGATGACCTGACGCTCGACGGACAGGGGCTCGTACTGGCCCTGCTTGAGCAGCTCCACCATGCGGGCGCCGCGCGCCAGCGTCTCCTGCGTCGCCTTGTCCAGGTCGGAGCCGAACTGGGAGAAGGCGGCCAGCTCGCGGTACTGCGCGAGCTCCAGCTTCATGGAGCCGGCGACCTGCTTCATCGCCTTGATCTGCGCCGCGGAACCGACGCGCGACACGGAGAGACCGACGTTGATGGCCGGGCGGACGCCGGAGTTGAAGAGGTCCGTCTCCAGGAAGATCTGCCCGTCGGTGATGGAGATGACGTTCGTCGGGATGTAGGCGGACAAGTCACCGGCCTGCGTCTCGATGATGGGCAGCGCCGTGAGGGAGCCCGCGCCCTCCTCGTCGGACAGCTTCGCGGCGCGCTCCAGCAGGCGGCTGTGGATGTAGAACACGTCGCCCGGGTACGCCTCGCGGCCCGGCGGGCGGCGCAGGAGCAGGGAGAGCTGGCGGTACGCCACGGCCTGCTTGGACAGGTCGTCGTACACGATGAGGCCGTGCATCTTGTTGTCGCGGTAGTACTCGCCGATGGCGACGCCCGCGTACGGGGCGAAGTACTGCATGGGCGCCGGGTCGGACGCGTTCGCCGCGACGACCGTCGTGTACTCCATGGCGCCGTGGCGGGTCAGCTTCTCCACCACCTGCGCGACGGTGGACTGCTTCTGCCCGATGGCGACGTAGACGCAGTAAACGCCCAGGCCCTTCTGGCTGATGATGGCGTCGATGGCGACGGCCGTCTTGCCCGTCTGGCGGTCACCGATGATGAGCTCGCGCTGACCGCGGCCCACCGGCACCAGCGCGTCCAGCGCCTTGATGCCCGTCTGCAGGGGCTCGTGCACGGACTTGCGCTGCACGATGCCGGGCGCCTTCACTTCCAGGCGGCGGTGCTCGGTGGCCTCGATGGGGCCCTTGCCGTCCACCGGAACGCCCAGGGCGTTCACCACGCGGCCCAGCAGGGCCTTGCCCACCGGCACGGAGGCGATCTGCCCGGTGCGCTTCACCACGTCGCCTTCACGGATGTCCTTGAACTCACCCATGATGGCGATACCGACGTTGTCCTCTTCCAGGTTGAGGACCAGGCCCTGCACGCCGTTGGCGAACTCCACCAACTCACCCGCCAGCGCACCCTCCAGGCCGTACACGCGGGCGATACCGTCGCCCACGGACAGCACGGTGCCGGTCTCGGCGACGGTGACCTTCTTGCCGTAGTCCTTGATCTGCTCCCGGATGATTCTGCTGATCTCGTCGGCGCGGATTTCCATGAGCGTCTTGCGTCCTTGCGGAGGGGGCGGCCGGAAACGGGGAGGGCCGCCACGAATCTTGATGTACCGGGTGGCCCCCTATCACGCTCCCAGCCCCCATCGCAACGCGCACGCCACCCGTCGCATCGCCGTCCCGGCCACCCCGTTATCGCGGATGTTAGCGGACCCGGCCGGACCCCGTTCCAGTCGTTGGAACACGTGGGAATCCGGCCCCCTGGACCCCACCTGTCCTGGCGGGCGACTCGCGGGCTCGCGCGCCCGGTCGCCCGGCGGCTGGGACGACGGGCGGCTTCAGGAGCCGGACTGCTGGGAACCGCCCGTCCGGGGCAGCCACACGATGAAGCGGGTGCCGTCCGTCGCCCCCGACTCCACGGAGATGCGGCCCCCGTGGGCCAGGGCAATCTGTCGGGCGATGTAGAGCGACAGCCCCAGGCCGTCCGTGTCCCCGCCGCCGCCGCCGCCGTTGGCTGGCGGGCAGCGCCGGAAGGGCTCGAAGAGGGTGGCGTGGTTCTCCGGCGACACCCGGCAGCCCGGGTCGTGCACCTGGAGGGTGACGCCCTCCGAGCTGCCCTGGAGCAGGAGCGCCACCGTCGACGTCACGGGGCCGTGGTACAGGGCATTGCCCACGAGCGTATCCATCAACTGGGTGAGCCGCCCCCCGTCCCAGGTGCCCCTCAGGTCGCCCGCGGCCGTCAGGCGCAGCTCCCGGGTGGGGTGGGCCTGGCGCCGGTCCGCCATCACCTGCTCCGCCAACTGCCCCAGGTGCACGGACGTGGCTTGCAGCGGCAGGCCCCCGGACAGCCGGGCGCGGGTGAAGTCCAGCAACTGGTGGATCATCCGCTCCACCCGGCGCACGCCCTGGCCTACCCGCCCTACCTGCTCCGTCAGGGCCTCCGGCATCTGCGCAGCGTGTTGGAGGGCGAGCACGTCGCGCTGGAGGGGCTGGAGCTGCGCCTTGAGGTCCTGGCCCACCACGCCCAGGAACTGCTCGCGGAAGTGCTCCATGCGCGCCAGGCGCTCCTCGGCGGACTTGCGGCTGCTGACGTCCCACACCGCGGCGAGCCGCACCGCGCGGCCCTGGAAGGTGGCCGGACGACCCATCACCTCCACGGGGATGCGCCGGCCGTCGCGGTGGACGATGGCCACCTCATAGGGGGCCTCCACGCCGCGCTCCATCGCGTCGCGCGCGGGGACGCGGAACTCCGGGGCCACGCATTCGATGACGTTGCGGCCGATCAACTCCGCCGTCTCGTAGTGCCCCAGGAGCCGCGCCAGCCCCGGGCTGATGTCCAGGAACTGCCCGCGGTCGTGGAAGAAGTACCCGTCACAGGAGATCTCCACGATGCTGCGCATGTGCTCCTCGCTCGCGCGCAGCGCCGCCTCCTCGCGCAGGCGCGCCGAGTTGTCGCGCAGCAGCACCAGCACACCCGCCGACGCCGGAGCCGCCGGCATCGCGCTCACTGTCAGGTGGCGCAGCGTGCCCACCTCGCCGAAGCGCCCCGACACCAGCTCCTCCGCCACGCGCTCGCCTGACTGCGCCCGGCCCACCAACGGCGCCAGCGACGGCGCGAGCCCCGGCCACGCTTCCGTCAGGAGTCGCCCCACGGAGTGCGCCGCCGGCCGGCCGCACAGCGACGCCAGCAGGTCGTTCATCCAGAGGAGGCGGGAGTCCGCGCCCACCAGCGCCACCCCCCAACCCGGCGCGTTCAGCAACGCGGTCAGGAAGGGCCAGGACTCCTCGGGAACCCCTGAGGACGGAAGGGCTCCAGGAAGTCGGTGGAACACGGGCTGCGGCATGGGCGGGTCGTCTCGGAAAACGCGGGCTTGTCCGCGTTGACGAGAAGTATACCCATTCCCAGGGCCGGCGGGAAATACGGGTTTGACTAGGACTACGGGACAACACGGCCAACCTGGGACGTTGGCCGTTGGAGGCAGGAAGGCGGGCTTACTTCAGCGCGCGGCGCATCTGCTCCATCTGGGAGCGCAGGGTGCCGTCGTAGAGGGTGCCGCCCACCTGGGCGGACACGCCGCCGAGCAGGGAGGGGTCCACGCGGGTCTCCAGCACGACGTTGCGCTGGGTGAGCTGCTGGAGCGACTGCTGAAGCTGGCTGACGGCGTCGGCGGACAGGGGCACCGCGCTGGTGACCTGACCCCGGACGCGGCCCGCGCGGGCATCCGCCATGTCGCGGTAGAGCCGGGCGATGTCGGGCAGGTAGCCCAGGCGGTTGCGGTCCACCAGCAGCCGCAGCGCGTTGGCGAGCGCGGGGTCGGCGGGGGAGGGCAGCGCCTTGAGGACGGCCTCCACCACGTCGCTGCGCTGGGCGCGGCTGTAGGCGGGGTTGAGCAGCACGTCCGACAGTTCGGGGCTGTGCCCGACCACGTCGGCGAAGGCGTTGAGCTGCTCCGCGACGAGGTCGGTGCGGTTGCCTTCCGCTGCGACGTCGAGGATGGCGCGGGCGTAGCGGCGGGCGATGGAGACGTTCACCATGACGCTGGCGCCCTTAGCATGGGGCGTCCCCCACGGCAATCCTGCCGACCTTCCGGGTCCCGGTGGCCGCAAGGGCGCCTGCGGGGTCTCATTCATTGAACGTCGGTGTCGCCCCGAAAGGCGGGTCAGCGCTCGCAAGGTGACGCCCAGGTAGCAAGAGGGCTTGGCGGAATGGGGGGTGGGCCCGTAGCGTGCGGCTCCTCGCCCCATGCAAGAACCCGTCATCGGCATCGACCTGGGCACCACCAACAGCGTCGTGGCGACCGTGGAAGACGGACGTCCGCGGCTCATCCCCTCGCGCGCGGGAGGCCGCCTCACGCCCTCCGTGGTGGGGCTCACCCGGGCGGGCGACCGCGTGGTGGGGCAACCCGCCCAGGCCCTGGCGGAGGAACAACCTGACGCGGTGGTGTGGGCCACCAAGCGCTTCCTGGGCCGCCGGTACACGCCGGAGTTGGTGCAGCAGGCGAAGACGATGGTGCCCTACCCCCTGGTGGCTGGCCCTTCAGGCGACGTGCGCGTGAAGCTGGCGGGCCGGGTGCTGCCCACCACGCAGATCTCCGCCTTCATCCTGGGCGAGCTGCGCCTGGACGCGCAGGCCCACTTCGGGCGCGACGTGCGCAAGTGCGTCATCACGGTTCCCGCCAACTTCGACGACAACCAGCGCCAGGCCACGCGTGAGGCGGCGAGCATCGCGGGGCTGGAGGTGGTGCGGCTGGTCAACGAGCCCACCGCGGCGGCGCTGGCGTACGGCCTGTCGCGAGGCTTCGAAGGCAGCGCGCTGGTGTTCGACCTGGGCGGCGGCACCTTCGACGTGTCCATCCTGGACGTGAAGGCGGGCGTCTTCGAGGTGAAGGCCACCGGCGGCGACCACGCGCTCGGGGGCGAGGACTTCGATCAGCGCATCGTCCAGTGGCTGCTGGCCCAGGTGGAGGATGACTTCCAGGACGCTGTCTCCAAGGACGCGCAGTCGCTGCGCCGCCTGAAGGTCGCGGCGGAGGCCGCCAAGCGCGAGCTCACCGAAAGGGACGAGGCCAGCATCTTTGTCACCGGCCTGGGCGACCACACCGCGGGCGTGAAGCGCTTCACCGAAATCAACACCGCACTCACGCGCTCCTTCTTCGAGACCCTCTCCGAGCCCCTGTCGCGCCGGTGCCTGGAGGTCTGCAAGAGCGTGATGGCCGAGGCGAAGATGGATCCGCGCTCGGTGGACGTGGTGCTGCTGGTGGGCGGCATGACGCGCGTGCCGCTGGTGCGCCGGCTGGTGGCGGACTTCTTCGGCCGCGCGCCGTCCACGGACGTGCACCCGGACGAAGCCGTGGCGCTGGGCGCCGCGGTGCAGGCGGATGAGCTGCTGCGGCAGTCCGGGCAGGCGCTGCTGTTGGACGTGGCCAGCCAGAGCCTGGGTGTGGGCGTGATGGGCGGACGCGTGAAGCGCCTCATCCCCCGCAACACGGGCGTGCCGGTGGTGGCGCGCGACATCTTCTTCCCGGGCACCTCCGGCCAGGCCGAGGCGCGCATCCCCGTGTACCAGGGGGAGAGCGAGTTCCAGGACGAGAACCACAAGCTGGGCGAGGTGGTCCTCAAGAACCTGCACGTCGCCGCGCGCGGGGAGACGCCCCTGGAGGTCGTCTTCGAATTGTCCGGCGAAGGCACGCTGTCCGTGAAGGCCACCGACCTCACCTCCGGCAACATGGAGGTGGTGCGCCTGGAGGCCCGCGCGAGCCTGCCGCAGGGCGAGGCGGAGAAGCTGGGCCAGGAGCAGATGAACTACGCCCAGGCCCAGGGCGTGGTGGACGCGCGCAAGGCGGAGGAGACCTTCCGCAAGCTGCTGGAGCGCGGGGAGAAGCTGGCCCGCCTGCTCCAGAAGAGCGCCAAGGAGAACCCCAGCCCGGAAGCCGACACCGCCGTGGGCACCGTGCAGCAGCTCCTGGTGGGCGGCAAGGACGCGCTGGCCGCGGGAGACGCCGCGCAGTGCGCCCAGATTGCCCGCCAGCTCACGAAGCTTCTGTCCGGTCGCGCGGAACCCCGGGGCTGATGTCCCACGCCACGCGGAAAAGGCGTCCACCAGCGCACGTTGACGCGCGGGGTGCATGGTGACTTTCCCGGAGTCCGCCTATCTCCGGGAGTCATGATGAACCCCGGAATTTCTCCGCGTCCGAGAGACCTGGTCTTCGTGGTGGATGACTCGCGGACGGCGCGGGACGTGATTCGGCTGCACCTGTCGCGCATGAGCTGCGACGTGGTGGGGCTGGAGGGGGCGGAGGCGTGCCTCGCGGAGCTCCAGCAGCGGGTGCCGGCGCTCATCCTGATGGACCTGCATCTGGAGAAGCTCCAGGGGGACGAGGCGTGCCGGGCGGTGAAGGCGCACGCGGCCGGACGCAACGTGCCGGTGGTGATGTTCACCGCCGCGGACGAGCCCCATGAGGTGATGCACTGCGGGCGCGCGGGCGCGGACGACTTCCTGCCCAAGCCGGTGTGCCAGGAGGCGCTGGCGGCGAAGGTGGCTGCGGTGCGGCTGGCCCGGGAGCGCGCCTGGACGGGCCCTCCGCGCGGGCGCGGCGTGCTGCTGGTGGAGGGCGGCCGCTTCCTGCACACCTTCCTGGGCGGAGCGCTGGAGCACGAGGGGCTGCACGTGCTCTACGCGAAGGACCTGGAGGACGCGGGCGCGCAGGCGGTGGCCCATGGGGAGCGGCTGGACGGCTTCGTCGTGGACGTGTCGCGGCTGCCCCGTGAGGCCCTGGCCCTGGCCACGCGCCTGCGGGAGCTGTACCCGCGCAAGCCGCTGGTGCTGATGTCGCGGGTGGAGGAGTCGCAGGACGTGCTCGCGCGGGCGCAGGAGCTGTGCGGCGCGCCGCTCTTGGAGAAGCGGCAGCTTGGCGCGGACGAGCTCTTGGGGCGGGTGCTCGCGCGCCTGTCTCCGTCCACCGTGCCGCTCAGGGCCGCGGAGCGCGTGCCCTTCTTCACGGTGGTGGAGTTCTCCACCCCGGGCGGGCCCACGCTCAGCGGCTTCAGCCATGACGCCAGCCCCCAGGGCCTCTTCGTGCGCACGCTCACGCCCGCGCGCGAAGGCGCCCGGCTGTCGCTGCGCCTGGTGATGGCCGGCCAGCGCACCCCGTGCGAGGCGCAGGCGGTGGTGGCGTGGTCCAACCCGCCCGGTCCGGGCGGCGCCTTCCGTTCCCAGACGGGCATGGGCCTCAAGCTGGAGGGGATGGACGCGCAGCTTCAGCAGCGCTTCGTGCGCTTCATGCCCCAGACCCTCGGTTTTCCCACCGCGGGCACCGTGCGCGCCTCAGGTTTCTGAGAGCGGCACGGGCCCGGGCTGGCCCCGCAAACCCTCGCAATCGCAGGTTCGCGCCAGGGATTCCGCCCTGGCACGGGCGTGGCAATGCACCACGCCCCGCGAAGCTTTCGAGGGAGGGACCCAAGCATGCATTGGACGCGTTTCGGAGGAGTGGGACTCACGCTGCTGGTGGTGGGGTGCGGCGGCGACAAGGCGGCCCCGGTGGGCAATGAGCCCGTGCAGCAGTCGCTGCGGCTGGAGGAGTTCGCCGCGTGCGAGGACCTGGAGAAGTACATCGAGGACACCGCGTCCAAGCAGATGCGCGCGACCCTGGAGCAGCAGAAACCTGGCTTCTGGGAGCGGTTCGGTCGCAACCGCGGCGTCGACATGGGCAACCCTCCTCCCATGGCCGAAGGGGACGCCTCGTCGGGCGGTGGCAGCCCGTCGCCTTCCCAGGGCCCGAAGGACAGCACCGGCACGAACAACCAGGTGGAGGGCGTGCACGAGTCGGACTTCGTGCAGAACGACGGCACGCGCATCTTCGTGTTGTCGGGCAACCGCCTCTACGCGCACCGCTCGTGGCCCGCGGAGCAGTTGACGCTGGCGGGCTCGCTGCAAGTGGAGGGCTGGCCCCGGGAGATGCTGCTGGATGAGCACCAGCGGCTGGTCATCGTCTCGCAGGTGCGCCTGGGCCTGCCGGGCAAGCCGTCCAGCGGGGGCTACTACGTGGGCGACGGCGCGCCGACGCCGATGATCGACTGCGCCGGCTTCGGCTTCAGTTGTGGCTACTACGGTGGCGACAGCACCAAGGTCACGACGGTGGACGTGTCGGACGTGGCGAACCCCACGGTGGTGGATCAGGTGTACATGCCGGGCGTCTTCACGCAGGCGCGCCGCGTGGACAGCTCCGTGCGCCTCGTGCTGTCGGACACCTTCCGCTGGCCGGAGGGCGTGCAGTCCTGGGTGAACTACACGGAGGAGCTCGCCAGGGACGAGGACAAGCTGGAGAAGGCCATCGACGAGCGGATCGCGCTCAACGAGAAGCTCATCC
The DNA here is from genome assembly GCF_003611635.1 of Corallococcus terminator. Taxonomy (GTDB): domain Bacteria; phylum Myxococcota; class Myxococcia; order Myxococcales; family Myxococcaceae; genus Corallococcus; species Corallococcus terminator. The sequence goes on along the minus strand of NZ_RAVZ01000137.1, from coordinate 11,222 downwards.
GCGAGAACACGCTGGCCGAGTGGCTGCCCGCGGGCAAGCACGTGGACGCGGCGGGCGTGTCGACGTCGCTGCCGGTGTCGTGCGGTGACTTCTACCGGAGCAACGCGCCGTCCGCGCTGGGCTTCGTGACGGTGGCCTCGCTGGACCTGGACGCGCAGTCGGCGGCGCCGGGGCGCACCAGCCTGGTGGCGGAGCCGGGCACGGTGTACGCGTCGAAGGATTCGCTCTACCTGACGCACTCGCATTACTGGTGGTGGCCGGAGCCGGGGCAGAAGGACTTCACCTACGTGCACAAGTTCGACACCCGTCAGCCGGGCCGCGCGGTGTACGCGGGCTCCGGCACGGTGGAGGGCGTGCCCGTCAACCAGTTCGCCCTGGATGAATACAAAGACGTGCTGCGGCTGGCCACCACGGTGACCACGCGCCTGCCCGAGGAGGAGCATGAGGACTGGTGGTGGGGCCGCACGACGACGGCGAGCCGCGTGACGACGATGGGCGTGAAGGACGGACGGCTGAAGGAGCTGGGCCGCAGCGCGGACCTGGCCGAAGGCGAGCGCATCTACAGCGCGCGCTTCGTGGGCTCGCGGGGCTACATCGTCACGTTCCTCCAGGTGGATCCGCTCTTCACCTTCGACCTGACCGACCCGGCGAACCCGCACAAGGTGGGTGAGCTGAAGGTGCCCGGCTTCTCCACGTACCTGCACCCGGTAGGCGAGAACCACCTGCTGACGATGGGCGTGCACACCGACGCGAACGGCGGCTGCTGCGGGGAGCGTTCGCTGAAGCTGTCGCTCTTCGACGTCAGCGACATGGCGAACCCGAAGGAGGCCTTCACGCAACTGGTCGGCACCGCCTACGGCTGGAGCGAAGCCCTCTACGAGCACAAGGCCTTCAACTACTTCCCGGCCAAGGGCCTGGTCGCCATCCCCTTCACGGACTACGCGCCCCGGGGCTACTACGGCGATGACTATTGGAACAGCTTCCGCACGGAGCTGCGCGTGTTCCGCGTGGACCTGGCCGCTGGCATCTCCCCGGTGGGCGCGGTGAGCATGACGGACATGTTCCAGCGGGTGCAGACGCCGGACTGGAGCTGGTACTACACGCCGGACGTGCGCCGCAGCGTGATGGCGGACGACTACGTGTATGCCATCAGCGACGCGGGCGTGCGCGTGGCGAAGGTGAACAGCCTCCAGACGCCGCTGGTCACGACGCGCTTCCCCAAGGTCGTCAACCCCTGACGTAGAGGGGCGGTCAGGCGGGGAGGGGAGGCGCGTCCATCGTTCGGGCAGCGCAATCCCCTCCCGAAGAGGCTATAGGCCCGCCATGCCGCCCGATGCCCCCGAGCCGTCCGTGTCGTCGTCCCACTCGGTCAGGAACCGGGGGGAGTTGCGCGCCCTGCTCGGGCTGGCCCTGCCCCTGTGCATCGCGCAGGCGGGCCAGTCGCTCATGGGGCTCGTGGACACGCTCATCGTCGGCCGGGCCGGCACGTCCGCGCTGGCGGCGGTGGGCCTGAGCCACAGCCTGTTCTTCGCCGTCAGCAGCTTCGGCATGGGGCTGATGATGGGCGTGGACCCGCTGGTGTCGCAGGCCATTGGCGCTCGCAATCCGCTGCGCGCGCGCGACGTGCTCTGGCAGGGCATCTGGCTGTCCGCGTTCGTGGGGCTGGTGCTGTGGGCGGTGCTCATCACCGTGCCGGCCGGATTGCCGTGGGTGGGCGTGGCCGAGGAGCAGATCGTCCAGGTGCGTGCCTTCCTGCACTTCCGCGCGCCCAGCCTGCCGCTGATGCTCATCTTCCTCACGGTGCGTGCGTACCTCCAGGCCATCGGGACTCCCCGGCCGCTGGTGGTGTCCACCGTGGTGGCCAACATCCTGAACCTCCTGATGGTGCCGCTGTTCGTCTTCGGCGGCGCGTCGCTGCCCACGTGGGCAGGGCCCCTCACGCACGTGCCGGCGATGGGCGCGGCGGGCGCGGCGCTGTCCACGCTCTTGTGCACGGCGCTGGAGGTGCTCATCGTGGCGCGGGCGGTGGCTGGGATTCCCGTGCCGGGCAGGCCGTCCCTGAAGCCTGCGCTCGCGGACCAACTGCGCGCGTTCCGGGTGGGTCTGCCCATTGGTCTGCACATCGCGGCGGAGGTGGGTGTCTTCGCGCTGGCGGGCGTGCTGGCCGCGCGGTTGGGGCCTGCGAGCGTGGGCGCGCATCAGATCGCCATCTCCTTCGCGAGCCTCACCTTCACCATGGCGCTGGGCATCGGCAACGCGGGCAGCGTGCGGGTGGGCTGGGCGGTGGGCGCGCATGACACGCCGCAGGCCCGGCGAAGCGGGCTGATGGCCTTCGCCACCGGCGCGGTGGTGATGTCGCTGAGCGGGCTGGTGTTCGCGCTCTTCCCGGAGGGGCTGGCGCGGCTGGCGGGTGCTCCGCCGGAGGTGCTGCCGCTGCTACTGCCGCTGCTCATGGTGAGCGCCATCTTCCAGGTGTTCGACGGCGTGCAGGGCGTGGGCGCGGGCGTGCTGCGCGGCGCGGGCCACACGCGCTTCACCTTCCTGGCGAACATCGTGGGCCACTACGCGGTGGGCCTGCCCCTGACGCTGCTCCTGAGCTTCGGCCTGGGCATGGGCGTGCTGGGCATCTGGTGGGGCCTGTGCGCGGGCCTCATCTTCGTGGCGCTGGCCGTGCTCTGGCGCTTCTGGCGCGTGAGCGCGGGCACGCTGCGGCCCCTGGAGCAATAGTCGCGGGGGCCGCTTCGCGGGCGGCGGTGCTTCAGGCCGGCAGGTACTGGCGGATCATCTGCCGCCACACGGGCCAGTCGTGGGTGCCGCCGTTCCAGATGGACAGGTCGTTGCGGATGTCCTTCTGCCAGAGCAGCTTGGACAGGTGCTCGTTGGAGGGGCGGCAGAAGTCGTGCTCGCCCACGGCCAGGGTCATCTCCACGCGGCGCAGGGCGTTCAGGCGCCCGGTGTCATGCAGGCCGGGCAGCCACTGGGGCGCGGTGTGGAAGTACACCTGTTCGTCGTGGTGGCCGTCCAGGAAGTCCTCCGTCTCGAACTTGCCGCCCATGGAGATGAGGCGCTGGAAGACGTGCGGGTGGCGCAGGCCCACGTTGTACGTGTGGAACCCGCCCAGGCTGCACCCGGCGAGCGTGAGACGGCCTCCGGAGGCGCGCCCGCGCACGAGCGGGACCACTTCGTTGACGAGGTAGTCCTCCCACTGGGCATGGCGGGCCACGCGCACGGCCGGGGCGACGTCCTTGTTGTACCAGGACTCCTCATCCACCGAGTCCACGCACACCACGACGTAGCGGCCCGCGGAGATGCAGTCCGACAAGGCGCTGATGAGGCCGAAGTCCTCGGCCTGGTAGAAGCGGCCCTTGCTGGTGGGGACCAGGATGATGGGCTCGCCCGAGTGCCCATACAGCAGCACATCCATGTCCCGGTTCAGCCGCTGGCTGTACCAACGGTGGTATTCGCGGTTCATGGCCGCCACATTAGCCGGGGCCTCCGGAACGCAAGCGCGGCGGGGCTTCAGTCGCGCGCCGGTCCGTTGGCAGTGAACACCTGCCGGGTGTCCTCCCCACCTCTCCATGGCGCGAGGAAGGCATCCGCCTCCTTCGCGATGCGCTCCAGGGAAGCGGTCAGCTCATGGCCGTCGTCCACCTCCACCAGCCGGACGTGGCGTTTGCCCTGGGCCCACTCGCGCGAGTAGCGCACGTCGCAGGTGTCGTCCCGGCGCCCGTGGACGATGAGCGTGGGCACTCGAACGTCGGGCCAGACGCCCCGGGCAGCGTCCATCGCCTGGGCCTCCTCCACGATGCCGTGGTGCACGCGCGTGCGGCGCTTCTCCGCGTGGTCGTCCGTTTCGAGGAAGCCCTCGCGCTGCCACTGGGACCAGCCCTCCGCCCCCATGCGGCGCTGGAGCTGCTCCACGAAGTGGAACGCGGGCGCGAGCAGCACCAGCGCTCCCACGCGGGGCTCCCGTTCCGCGGTGCGCGCGGCGACGAGCCCACCCAGGCTGGAGCCGATGAGCACGGCCCTCTCGTGCGGTGCTCCCAGCGCGTCGCGCACGGTGGCGAGCATGGCGTTCAGGCTCAGGTGTTCCATGGACGGCACGCGCAGGTTGAGACGCTCCAGGGGGATGCCCTGCTTCGCCCAGTGCGCGTCCAACCAGACGCCCTTGGTGGAGGCGGGGCCGGAGGCGAAGCCGTGCAGGTACAGCCAGCGGGGACCTGACGTGGGGACGGGGGGCGGCGCGTTCATGGGCGCGCACTGTACCCGCTCAAAAGCGCAGCACGGGTCCGGCGGTGATGCTCTGGAGCGGCTTGGCGCAGGTGCTGTTGTCCGCATCCTTGGTGAACTTGAGGTCGCAGAACTGGAGGGCGGTGGCGATGGAGATGCCCCAGTGGTCGCCGAACCAGCCGTCCAGGCCCACGCGGAAGGCCATGCTGGTGACGTCGAAGTCCTCGCGGCGCAGCTCACCCAGGCTGTTGGGGGTGAAGGGCTTCGCCCAGCTCTTCGCCAGCCGCGCGCCCAGCCACGGCGTCACCGGCTTGTCGCCGAGGAAGCGCAGGCGGGCCTCGATGCCCACGGCGGTGTAGTCCAACTGCACGCGGCTCATCTGGGACGGGTTCTGGGCCTGCGCGAACTGCTGGCCCCAGGTCTGGGTCGTTTCGAAGACGGCGCCCAGGGACAGGCCGGGAGGCGTCTCCACGCCCAGCCAGGCCTGCAACGTGGGGCCCTTGGCGCGCCAGTCGCTGAAATGGTCCAGGGTGACGCCCGCGCCCAGGGACGCGTAGGCGTGCCACCCTTGCGCTCCCGCTGGCCCCGCGCCCAGCACCGCCGCCAGCGCCAGCCACTTCCACTTCGTTTCCATCGCGCCACTGTATGCCGACGCGGGGACGTGGACAGGGCCTGCCCGGTCGCCCGGGTGTCGTTCCACAGGGGGTGGCTTCGCGGGGTGCGGGTGGCCGGCTAGGCTTGGGGGCATGTCCGGTACATTCGAGGTCGCGGCGGCCACCGTGCGCGACGCCCTCACCGACGCGGGTCGGGGGTTGGTGGAGCGCGAGGCGATGGTGGAGCTGGTGGCGCTGTCGGCGGTGGCGGGCGAACACCTGCTCGTCATCGGCCCGCCGGGCACGGCCAAGAGTGAAGCGGTGCGCCGGACGGCGCGCGCGCTGGGCGGCAGCTACTTCGAATACCTGCTGGGACGCTTCACGGAGCCGTCCGAAATCTTCGGGCCGGTGGACCTGCGCAAGCTGCGCGAGGGCGTGGTGGAGACGCAGACGTCCGGCATGCTGCCGGAGGCGGAGGTGGCCTTCCTGGACGAGGTGTTCCTGGGCTCCACCGCCATCCTCAACACGCTGCTGGGACTGCTCAACGAGCGCACCTTCCGGCGCGGGCACACGCGCATGCAGGTGCCGCTGCGCATCTGCGTGGGGGCTTCCAACGGACTGCCGGAGGACGACGCGCTGGCTGCGTTCTCCGACCGCTTCCTGGCGCGCATCTTCGTGGAGCCGGTGCCGGACTCGCGGCTGGAGGAGCTGCTCACGGGCGGCGCGTCGCTGTGGACGGACGCGGTGCCGCGCGTGGCTTCGTTGGAGGCGCTGGATGTGGTGACGGGCGTGGCGCGGGGGGCGGACCTGGGGCCGGTGCGGCCGCACCTGGCGCAGGCGCTGCGGACGCTGCGCGGCGCGGGCCTCGCGCTGTCGGACCGCCGGGCGGTGAAGGTGCAGCGGCTGGTGGCGGCGGCGGCGGCGCTGGCGGGACGGGCGACGCCGGGCGTGGCGGACCTGTGGCCGCTCGTCTACGCGGTGCCCACGAAGGAGGCGCAGGCGCTGGCGCGCGAGGTGCTGCGCGACGTGCTCTCCGCGTCGGAGAACCCGGCGCTGCCGGCCGCCGCGCTGGAGGCGAGCGCGGGGCCCCTGGCACGGGCCCAGCGCATCGCTCAGGCGGGGCAGGTGCTGTTGGAGACCCGGCCCGAGGACCCCGAGGGCCTGGCCGCGTGGCGGCTCAAGCTGGAGGGTGTGGCGCGGGAGATGGACGCGGGCTTCGCGCCGGAGGCACTGCCGGACGCGTTGCGCGCGCTGCGCGGTGAGGTCGCGGCGGTGCTGGGCGACGTGGGGGCGCTGGCTGCGTGACGGGGGCTAGCGGAACCCGTCGACGATGTAGACCGCCGCGCCCGAGAACTCCATGGTGGCCATTCCGGGCTTGGAGTCCTTCATCTTGCGCAACTGGCCTTTCGAGCTTCGCGCGACCGCGCAAAGGGGAAGCCTCTCGCGGTCGGGCGGCTTGGCCTCGTAGTAGCGGATGACGATCTGATTTCCGCCCGTCCAGATGCGGCCGTACAGCAGCGTCGCGGGATGCAGCGGCCCCAGGCTGTTGTTCAGCTCGCTTTCGATGGGGCCCTCGCGCAGGTACACGGGGCCGGTGTCCGTCTGGTTGACATCGAACTCCATCGTCGCCCCGTCGGACACCTCCAACCCCAGGATGCGCATCGTCTTCAAGGCTTCCTCCGGGCAGGCTTCAGGCTCTGGGGTCCCGTCGGAGCGCATGGCGACCTGACCCGGAATGGGCGCGGCGGTCGCGCAGCCAGTGAGGAAGCCCAACAGCAACAAGGAGCAGGAGCGAATCACGTGGGGAGGAGCCATGAATGAGAGGGTCTACTTGTGCGGGCCTGTCTCTTCCACCACGACCAATGCTTCCCTGAGACCGTCGTGACGGAAGAGTTCTAGGACGAGTTTTTCGGAGCCCTTCTTGAAGTCGAAGGTGCTCAGGTCGGCGACGACCGCGATGTTGCCCGAAGTGCCTGGGACGATCTCCGCTTGAGTCATCCGCAGAGCGAAGGGCCAGGCCTTTCCATTGGATTTGATCGACAGCCGGGCTTCCCCCAGGCGCCAGGGTGTCTTCGCCGTCTGATTCGTGATCTCGAACACGACAGCCGTCTTGCTGGGATGGATGTACCCCAGGATGTTCACGGCTCCGGTGTCGCAGGTGAACCGCCACGAACGGAATTTACGGAAGGGCGTCATCTCCACGGCGCCTTGACTCATGAGCGCCGCGAGCGCGTGGTCCACGGACGTCTCTTCCTGACGGAAGCGCTCGTTCTCTTCCTGCAACCGCTGCTCGCGGACGCGTGAGTCGGACAATCTTGAACGCACGGCTCCGGGACTTTCGCTGTCGAGAAAGACATTGAGCTGCTGGTCCACCCGTCCGTCCTCGGGGGCGGTGAGTGCGAAGGGGATCTCCGTCCCATCCTGCAACGTCACCCGTAGCAGGAGCGCATCCTCGGGCAGCAGGCCCTGACGCGGCATCAGCAGCACGGACTTCCCACCTGACACGACGGGTTCGAACCGCCCTTCCCACCCCAGCAACGCGGTCCGCGTCGGGTCCACGTCCTGGTCGAAGCGCAGCACCGTGGCGATGCGCGAGCCCACGTGGATGCGGGGCACTTCCTGCTGTGGATCGTCCGACAGGTAGACGTTGCGGACCAGGGGCTGCCGCTCCTGGGCGGTCGCCACCGTGGCCGTCAGGAGCAGGCCCAGCAAGAGGCTGTCGAGGCGCTTCCTCATGGGAATAGCAACCTAGCAGGTTCTCATGATTGGCAACTACCTTTCGGGGTAGGTCGTCGTCTCTGGATCCATGGGGTTTCGTGGGGTGTGGGGACGCGCTGGATTCAATGCGCGGCGCGGTCCCGTATCCGGCATAGGCCGGAGCTGACTAGACTGCGGGGGTGATTGACGGGCGTCGCGCCGGTTCAGCCGTGCGGGTCATTTCCTTGCTCCTGGCGCGGTGCCACCCGTCGTTGGGAGAAAGCCGGGCGTCATGAGGCCGCCGCCGGAGCCGGAGTTCGTCGTCGCGGGACTTCCCGTGCGCTGGCGTCCCAGGGCCCTGCCCCTGGAGCCCGTCGCCGTCGCCGGCCTGGGTTCGGTCGCGCGTGCACTGGGCGCACGGGCAGCACGGGCGGATGACGCGACGCTTGGGACCTGGAGCGGCGTCGCGGGCCCGGATGTGCTCGTGCTCCTGGGGAACGCTGAATCGCTACCGTGGGTAGAGGGCGTGGTGTACCTGGGACGCGATCCGCTCGCCCCCGGGCTCCTGCTGCCGTGCGCGCTAGAGCCGGAGGTGGCGGTGTCCCTGTTGGAGCGCGCGCTGCTCGCGGGGCAGGGGGATTCGCCGCTCGCCGTGCTGCCGGCTTCCGGGCAACTGGTGCCGGTGGGCGCGGCCCAGCGGGTCGTGCGCGCTTCGTTGCTGGCGTGGCTCGCGCCTCCGGAGGGCGTGGCGTGACCGCGCTTCCCCCCATCCTGCGCCCCTGGGCGGCGCAACTGTCCCTCTTCCCGGACGACCTCGCGCTCCATCTGGGACCGCACGTGGCGCGGCTGGCGGCGGCGTTGGGCGGGCTGCGGCCTCGCGGCGAGGCCGAGGGTGGCGAGCCCCAGGGTTATGACGGGCTTGCCCGCAGAGGGCCCTTCGAACGGCTGCTCGTCAGTGAATGGCTTTGGGCGCTGGAGGCTCCCGACGAGCTGGTGCGCCGCGCGGCGTTCGGGGAGCTGTCCTTCCTCAAGCCCGCGTTCCGGCAACCGCAAGGGGCACGGCGCACGGTGGTGCTGCTGGACGCGGGACCGGATCAACTGGGGCTGCCGCGCATCGCGCACCTCGCGCTGCTCGTCGTCCTCGCGCGCCGGGCCGAAGCCGCGGGCGCCGCGTTCACCTGGGGCGTGCTCCAGTCCTCGCCTGGATCCGAAACGCACACGGGCCTGGAGGTGCGCTCGCTCATGAGGTGGCTGGAGGCCCGCTCCATCGAACCCGCCACGGCGAACCACCTGGACGCGTGGCGCGTGGCGCTGGACCTCCATGTGTCACCCGGGGATGCGTGGCTGGTGGGCGCCCCTCGCCTGTCACGGCTCGCGGGCGCGGAAGGCATGTCCCGCATCGAGGTGTCCGAACCCCTGGAGCCCGGCGCGCACCGCCTCACGGTGGACGTGCGGCCCGCGGCCCAGGTCGCCCGGTCGGTGGTGCTGGAGCTTCCTCCGCCGGATGACTGCATCCGCCTTTTGCGCAACCCGTTCGAGCGCCCCAGGCCCGCGCCGGTGTGGACGCGCGCGGACCGGGGCCTGCGTGGCTTCGCCTTCTCCGGCGACGGTCGGCGCCTCTTGCTGCACCACGCGGACGGCAGTGTCGCGGCGATGGCGGTGCCCCATTCGCCTCGCGCCACCGTGCCCAAGCCCCGGCGCGTCCATGTCCCCGGAGGCCAGCGCGTCATCGCGGCAGGGTGGCGGTATTCGGGCGGACTGTTGGTGCTGGCGCGTCACGGCGACGACTACGTGATGCACGGGCAGGTGCGTACCTCGAAGGGGTTCCGCAAGGTTCGCTACGAGGCCCTGGAGGAGGAGGAGCGGCCGGATCCTCCTCCGGGCGCGCCGCCCCTGGTGCTCGTGAGCGGGTTGGATGGGAACGGGCAGGAACACCTCTGGATGAAGACCGCGGAGGATCATCTGGTCCACCTGCCGCCGCCGGGCCCGGGGGGGAGCCCGTTTTTCGGCTACGTGGCGGCGGAGGTCTCCGCGCTGGCCGAGGTCCGGTCCAAACCCGTCTACGTGGTCCGTCCCCAGAAGGTGTCGGAGAAGCTGTACGTCGCGCAGCTCGGGGTGCTGGACGAGACGCCGACCCGCATGGTGCCGCTCAACGCCCGGCATGGTGAGGCGTACTTCGGCTACTCGCCTTCCGGAGCCCATCCCGACGCGGGGCTGCTCGCGGTGCGCCATCAGGAAGAGAACTGGCGGCTGTTCCTGGACCTGGGCGTGACGCAGATCGTGGTGCCCTCGGCGTACCGGGTGGTGGGGGTGGTGCATCCGCCCGCGCCCTCGCCTCCGGGCGTGCTCGCGCTGGATCCGGACCGGCGCACGTTCCATTTCTTCTCGGAGCACGCGCCCCGGACGCTGGTGGCCGCCACGGACGACGTGGTGCAGGCGCATGCGAGCCACGGGCAGCCCGTGTTCGGCTGGCTGACGAAGAAGGGCGAGCTGGTGGTGTGGGACCTGATGGAGGCGACCGTCCTCTACCGCGCCGTCCCGGAGGCCACGCCGTGAGCGCCGGAGCAGGAGTCCTGCGTCCCCGGGCCCATGTGCACCGGGGGACGGTGGTGGCGGCGGCCTTCTGGTTCCATTCCGGAGCGCTGGGCGTGGTCGAGGCCCGCCGCCGCGTGCTGGCCGCCTGGAGGCCCGGGGCTTCCGTCTGGATGCTGTCCGGAGGCTATCTGCTGCGGTTGGCGACGCCCCTCAAGGTCGCCGTGGAGTCCGCGCCGGGACTGCCCCTGGTGCTGGAGTCCGGCGTGCTCACCAGCGCGCCGCTCACCCCGAAGGATCGCGAGCGATTGGCGCCGCCGCCGGGCGCCATCGTGCTGGTGCTCGCGGGGGCCGCGCGGCTGCACGTGCCGGGGGAAGCCCGACAGTTGGAGCCGGGGACGTGGTTGGACGTGTCCGGGTGGCAGCGGATGGCGGTGAAGGGATTGGGCGCGCCTCCCCTGGCCATGCAGCAGGTGCTGACGCCCCTGCCGCCGCCCACGCGCGAGTCGTTCGGACCCGGGGTGCCCGCGCTCGCGCCCGAGGCCGAACGGATGCTGGCGCGCATGGCGGGCAAGGAGCTCCCCGTCACTCGCCGGGAGGGACTGTTCGCGCGCTTGCGCAAGGCGTTCAGCGCACGGTCCGGGCAGGACTCCGAAGTCGTGACGGTGCGGCGTGAGGGGGTGTTCGCGCGCCTGCGCAAGGCGTTCGGTGCACGGTCCGAGGACCCTTCGGAAGTCACGACGGCGCGGGGCAGGGGAGCGCCCGGCGCGGCGTCTGGAGGCGCGATGACGGTGCGCCGCGCGGGCCTCTTCGCCCGCCTGCGCGAAGCCCTCTTCCCGGATGCCTCGGCCTCCGGTGGCGAGCGGGCTCCGGGCTCGGGGCCCGGGTTGTGGCAGCGCCTCTTTGGCACGGGCGCTTCGCCCGAAGCAGGCCTGACCCGCGCTGGGCAGGGCACGTCCTCCACCTCGCCCAAGGGACCCGGCTGGTTCGCCCGACTGCTGGCCGGAATGCGCGGAAGCGAAGGCGCGGCGGATCCGCACGGCTCGCGGCTCGCTGCCCCCACGCCACCGGCTTCCTCTTCGCCCCTGATGCGGGCCCTGCGCTCCTGGTTGCGGGCCTTCTCCGGCGCTTCGAGCGAAACGCCGGGAACCCCGAGCGAAGCCCCTGGGC
>NZ_RAVZ01000136.1 GCF_003611635.1 Corallococcus terminator | reverse complement strand
GCAGTGGGGCGCGGGGGCGGCGACGGGCTTCCTGTTGTTGGTGATGGGCAACGGCGGAATCGTGTTCGCGCAGAACCTGGGGGTGCCGTCCGGCGTGGCGGCGCTGGTGGTGGGCAGCATGCCGTTGTGGACGGCCATCTTCGGCGCGGCCTTCGGGCAGCGGCCGGGGCGCGCGGAGCTGGCGGGGTTGGTGCTGGGCTTCGCGGGTGTGGCGCTGCTCAACCTGGGCGGGGACATGGGCGGTGGCGGCGCGGCGGTGGTGGCGCTGCTGGTGGCGCCGCTGACCTGGGCGTTCGGTTCGGTGTGGAGCCGGCGGCTGCCGATGCCTTCGGGACTGATGACGCCCGCGACGCAGATGTTGACCGCGGGCGTGATGATGCTGGGCGTGAGCGAGGTGCTGGGGGAGCGGATGGTGGGCACGCCGCCGCTGCGCGCGGTGGTCTCATTCGTGTATCTGGTGTTGTTTGGTTCGCTGGTGGCGTTCAGCGCGTATGCGTATCTGTTGCGACACGCGAGGCCGGCGTTGGCCACCAGCTATGCGTATGTGAATCCGGCGGTGGCGGTGTTGCTGGGCGTGGTGTTCGCGGGGGAGACGCTGGGCCCGCTGACGTGGGGCGCAATGGCAGCCATTCTCTTCTCGGTGATGCTGCTGGCTCGCGGCAAGCGCTGACGGGCTTTTGGGTCCGGCAGTTGCGTGGCCTCCGGGTAGAGTCCGCGCCGTGCCTCCCGCCCCCGGTTCCGAGAGACGGCCTGTGCCCCTGTGGTTCGTGTGCATGGGGGTGGCGTGTGCCCTGCTCACCGCCTGTGTCAGTGGTTCCGCACATGGGGCCTTGCGCCTGGACACGCACACCGTCGGGAACGCCCGACATGCCGCCGCGCTGGCGGAGGGGATTTCCGCCCAGGGCGCCACTCGGGCCGGGGCCTCCATCCTGGTGCAGTACGCACCGATCATGCTCGCCTTGATGCAGAGCCACAACGCGGTGGGGGAACTGGAGGAGCGTCTCAAGGCGTGCGCGGTTCATGCGGACCAGCAGGGTAACGCCCGCTTCTTCAACAACCGCCCACCGACGCGTGCGGAGTGCCTTGAGGAACTGGCCCAGGACGAATGCGGCAGGCCCATCACCCGGGCCATGCGACTGGGACAGCAGAAGCACGTGCTCGCCCTTGAGTGCGCACGGGAGGTCCTGGAAGAGTTGTGGCCCGCGCCGTTCAGCATCGAGCAGCGCTATCGCTTCTATCCCACTGCCCGGTTCGTGGAGACCATCAGTCCCGAGAAGGAGGCGAGCATCATCGCCCAGGGTTGCACCGAGCAACTCTGGGGAAGCATCAAGCCTGACATCGTCCTCCATACGGATCGCAACCTGCTGAAAGCAGCCCTCACCCTGGACTTCAAGTTCCCCTGCCCTGACACCAACCCGCCGCGATGGACACCCTATGGAGACAGCAGCCCCCATGCGGGCAAGGATCAGGGGGGCGTCTACAAAGAGGCCTTGGGTGGGCGAGCGATGATGATCTCGCCACGAGAAATCGTAGTGTCCCCATGAGCAAGCCCCTTCCGGTCATCCGACTGCGGTCGAACGGCGGCCTCCCCCTGGCCCGTGATGGCGTCGTTCTCACCTTCTTCATCCACCGAAACCACGAAGAGGTGTTCTCAGCGGTATGGCGCGCCTTACAAACCTACCTTCGTGCCGTCCCACCCAAGTCGCTGAACTGGTACGACGCGGACGATGGCGACACCCTCGCACTCGATGACAAAGGGTGGGAGGTCATCCGCAAGAGGATGCTTGAGCGTCCTTGGAAACCCGGCTGTAGCGTCGCGTTGTCCGAAGATGCTTGCGAAGGCGACATCGCAGGTGGTTACCAGTTCGAGTATTACGGGCGCCGAATCGATGACCCTTTTTGGAAAGACCCCGCCACCGCGGTGTCTTTCACCTTTCCCACCGAGTACCTGAACGACCACGGTCCGGACCACTTGCGCGCCCTGGCGTTCAAGCTCGCGTGGGAACTTCCTTTCAGCTTCGGTTACGCAAGCCTCGCTGTTGTCGCACCCTATGGGTACTCGAGCACGTCGGATTGGGACCTCCTCCACGCACTCCGCGACCGCTACCTGGGTTTGGACCTCTACGACCTGCGTCACACCGCGTCTGTCATCGGCACCCATGCTCGGAGCGCCTCCTGGCTCACCTTCCTGGGCCGCCCCCTGCTCGGCCAGCTCGGCGGCATCGAAGGCTTGAGACAGGCCCTTCCCTTCCCTGAGGTCGCTCTCCTCCCCCTCGACAGCCAACGCCTGCTCATCACCTTGAGCGAATGGCCCGAGGCCATCGATATCGAACGGGAAGGCATCCCGCCCCAGTACCGGGCGCTGGCGCTCAAGCTGGAGCCCTTCCTCTACGAAAAGCGGTCAGACTGGCCTGCCAGCTACCTTGATCACTGGCTCCGGCGCCTCAGCCAGTGAAACAGGCGGGCCTGGAGCACCAGGCCCGCCCTTGGGTTTCCGCTCAGAAGATGATGGCGATGTCCTGAAGTTCCGGCCCGGTGGGCCCACCGATGGCCGCCTGTTCCGCGGTGGTCGCGGTCCGGGGGAAGAACGTGGCCGCGCCCGTCAGCAGATTGACCTGGTACAGGGAGTTGGGGCCCCTGCCCGTCGGGCACCCCGCCACCAGCGGCAATCCGTTGTCACCGCCGCCAATGTCGAACCCCGCCGCGCCAAACCACGTCACCCCCAGCGGGCCCACGTCCACCAGCGTTCCGCTGTTGGGAGGATCCTGCCGGGCCAACACCTTGCTGTTGCGCTCCAGGTCGAACAGCGTCGTCGCCGTGGCCCCCGCGACACTGTTCGTGTAGGCCGCACCGAAGACTTCCGGAGCAACGGGCGCGCGGTTGATGGCACCGTCCGTGGTCGTCGCCCCCGTGTCGACGTTGATGCGCAGGTTCTGCCCGGTGTTGCTCACCACGCGCAGGCGGTCCGCGACCGGATTGAAGTCGATGACGAACTGCGTCCCCGCCAGCGCGGTGAAAGGCTCCGTGGTGTCAGCGGCGTCCGCAGTCAGGGTGGACTTCGCGGTGGCCACGCCCGTCTGGGCATCCACCGTGTAGAGCTTGCCCGCGGAGGAAAGGGCATACAGCAGCCGGTCGGCCGGCCGCACATCGATGCCGAACAGCTTCTCCCCCGCCGGCACGCCCGACACCGTCACGGTCGCCAGGAGTGTGTTCGGCGCCGAGGCCGCGAACCGGACGAGCTGGTTGTCCACGGTGAGGCCCACGACCACGGGCCCGGTCGCCTGCTTCAGGGCCAGCCCCTTGAGGGGCTCGTCCACGCCGATGGCCGCGAGTTCCGTGGCGGCCGCCGTCAGGTTCTCCGGAGCAATGCGGTACAGCCGCGTCGTGCCGCCGACCGTCAGTGCGGCGTAGCCGATGTTGGTGCGCGCATCGATGTCGTAGCCATTCACCGCCGAGGCATCCACGCCCAGCGCTGCGGGGCTGGAGAGTGTTCCGTTGTTGGGAGGGTCCTGGAGGTAGACGGTGTCAGTCGCGGCATCCAGCACGAAGAGCCGGGTGCTGACGGTCTCCGCGAAGGAGTTGGTATAGGCCCCGCCGGAGACCTGCGCGCCGCTGTTGCCTCCGTTGATGGTGCCATCCGTGATGGTGGCCCCGGTGTCGACGTTGATGCGCAGGTTCTGCCCGGTGTTGCTGACCACGCGCAGGCGGTCGGCGACCGGGTTGAAGTCCACGGCGAAGTCCGTGCCGCCCAGGGCGGTGAACGGGTTGTCATCACCGGACATGGCGGCGAGTGTGGACTTCAGGGTGGCGACCCCGGTCTCCGGGGCGAGGGTGACGATCTTGCCGCCGCTGGTGAGGCCATAGAGCTGCGAGTCCGCGGGACGGTAGTCGATGCCCAGCAGCGATTCGCCTGCAGGAAGCCCTGTGACCGCCACGGAGCCCACCAGGGTGGTGGGCGCCGCGCGGTTGAAGGACACGATCTTGCCCGACGTGGTCAGGGCCACGACATCACCCACCATCTGGGGAGGCGGCGGATCCGGATCCGGGTCCGGCGGAGGCTTCGGATCGTCATGGCCTCCACAAGCGGAGAGGAGCAGGGCGGAGATCGCTGCGAGGACCTTGGAATGCTTTCTGGCGAGAGGCATGAAGTTCCTGGATTGGGATGCCGGGTTGGCGTTCGTGAGCCCTTACGAGGGCCACGTCGGAACTGGATTCACACGGCCCTGAAGCCACGCGGTACCGTCCGCGAATGAACCCGGGTCCCGTACCTTGAGCAGGAAGCTCGCGCCGCCATGGTTGGCCTGTGCGCTGCTCGCGGCATGCGCCAGTGGTCCCCAACGATCAATTCATGGGGACTATCGCCTCGATACTCACACCACCGCGCACGCACACCACGCAGCCATCCTGGCCCAGCAAATCGCCTCGGCCGCCGCGACCCGGGCCGCGGCCTCCACGCTGCTCCGATACGTCCCGGCCGTCATGGCCGTGATGCAGAGTCACAACGCCGTGGGGGATCTTGAGGAGCGCCTCGCGGCATGCGCCGCCCATGCCGACGAGCAGGGCAACGCCCTCTTCTTCAAGAAGCGGCCCCCGACACGGGACGAGTGTCGAGAGAGAGTGGGTTGGGACGAATGCGGCAGACCCATCACCCGTGCGATGCGGCTGGGGCAACAGAAGCACGTGCTCGCCCTGGAGTGCGCACGGGAGGTCCTGGACGAACTCTGGCCCACGCCGTACAGCATCGAGCAACGCTATCGCTTCTACCTGAATGCCGGGGTCGTGGAGACCATCAGCCCGGAGAAGGAGGCGAGCATCATCGCCCGGGGCTGCAGCGAGGAGTTCCGGGGCACCATCAAGCCGGACCTCGTCCTTCACGCGGATCGCAACCTGCTGAGGGCCGCGCTCACCCTGGACTTCAAGTTCCCTTGCCCGGATACAAATACGCCGCAGTGGACCGAGTATGGAGAGAACAGTCCCTACGCTGGCCTGAAACAAGGCAGCGTCTACGAGAAAGCATTGGGCGGGAAAGCACTGCTCGTTTCACCAGGAACAGGAGTGAATCCTCCGTGAGCGACCCGTTTCCCCATATCCAGCTTCGTTCCAGGAGCGGCGCGCTCGCGGCGCGTGATGGCGTTGTCCTGTCTTTCTTCATCCACCGCGACCACAAGGAGGTAGCTCCCGCCATCTGGCGAGCGTTGGAGACCTTCCTTCAGGCCATCCCGCCCAAGACACTGAACTGGTACGTCTCGGAAGAGGGCGACATGGACTCCCTCGACAAAACAGGCTGGGAGGTCATCCGCAAGAAGATGCTTGAACGCATCTGGGGACTCGCCTGGAGCGTTGAGTTGTCGGAGAGTCCTAGCGGAGCGGGTGGCTACCAGTTCGAGTATTACGGCAAGAAACTCGATGCGCCCGTTGGGCTTTACGGCGGAGACCCCGCCACTGCGGTGTCCTTCACGTTCCCTACCGAGTATCTGCTGGAGCATGGCCCCGACCACCTGCGCGCCCTGGCCTTCAAACTGGCATGGGAGCTGCCCTTCAGCTTCGGCTACGCCAGCTTCGCCATCGTCGCACCCCACGGATACTGGGGAGCGGGCGATTGGGACCTTCTCGACACGCTCCGTGAGCGCTACCTGGGCCTCGACCTTGACCACGTGAGCAATACGAGCGCGGTCATCGGCACCCACGCCCGGAGCGCCTCCTGGCTCACCTTCCTGGGCCAGCCCCTGCTCGGCCAGCTCGGCGGCATCGAGGGCATGAGGCAGGCCCTTCCCTTCCCCGAGGTCGTTCTCCTCCCTCTGGACAGCCAACGCCTGCTCATCTCCTTGAGCGAGTGGCCCGAAGCCATCGACCTCCAGCAGGGCGGCATCCCGCCGCAGTACCGGGCACTGGCGCTCAAGCTGGAGCCCTTCCTCTACGAGGAGCGCGCTGGCCTCCCCCCGCGCTACGAATACACCTGGCTCCGGCGCCTCTGCCGTTAGAGGCGCCGGTCCCAGGACTTTCAGAGCACCTTCGGCCAGGGCGACAACTTCTCCTCCTCGTACTTCCCGAGCAGCGCGTGCGTCGCCCTCGCGGCCTCCTCCACCTCCGCGCGGGGCAGCCCCTTCGGCAGCACTTCAATCAGCGTCGGGAAGGGAGCGTCGTAGACGACGAGGTTCTCCATCTCCAGCGGGTCGGTCTGGAGGTCGTAGAGTTCCCACTGGTCCGCGTACTCGCCGGAGGGGTCGAACGTGCGCGCCAGCTTCCAGCGCGGCGTGCGCACGCAGCGGACGTGGTTCGGCTGGCACACCGCGCCGGGCTTCAACCCGGGCACATGGCCCGCCCGCGTGCTCCCGTCGCGCAGCGCATCCACCGCGCGCGTGTACACCGAGAACAGGGCCGCGTCGTGCACCTGGTGCGGGTCCCCGGTGCGCGGCAGCGGCTCCGTGATTTCATCGTCGGTGATGAAGAGCACGCCCTCTCGCGGCGTCCCGTCGGACTCCAACACGGTGTGGGACTCGCCGCGCGCCAGCGGGCTCAGGTCCGCGCCGACGAACGGCGGCACCGGGCGGTGCAGCCTCAGGTCGGTGCGAATCGCCGCGACCTCCTCGTTCGGAATGCCCGCCAGTCCCAGCAGCGTGGGCACGATGTCCGCATGGCTCGTGAGCGCTTCAATCTGCCGCGTCGGCTGCTCCTCCGAGAACTGCACCACCAGCGGCACGTGCAGCGCCTCCTGGTAGGACGCGTGCCACTTCTCCATCAGGTAGCCGTGGGCCGCGCCGTATTCGCCGTGGTCGGAGAGGAACACCACCAGGGTGTTCTTCCGCAGGCCCGTGTCGTCGAGCGTCTGGAGCACGCGCGCGATGTGCCCATCCACCAGGTGGATCAACCACGCGTAGTACTGCTGGAAGCGCAGCGCCGCCTCTTCCGGGTCCGCCGTGAGCTGGAAGGGAATGCCGGAGTTGAGGGTGACCTGCACCGGGTCGATGGCCTCGTTCGCCTGGTGCAGCGTCAGCCCCGTCTTCGACGCGAGCGCCAGGCCCACCTTGTAGGCGTAGTCCCGCTGGCAGCTCGGCTTGTTCTCCAGGGTGTCGCGCAGGTTCGTCGGCACATGCGCGTTCTCCTGCGGGAACTCCTGCGGATTCAGCGGCATCGTGAAGGTGCCTCCCACGGGCGTGGTGGACCACGACGTCACGGCCGGAACATTCAGGGGCCGCAGCTTGGTGGAGTTCGGATCCAACTGCCTCGGCAGGATGGGATACGTCGCGATGTCGTGGGGGTTCGTGAACGACGCGACCGCGAGCCACGGCTGCGTCTCCCCATCCGGCGGCGCCGCCCGGGGCGCGGAATAGGACTGGTTCGCCAACGCCCGGTTGTAGGGCTGTCCCAACGCCATCCGGCGCAGGAAGTCACACGCGAGGTCCGCGAAGCCGATGTCGCGGAAGGCCCCCAGGTTGTTGACGGAGGCCCCGTGCGGCTCCGGGTACGACAGCTCCCAGTCCTCGAATCCGTACCGCTTCAGCGAATGCTCCGGCGGATTGCTCACGTGCCACTTGCCGAAGTAGTGCGTGTGGTAGCCGGCCTTCTGGAACCAGTGCCCCAGCGTCGGAATCCCGTCCGCCGCGAGCCAGGGGAAGGCCGCCGCGTCGCCACTCTTGAACAGGCCGTCCGTCTGCGTCACGCCCGTGCGCGTGCCGTACTGCCCCGTGTAGATGACCGACCGGCTCGGCGTGCAGGCCGAGGCCGCGATGGTGTGGTTGCGGAACACCGCCGCGTTCTTCTGGAGCGCCGCGAAGCCGGGGAAGAACTTCCGGAAGGGGTTCTCCTTCCCCTCTTCGTTCACGAAGCCCAGGATGTCCTTGATGCCCGGCAGGAAGCCGCCGTCAGGGCCGTAGGCGAACCGGGGGAACTGGAGCTGATCAACCGTCAGGACGAGGATGTTGGGGCGCGTGGCCATGAAGCCTCCTGAGCCCCAACAGAGCACGCGCCGTGCCGCGCCCGCGCCCCAGGAGCCCCGTCCCATCCGGGCCCCCGGCTGCGTCCTCCTCGAACGCAGCCGCGTCCCACCGGGGCGCGCCGTCGCGTCCCTTCAGCTCGGGGTGCGCGAAACGTCCGTCGGCGTCGCCGACTGGGTCTCCGTGCGGCGGGGCAGCCAGACGTTGAAGGTGGAGCCCTGGCCAATGGTGCCCACCGACTCCGCCCAGATGCGGCCGCCGTGCTGCTCCACGATGCCCTGGCTGATGGTGAGCCCCAGCCCCAGCCCGCCGTACTTGCTGCCGTGCGCGCGACCGAAGCGCTCGAAGATGAGGCGCTGCTTCTCGCTGGGGATGCCCACGCCCTGGTCCTTCACGGACAGGTGCACGCCGCTGTCACCCTCCGCCACCACGCGCACCAGCACGACCCCGCCCTCGGGCGAATAGCGGATGGCGTTGGACAAGAGGTTCGTCAGCACCTGGTCCAACCGCCCCCGGTCCCACGTGCCTTCCAGGTGCTCGGGGACCTCCACCTTCAGCTCGTGCGTCTGCGACAGCACCGCCATCCGGTCCCGCGTCTCCAGCACCAGTTGCGACAAATCAAACGGCTCCAGCTCCAATGACAGCCGTCCCGCCTGCAACCGACTGATGTCCAGCAGGTCCTCCACCAACTTCGCCATGCGGTCGATCTGCCGGTTGATGATCTGCAACGACTTGCCGGGCCCGGCCTCCGTCTGGCCTCCCAGCTTGAGCAGCGCCAGGTGCGCGTGCCCCTTCGCCGCGGCCAGCGGCGTGCGCAGCTCGTGGCTCGCGGCGGCGAGGAACGCGTCCTTCGCCTCGCTCGCCAACCGCAGCGCCGTCTCCGCGCGCTGACGCTCGGTGATGTCGCGCGCCACGGAGATGAAGCGGCCCGGGCCCTCGCCCTCCGCCACGTACTGGAGCACCACCTCCACCGGGACCTCGGAACCGTCGCGGCGGCGGTGGTTGGTGGAATAGGTCTGCGACGGCAGCGTGCCGGACATCAGCGGCGCCAGCAGCTTGCGGAAACCCGTCTCGTCGAAGGCGCTCTCCACCTCCAGCACCGACAGGCCCACCAGCTCATCCACGCCGGCGTTCAACTGCTTGGCCGCGCCCGCGTTCGCGTACGCGAGCGTGAGCGTGTCCGGGGAGAACATCAGGACGCAGTCCAGCGTCGCGTCCAGCGTCGTCTTGAAGCGCCCCAGCGTCTCCTCCGCGCGGCGCTTGTCGTCGATGTCCGTCGCGATGGCCAGCCAGCCCACCAGCGCTCCGTGCTCGTCGTGCTCCGGCACCGCCCGCGCCAGGTGCCAGCGGTAGACGCCGTCCTTGCGCCGCAGGCGGAACTCGTTCGCGCTGCCCTGCACGCGCTCCAGCGCTTCGCCCCACACGCCGCTCATCCGCTCGCGGTCCGCCGGGTGCACGTCCTGCAGGAAGGTGGCGAGCGACAGCTCATAGCCCTCCTGGTGGCCGGTGTAGTCACGCCAGGCCCGGTTGGCGTACGTCAGCGACCCGTCCGCCCTCGCCGCCCACATGATTTCCGGCAGCGACTCCGTGAGGCGCCGGTAGCGCAGCGCGCCCTGGCGCTCCAGCATCTCCCGGTCGCGCTGACGCAACAGCGTCGCCTGCCGCTGGAGCTGCTGCTCCTTGAGGAACAGGTCCACGAAGACGCTGACCTTCGAGCGGAGGATTTCCGGGTCGAAGGGCTTGAGCAGGTAGTCCACCGCGCCGTGCGCGTAGCCCTTGAAGACGTGGGCCGCGTCGCGGCTGAGCGCGGTGAGGAAGATGATGGGGATGGTGCGCGTGCGCTCGCGCTGCTTGATGAGCGCGGCCGTCTGGAACCCGTCCAGGCCCGGCATCTGCACGTCCATCAGGATGACCGCGAAGTCGCGCTGGAGCAGTTGCTTGAGGGCGTCCTCGCCGCTGGTGGCCTTCACCAGCTCCTGGCCCAACGGCTCCAGGATGGCCTCCAGGGCCAGCAGGTTCGCCGGGTGGTCATCCACCATCAGGATGGCCGCGCGCGGGGGGTGCGCGGCTTCCTGGGGACGTTCCGGAGTGGTTTCTGTGGAGTTCATGTGCGCGACGGGGGAGCGCGTGGGCCAAGGACCCGGGACACAGCGAGCAAGGCTAGGGCCGCCCCCTTCCAGACGGAAGTGCAAAGGGGGCCCCGAAGTGGATCGCCGCCGTTGAGTTTCAAGCACTCACCCACAGACGAACCAGTTCCAGGAGCTTGTCGGTGTCCACCGGCTTGGGCAGGTAGTCGCTCGCGCCGGCCGCCATGCACTTCTCGCGGTCGTCCTTCAGCGCCTTGGCCGTCACGGCGATGATGGGGAGGCTGGCGTACTTGGGGTCCTTGCGGATGGCACGCATGGTCTCGTAGCCGTCCATCTCCGGCATCATCACGTCCATCAACACGACGTCCACGTCCGGGTGATGGCCCAGCATCTCGATGGCGGCCCGCCCGTTCTCCGCGAAGACCACCTGCATGCTGTGATTTTCCAGCACGCTGGTGAGCGCGAAGATGTTGCGCATGTCGTCATCCACCAGCAGCACCTTCTTGCCGGACAGCGGGGCGTCCTGGTCGTTGCGCTGCGCCAGGGCCGCACGCGCGCGCGCCGGAAGATTCTCGTCCAGGCGGTGCAGGAACAACGCCGTGTCGCTGAGAAGCTGGTCGGGGCTCTTCGCGCCGCTCTTCAGGATGACACTGCCGGTGTAACGGCGCAGGCGGGCCTCGTCCTTCGGCGTCAGTTCGCGGCCGGTGTAGACGACGATGGGCAGGTCGCGGAAGCGCTGCTGCGTCTTGACCTCCTCCACCAGCTTGATGCCGTCCATGTCGGGCAGCAGCAGGTCGATGACGAGGCAGTCGTACTCGTTCTCCTCCAGCTTCTGGAGGGCCTCCTGGCCCGTCGCCACCGCGGTGACCTGCACGTCGCCGCCGTCGCTGAGCAACTGGGTGAGGCTGTTGCGCTGCACGTCGTCGTCCTCGATGACCAGCAGCCGTCGCTCGCGGCGCTCCAGGAAGCGGGAGAGCTGGCCGAAGACGCGCTCCAGGCCCTCCTTGCTCACGGGCTTGGTGAGGTAGCCGAACGCGCCCTGCGTGTTGCCCAGGTGCTTGTCCATCACGCTGATGATGTGGACGGGGATGTGGCGCGTGCGCGGGTTGCGCTTGAGCCGGTCCAACACGCTCCAGCCGTCCACCACGGGCAACTGGATGTCCAGGGTGATGGCGTCCGGCTGGTACTCGTGCGCCATCGCGAGGCCGCTGTCGCCGCGCGTGGCCACCAGGGCCTTGAAGCCCTTCTCGCGCGCCATCTGCACCATGATGCGGGCGAACTTCAGGTCGTCCTCGATGATGAGCAGGGTGC
Source organism: Corallococcus terminator (assembly GCF_003611635.1). Lineage (GTDB taxonomy): Bacteria > Myxococcota > Myxococcia > Myxococcales > Myxococcaceae > Corallococcus > Corallococcus terminator. The sequence goes on along the minus strand of NZ_RAVZ01000136.1, from coordinate 12,777 downwards.
GGTCGCCCTCGCGGATGTGCTCGCGGTCATCCTCCACGACGACGGGGGCGTGCGGGCTCTCCACCTGCGGGGGCAGCGCGGCGTCCAGCACGTGCCCTTCCTTCTCCGCCGTGGTCGGCTGCGGAGGCGGCAGCGGCGCGAGCGGGGCCGGGATGACGACGAGCGGCTCTGTCGCGGAGCCCAGCGCGCGCACCGCTGGGTCGGACGTCTGCGCGGTGCCGTCCTCGTCCGCGCCCTGGTACTCCGGCGGCAGGTAGAGGGTGAACGTGCTGCCCTTGCCGGGCTCGCTCTCCAGACGGATTTCGCCGCCCAGCAGCTTCGCGATCTCCCGGCTGATGGACAGGCCCAGGCCCGTGCCGCCGTACTTGCGCGCGGTGGAGCCGTCCGCCTGCTGGAACGCCTCGAAGATGATGCGCTGCTTGTCCTTCGCGATGCCGATGCCACTGTCCTTCACCGCGAAGGCGAGCACGTGGCGCGAACGGCGCAGCGCCTCGTGGTCGAAGCGCATGGACTTCTCCGCCAGGCGCACCGTGAGCTTCACGCCGCCCTCGTCGGTGAACTTGAAGGCGTTGGACAGCAGGTTCTTGAGCACCTGCTGCAACCGCTGCGGGTCCGTGCGCACGTGGCGCGGCGTGCCCGACAGCACCTCCACGTGGAAGGAGAGGCCCTTCTGGTCCGCCACCGGGCGGAAGCTGCGTTCGATGAACTGGTTGAGCTCCGTGAGGACGATGTCCCGGGGCTCCACCTGCATCTTGCCCGCCTCCACCTTGGACAGGTCGAGGATCTCGTTGATGAGGCTGAGCAGGTCCCCGCCGGACGCGTAGATGGTGTTGGCGTACTCCACCTGCTTGTTGGACAGGTTGCCGTCCTTGTTGTCCGACAGCAGCTTCGCGAGGATGAGCAGCGAGTTGAGCGGCGTGCGCAATTCGTGGCTCATGTTGGCCAGGAACTCGCTCTTGTACTTGGAGATGATGGTGAGCTGCTCCGCCTTCTCCTCCAGGCTGACGCGCGCCAGCTCCACCTCGCGGTTCTTCTCCTCCACGCGGGTGTTCTGGTCCGCCAGCTCCTTCGCCTTGTCCTCCAGCTCGATGTTGGTGCGCTTGAGTTCGTCCTGCTGCTGGGTGAGCTCGCGCGACTGGCTCTGGAGTTCCTGCGTCAGGCGCTGCGACTCGGAGAGAAGGGTCTCCGTGCGCATGTTCGCCATGATCATGTTCAGCACGACGCCAATGGTCTCCGTCAGTTGATCGAGGAAGATCTGGTGGATGGCGCTGAACGGGTGGAAGGACGCCAGCTCGATGACGGCCTTCACCTCGCCCTCGAAGAGCACGGGCAGGACGATGATGTTGAGCGGCGCGGCCTCACCCAGGCCCGACGCGATGGTGATGTAGTCCGACGGCACGCGCGTCAGGAGGATGGTCTTCTTCTCCAGCGCGCACTGGCCGACGAGTCCCTCGCCCAGCCGGAAGCGGTTCGCCAGGTGCTTGCGCTCCCGGTACGCGTAGGTGCTGGTGAGCTTGAGGGCCGGCACGCCGCCCTCGGCATCGGAGAGGAAGAAGGCGCCGTGGTGCGCGGACACCAGCGGGGTCAGCTCGCTCATGATGAGGCGGCTGACGGCATCCAGGGACTTCTGGCCCTGCATCATGCCGCTGAACTTCGCCAGGTTCGTCTTGAGCCAGTCCTGTTCCTGGTTCTTCTGCGTGGTCTCACGCAGGTTGACGATCATCTGGTTGATGTTGTCCTTCAGCGCCGCGACCTCGCCCTCGGCGACGACCGTGATGCTGCGGGTCAGATCGCCCTTCGTCACGGCGGTGGCGACGTCGGAGATGGCGCGCAGTTGGCTGGTCAGCGTGCCGGCCAACTGGTTCACGTTGTCGGTCAACTGTCGCCACGTGCCGCGCGCACCGGGCACGCGGGCCTGGCCGCCCAGCTTTCCCTCGATACCCACCTCGCGGGCCACCGTGGAGACCTGCTCCGCGAAGGTGCCCAGCGTGTCGGTCATGTTGTTGATGGTGTCCGCGAGCGCCGCCACCTCGCCCTTCGCGTCCACGATGAGCTTCTGCGTCAGGTCGCCGTTCGCGACCGCCGTCACCACGCGCACGATGCCGCGCACCTGCGTGGTGAGGTTGGAGGCCATGAAGTTCACGTTGTCCGTGAGGTCCTTCCACGTGCCTGCGACACCGGGCACGCGGGCCTGGCCGCCCAGCTTTCCTTCCACGCCCACCTCGCGGGCCACGGAGGACACCTGCTCCGCGAAGATGCCCAGCGTGTCGGTCATGTTGTTGATGGTCTCCGCGAGCGCGGCCACTTCGCCCTTCGCGTCCACCACCAGCTTCTGCTTGAGGTCGCCGTTGGCGACCGCCGTCACGACCTTCACGATGCCGCGCACCTGCGTCGTCAGGTTGCGGGCCATGAAGTTCACGTTGTCCGTGAGGTCCTTCCACGTGCCGGACACGCCCTTCACTTCCGCCTGACCGCCCAGCTTGCCTTCGGCGCCCACCTCGCGAGCGACGCGGGTCACTTCGGAGGCGAAGCTGTTGAGCTGGTCCACCATCGTGTTGATGGTGTTCTTCAGCTCCAGGATCTCGCCCTTCGCATCGACGGTGATCTTCTTGGAGAGGTCACCGTTCGCGACCGCCGTCGTCACCAGCGCGATGTTTCGCACCTGGCTGGTGAGGTTGGAGGCCATGCTGTTCACGTTGTCCGTGAGGTCCTTCCACGTACCGGCGACTCCCGGCACCGCGGCCTGACCGCCCAGCTTGCCGTCCGTACCCACTTCCTTCGCGACGCGGGTCACTTCGGAAGCGAACGCTCGGAGCTGGTCCACCATCGTGTTGATGGTGCTCTTCAGCTCCAGGATTTCACCCTTCGCCTCGACGGAGATCTTCTGTGACAGGTCGCCGTAGGCCACCGCCGTCGTCACCTTGGCGATGTTGCGCACCTGGTCGGTGAGGTTCGCGGCGAGGACGTTCACGTTGTCCGTGAGGTCCTTCCACACGCCCGCGACACCGGGCACCGCGGCCTGACCACCCAACTTGCCTTCCGTACCGACTTCCTTGCCGACGCGCGTCACTTCGGAGGCGAACGCGCGGAGCTGGTCCACCATCGTGTTGATGGTGTTCTTCAGCTCCAGCACCTCGCCCTTCACGCTCACGGTGATCTTCTGCGACAGGTCGCCGTTCGCGACCGCCGTCGTCACCTTGGCGATGTTTCGCACCTGGTCCGTCAGGTTGCCGGCGAGGACGTTCACGTTGTCCGTGAGGTCCTTCCACACGCCGGACACGCCCTTCACGTCGGCCTGACCGCCCAGCTTGCCTTCCGTACCGACTTCCTTCGCGACGCGCGTCACTTCGGCGGCGAACGCGCGGAGCTGGTCCACCATCGTGTTGATGGTGCTCTTGAGCTCCAGCACCTCGCCCTTCGCATCGACGGTGATCTTCTTCGACAGGTCGCCGTTGGCGACGGCCGTCGTCACCTCCGCGATGTTTCGCACCTGGGCCGTGAGGTTGTTGGCCAGCAGGTTCACGTTGTTGGTGAGGTCCTTCCACGTGCCGGCGACACCCGGCACCTCCGCCTGGGCGCCCAGCTTGCCTTCCACGCCCACCGTGCGCGCCACGTCCGTCACCTGCTGCGCGAAGACGGACAGCGTCTGCGTCATCGCGTTGATGGTGTCCGCGAGCGCCGCGATTTCACCCTTCGCCTCCATCACCAGCTTCTGGGACAGGTCGCCGTCGGCCACCGCCGTCACGACCTTGACGATGCCTCGCACCTGGGTGGTGAGGTTGAAGGCCATGCTGTTCACGTTGTCCGTGAGGTCCTTCCACACGCCGGACACGCCCTTCACGTCGGCCTGACCGCCCAGCTTGCCGTCCGTGCCGACTTCCTTCGCGACACGCGTCACTTCGGCGGCGAACGCGCGGAGCTGGTCCACCATCGTGTTGATGGTGCTCTTGAGCTCCAGCACCTCGCCCTTCGCATCGACGGTGATCTTCCGCGACAGGTCGCCCTTCGCGACGGCCGTCGTCACCTCCGCGATGTTACGGACTTGGTCGGTGAGGTTGTTCGCCAACAGGTTCACGTTGTTGGTGAGGTCCTTCCACGTGCCGGCAACGCCCGGCACCACGGCCTGGGCGCCCAGCTTGCCTTCCACGCCCACCGTGCGCGCCACGTCCGTCACCTGCTGCGCGAAGATGGAGAGCGTCTGGGTCATCGCGTTGATGGTGTCCGCGAGCTCCGCCACCTCGCCCTTCGCCTCCATCTTCAGGCGCTGGGTGAGGTCGCCGTTCGCGACCGCCGTCACGACCTTGGCGATGCCTCGCACCTGGGTGGTGAGGTTGGACGCCATGAAGTTCACGTTGTCCGTGAGGTCCTTCCACGTGCCGGACACGCCCTTCACGTCGGCCTGACCTCCCAGCTTGCCGTGCGTACCGACCTCGCGCGCGACGCGGGTCACTTCGGAGGCGAAGCTGTTGAGCTGGTCCACCATCGTGTTGATGGTGTTCTTCAGCTCCAGAATCTCTCCGCGCGCATCCACGGTGATCTTCTTGGACAGGTCACCCGTGGCCACCGCCGTCGTCACCAGCGCGATGTTTCGCACCTGCGTGGTGAGGTTGGAGGCCATGCTGTTCACGTTGTCCGTGAGGTCCTTCCACGTGCCGGCGACGCCGGGCACCGCGGCCTGACCGCCCAGCTTGCCGTCCGTACCGACTTCCTTCGCGACGCGCGTCACTTCGGAGGCGAACGCGCGGAGCTGGTCCACCATCGTGTTGAGCGTGCTCTTGAGCTCCAGCACCTCGCCCTTCACGTCCACGGTGATCTTCCGCGACAGGTCGCCATTGGCGACGGCGGTGGAGACCTCCGCGATGTTTCGCACCTGGCTGGTGAGGTTGGACGCCATCAGGTTCACGTTGTCCGTGAGGTCCTTCCACGTCCCCGCGGCGCCGGGCACCTGGGCCTGGGCGCCCAGCTTGCCCTCCACGCCCACCGTGCGCGCGACGCTGGTCACCTGCTGCGCGAACACGTTGAGCGTGTCCGTCATGTTGTTGAGCGTGGCGCCCAGCGCGGCGATTTCACCCTGCGACGGCACCATCAGCTTCTGGGTGAGGTCGCCGTTGGCCACCGACGTCACGACCTTCACGATGCCGCGCACCTGCGTCGTGAGGTTGGACGCCATGAAGTTCACGTTGTCCGTGAGGTCCTTCCACGTACCGGACACGCCCGACACGGCGGCCTGTCCGCCCAGCTTGCCTTCGGTGCCGACCTCGCGCGCGACGCGGGTCACTTCGGAGGCGAAGCTGTTGAGCTGATCCACCATCGTGTTGATGGTGCTCTTGAGCTCCAGCACCTCGCCCTTCACATCCACGGTGATCTTGCGCGACAGGTCTCCGCGCGCGACGGCCGTCGTCACCTCCGCGATGTTTCGCACCTGCGCGGTGAGGTTGCCGGCGAGGACGTTCACGTTGTCCGTGAGGTCCTTCCACACGCCGGACACGCCCGACACGGCGGCCTGACCGCCCAGCTTGCCTTCCGTGCCGACTTCCTTCGCGACGCGCGTCACTTCGGCGGCGAAGCTGTTGAGCTGATCCACCATCGCGTTCACGGTGGTGCCGATGCGCAGGAACTCGCCCTTCACCGGCTGGCCGTCGATCTCCAGCGCCATCTTCTGGGTGAGGTCGCCTTCGGCCACCGCCACCAGCACGCGGGCGACTTCCGTGGTGGGCTGCACCAGGTCGCCGATGAGCGCGTTGATGGACTGCACGCTGGTGGCCCAGTCGCCGCGCACATCGCCCAGCGTCACGCGCTCGCCCATGCGGCCCTCGCGGCCGACGACGCGCTCCACCCGGACGATCTCGTGGGTGAGCGTGGAGTTGAGCGTCACCACCGCGTTGAACGCGCGGGCGATCTCATCCATCACCACGTCCTGCGCGCCCGAAGGCAGCCGCACGGAGAAGTCACCGCCCTGCACGGCCCGCAGCGCCGCCAGCAGTCGTTGGAGCGGCGGAGGCCCGCCCGCGCGCGTGGTGTCCTCGGGGGCGTTCCGGCTGTTGCCGTTGCGTCCCCGGGCAGGGGCCCGCCGGGAGGTGGCGGGCTCGGCGGATTGGGAGGCGCTCGCGGTGCTCAGCCGGTTGGCCGCGACGTTGGCAGGCGACCGGGCCCCGGGGGACGTGCCCTCCTGGGCCGCGGCGGCTGCCTGCGTCTTGCGCCCGTTGGGGCGCTTGCGGGGAGCGGAGGAGCTGGAAACCTTGGTGTCGTCCACGAATGAAACCCCTGATCGGCTGAAGCGTTGCGGCGGGAGCTGTAAAAACGACCTGCGAACCCATGAATCTCCAGGGAGTTCGCGGGCTTGTCGAATGCAAAGCCTGGGTCACCAGCACCCTTTTGTCGGGCACTGAACGTCAGAATGACCCCAGGTCACTGCATCCCCGGAAGCCCCGGACGGGAGCCTTCCCATAACAGCTTCAGGGAGGCGTGGCGGTGCAGGGGAAGCCGTCACACCCCTGGACGTACAGTGCTCGCCCCGGGAGTCGCCGGGCAGGCGCGCGGGTGCGGTCGGGCACCTCCTGGCGGGCTCCGGAGCGGACATCGAAGCGGAGCGCGGCGGGGGGTGGCGCTTCCTCGGTCGCCCCACAGCGCAGCAGGATCTGATCCGGGGTGTCCAGCCACCAGAGGAACTCCACCGCGCACGGGGCCTCCGCGCGCACGAGCGCGAGCGTGCGGGCCTCATAGACGAGGACCCCTCCGCCCCACTCCACCGCCGCCAGCACGCCACCGGGCCCCACGGAGAGCCGGCCTCCGGTTCCTGGCACCTGCGCCTGCCCCAGCACCTTGCCATCCGGGGCCACGGAGACGAGCTGTCCGGCGGCATCCAGCGCGATCACCCCACCCGCGTGGCCGACGAGCTCCTCCGGCGGAGTGATGTCCCCCACCTGCTGGAGCAGCCCGTCGCGCTCGCGCAGCAGATGGCCTCCGGCGGCGACCCACAGCGTCCGCTCTCCGTCGAAGGCGAGCGCGGTGGCGCCGGGAAACTCCAGCCGCGAGTGTTTGCCCTTCTCGCCACAGACGGCGACGACGCGGGGACCGAACACCGCCGCGCGTGAAGCATCGGGCGCCACGGCCCAGCCCAGGCGCGTGGCCCCGGCGAGCTGCCGTGACAGACAGTCATTGAGCGCGCCCAGGTGCGCGTCACCGGCGGGAGAGGCGATGAGGTACGGCAGGCTGGTGGTGGCGACGTAGAGCAACAGCCCCAGGCCCGCGGCGACGACGAGCGTGAGCGGCCAGGCGAGGACGCTCGCGCTGCGTGGCAGCCGTGCGCCCTTGCGGCCCACCACCCCATGCCCTTCCCGTCCGCCCACGCACGCTCCCTTCCGGACCGGAGGACAGCACAGAACCGGCGTGAAGACTCGACGAGGAAGGACGCCCATGTCGCGGAAGCCCGCCTGCTGGACACCGGACGCGTGGCAGGGGCCCTGGCCTGTGTCCTGCAACCGGGGCCCGGCATGCACTTGCGCGCGCGTTGGCGGCAACGGATGCGGCTGCTGGGCCTCGGGCTGTGGGGCCTGGGCCTCGTGGGCGTGGGGCTCCTGGCCGCGATGGAGGGGTTCTACCGGCTTGAACTCCACCGCCTGCCAGGACTGCCCACACCGCCGGAAGCCACCGACAGGCTCCCCGCGAATTTCGCCCGGACGTGGTGGAGCCTGTTCGAACCCGGAGACACCCTGACGGTGGAGCCGGTGTGGGCCTGGACCGCCGTGGCAAAGGTTTCACGCCCCCTCGTGTTCGGCTCGCTGCCGCCCCCGCCTTCGGGCTGGAATCTGGCGAACGCGGTCGCGAGTTCCTGGGCGGCCCACCCATCACCCACGGGCCAGCCGTTCCACTTGAAGTCGTCCCAGCGTCTGGCGCTGGGTATCTGGCTGACGCGCCACTGGAGCGCCGAAGAGCTGCTGGCCTTCCAGGCGCGGCACGTGACGCTGGGACATGACGTCGTCGGCGTGTCCGAGGGGGCGCGGCGCTACCTGGCGAAGGAGACCGCGGACATCACGTTCGCGGAGGCCGCACTGCTCACCTCCATGGCGGGCCTGGGCGGGGCGCAGCGGGAACATCCGGAGTGTTTCATCGAACGGATCCGCCCGCGCAGGGATCGGCTGATCCAGCGATTGCGCGAAGCGGGCGCCGTGACACACGCCGAGGAAGCCGCGGCCCGGAGTCAGCCCATTGTCCTGAGCCTCGCGGACTTCGACGCGCATCCCTGCTCGCGCTGAAGGCCGCCGAAGAGGCGTGTGCAACCCCCTGGGTGCTCCCTCTTCGCCTCACGGGCGTCGTGCAGGCTGGCGACCTGCCATGTGCCGTCTTCTCTCCCTGGGTTGCGGTGTCGGGTGAAGCACACACCTTTATCCCTCAAGGGACGGGGAAAGGATTCCAGACATGCGACGCTCCATCACCACCGCGGCTTTGGCTTTCAGCTTCTTGCTCTCCACCAGCGCGCTCGCCCAGCAGGTAGGCGACGGGTCGAGCCCCGGGACGACCCCCGGCTCTTCCGGCACCTCACCGGAGATGACCACCACGGGCCAGACGGGCACGGCGGGCTCCACCGGCACGTACACGCCGGGCACCAACAACTCCACGGGCGTGCAGACGGGTAACACCGCGACCGGCACCGGCGGTTCGGGGACCGGCGTGAACCCGATTCCGGGCACCACCGGCACCGGCACCACGGGGGGAGGCACTTCTGGCGCGGGCGGCACCGGGACCAGCGGCATCGGCACGGGCTCGCCCACGGGCACCGGCTCCAGCGCGGACACCTACGGCACGGGCAGCACCGCGCCCTCCACCGGCACGGGCTCGTACACGTCGCCTTCGACCGGGACGAGCACGGGCACCTACGGCGGCACGGGCACCAGCACCGGCACCTACGGCGGCAGTGGGACGAACAGCACCGGCACCACGGGAGGTACGGGCACCGGCACCACGGGCTCCACCGCGCCCGGCACCGAGGGCAGCGGCAGCACCGTCATCTCGCCGGGTGGCACCGGCACGGGCGGCACCGGCACCAGCGGCACGACCGGCGGCGTCGGCGGCTCCGGCACCAGCGGCTCGGGCGGCACCATGGGCGGCGTGGGCGGCACCGGCACTGGCGGCTCCAATGGCACGCTCGGCGGCAACTAGCCTGCCCTCTCAAGCATTGCATGACACGCGCGGCCGCCAGCACTTCGCTGACGGCCGCCGTCGTGTCTGTCTTTACTTCGGCGCATCCAGCGCCGCCATCGCCCGGCCCACGTACTCCATCAGCCTGGGGTCGCGGCCCTGGCGCTGCGCCACCTGGGGCTCCTGCTGGTGCAGCGTGTCGAGCGACTTCTCGATGCCGGGGTTGCCGCCCGTGAAGGCGCGGACGAGCTCACGCCAGCGCGTGGCCAGCGCCCGCACCGGTTCGGTGGCGGGGTCGGTGCCCCTGGCCATCTCCTCCTGCATGCGGGCGATGAGACGGGGCCACTCGGCCTCCACCTCCTTGATGGCGTCTTCGCCCATCGCCTGGCGACGGGCCTCCAATTCCTTCAACTGCTCCGGGGTGTAGTGCTTTTCGAACATGGCCATGGCCTCGATGGTGTGGAGGAAGTCGTCGGCGGAGACGGGCTCCGCCGCGCGCAACTGCCGTGCGATGGCATCCAGGCGCTCGCAGAGTTGACGTTGCTCCGCCAACTGCTCGCGTGCCCGTTGGAGCCGCAGCTCCACCACGCGCAGGGCGGAGAAGTCCGCCCGGCCCAGCGTCCCGGCGATCTCCTCCAACGAGAACCCGAGCTGCTTGAGCGACAGGATGTGACTCAGGCGGGCGATGTCCGCCGCCGTGTAGAGACGGTGCCCCGACGCCGTGTGCGCCGAGGGCTTGAGCAAGCCGATTTCGTCGTAGTGGTGCAGCGCGCGGATGGACAGCCCCGTGCGCCGGGCCAGCTCGCCGACCTTCAGTTCCGTGTGCTGCATGCCTCACCCCTTTCCAGTCACCGTGCCGCTTTCGTGACTGGATGTGATGGGTACAACCTCACGTCGCGTGAGGTGCAAGGGGGAAGACGCAGGACCTGGGGGAGGGGGTCGCCAACGGCCGACCGGTGTTGATAGGGTCCAGCCCGGTCCGGCGATGGACGCCGGCTCCCGCGCACCACCAGGAGGCTTCCCAGATGAACCTGCCACTTGTCGCCGTCGCGGTCCCTGCCCTCCTCTCGCGGGCGCTCGCCAACTGAGCCGGTTCGAAGCACCTCCCGCCGCAGCGCGAGCCCCCTGTCCGCCAAGCGTCCCGGAGCCGTCCGGAATGCCCAGGCACCGCACTGCCCGGAGTTTCCTTCGTGTCACTTGAATCCCTCGGCTGGGGTCCCGATTTCGACCTCGCGCTGTCCGCTTCGCAGTCCACTTCCGCCGTCTCCCTCGTCCCCGGCCGCGTCGTGCGCCAGCACCGGGGCCTGCTCACCGTCCAGACCTCCAGCCGGGCGCTGCTCGCCCGGGCCGCCGGACGGCTCCTCCACCAGGCCGAGTCCGCCGAAGCGCTGCCCACCATTGGCGACTGGGTGCTCCTGCAACCGCCGTCGTCCGGTGACGGCGAGGCGCTGATGCAGGCCGTGCTGCCCCGCCGCAGCGTCCTCAAGCGACGCGAGGCGGGCAGCGAACACGACGGACAGCTCATCGCCGCCAACGTGGACGTGGTGTTCCTGGTGGTGGGCCTGGATGGCAACTTCAACCCGCGCCGCATCGAACGGGCCCTCACCCTGGCCTGGAACAGCGGCGCCACGCCCGTCGTCCTCCTGAGCAAGGCGGACCTCGCGGCGGATGCCGCCGCGCGCGTGCTGGAGGTGCAGGCCCTGGCCCCCGGCGTGGACGTGCTCGCGGTGAGCGCGAAGGAGGGCCTGGGCATCGAGGAGGTGCGCTCCCGGATTCCGGCCGCGAAGACGGGCGTGCTGCTGGGCTCGTCGGGCGTGGGCAAGTCCACGCTCGCCAACCGCCTGCTGGACGCCGCGCGCCTCGTCACCCAGCCCGTGCGGGCGGAGGACGACAAGGGCCGGCACACCACCACGCACCGCGAGCTGTTCGTGCTGGACCACGGCGGGCTCGTCATCGACGGGCCCGGCATGCGCGAGTTGGGGCTGTGGGGCGAGGACGAGAAGGTGTCCCTGGCCCAGGCCTTCGCGGACGTCTTCACGCTGGCCGAGGGCTGCCGCTTCAACGACTGCGGACACCGGAACGAACCGGGGTGCGCGGTGACGGCGGCGGTGCAGGCCGGCACGCTCCCCGAGGAGCGGCGTGCCAACTTCGAGAAGCTCCTGCGCGAACAGTCCTTCAACGCCCGCCAGGTGGACGCCGCCGCGCAGAAAGAACACAAGCGCGCCCAGCGCAAACAGACGCTGGAGGGCTCGCAGCGAGGCCGCGCGAAGCGGCGCGGCGAATAGACAGAAACACCTTGGGGCACGGCGCGGAGCCACCTGCTTTCCGCGCCGTTTCTCCGACGGGTGGCTTCAGAGCCCGGGGTTCGTCTCCGGCACCGAACCGGACGGCGGAAGCGGCGGCGGGGTCGGGGTGGAAGGCACCTGCACCGGAATGTCTGAATCGTCGGGCGTGCGGCCCGGAGCCTCCAGCGGCATGCCCGGGGTCGGAAGCCCGCTCGGGTCTCCCGCGGCACAGGCATAGGCCACCGTGCGCGTGCCCACGAGCAGCAGGGGCAGCATCACGCCATACCCCACGCAACTGCTGGCCTCGTCGTCCGACACGTTGCTTCCGGAGCACACCGCCCCGCCAATCAGGGCGCCCGCGGCCACGAGGCCCGCCTGGATGAAGAAGTCCAGGGGGGTCACCCGGCTCTGCGCCCAGGCCACGCCGTTCTGGCACTCGCTGCCGGGCGGCTTGGACAGAGGCACCAGTCCCGCCGCCGTGAACCATTGCCGGTCCTCATGGTGCGGTCCCTGTTCGGGTCGCAGGTTCGTGGTGATGTGGGTCCGATAGCAGCCCGTCTGCCCCAACATCAGCGCCGCCATCGACAGCGCGACCGCGTGTGCCTTCCGCATGCGTTGCCCCATCCCGGTGAGTGACCGTGCTTCTGGCCTGGGCCCGTGCCTAGCCCGAAGCGGCACGTCGCGGGAAGAGGGGGACGGTGCAACCTACCGACGCCGCCGGGCGCTGACGGGCAGCCCGTCGAACGCGGTCTCCACCATGCCGCGCAGGCACGCTTCGTCCATGCCGGCCTTGCCCAGGGCCTCCAGGCCCCGGAACACCGCGAGCAGCATCGCCGCCAGCTTCCGGGGGTCCGCGCTGGCGGCCACGTCGCCGTGGCGCTGCGCCTTCGCGAGACAGTCCGTGAATTGCGCCTCGATGCCCTGGAAGGCCTGGAGCGCCCGGTCCGTCACGTCCGTCGCGCCCTCCGACGCCAGCTCCGCGGTGCCTCTCGCCAGCAGACACCCCCGGCGGCTGGGGCCCGCGGACGCCGTGGCCGCCCCCAGCAGGTAATGCCGCAAGCGCTCCAGGGCTCCGGCGTCCGGGCCCTCCAACGCCTGCCGCATCGACTCCATGGAGTTCGTGCAGTAGCTGTCGAAGATGCGCAGGAAGAGCTGATGCTTGTCGCCAAAGGCCCCGTAGAGGCTGCCCTTGCCCAGCCCCGTGGCCCGCATCAGGTCATCCATGGAGGTCGCCGCGTAACCCTTGTTCCAGAACTGGTCGCGCACCGCGCGCAGCACCTGGGCTTCGTCGAACGTTCGTGGCCGGGCCATGGAGATAAATTAGAAGTTATTGACCTGTCTCTTATACTCATCT
>NZ_RAVZ01000135.1 GCF_003611635.1 Corallococcus terminator | reverse complement strand
CCAGCACGTGGTGCGCATCGACGCCATCGGGCAGTCCTGCGTGCGGCTGCCGGAGGACCAGGGCATCGTCTTCCCGGGCGGCTACTACCTCCAGACGGGCGACTACAAGGTCTTCGACGGCGCGTCGCTGCCACGGAATGCGCGCCTCGTTGAAGCCGGGCTGCTGCCTGGACTGCCGTCCTCTTCATTGCGACTCCAAGCGTGCCGCGCCGTGCCGGGCGCGCCGTCACGCCGTGCGCTAAGAGAAAAGCCGCCGTGTCTTCGACCCACCGACTTGCCTCGCTGCGCCCCTTCGAACACCCCGGCTACTTCGCGGTGTGGATGGGAGCGCTCATCTCCAACATCGGCACCTGGATGGAGACGGTGGCGATGGGCGTGTACGTCACGCAGACGACGGGCCGCGCCGAATCCACGGGCGCCATCGTCGCGCTGTCCTTCCTGCCCGCCGTCATCCTCGCTCCATTGGGCGGAGCGCTGGCGGACCGCTTCGACCGGCGTGCGTACGCGGCGCTCGGCGCGGTGCTGCAAGCGGCGCTGGCGGGCATCCTGACGGTGCTGGCGTTCCGGGGGCAGTTGTCGGTGCCCGTCATCGGCCTCATCTCGTTCCTGAGCGGGTGCGTGAGCACGCTCACCTACCCGGCCTTCGGCGCGCTCCTGGCGGAGCTGGTGCCGCCGGATGAGCTGCACCTGTCCACGAGCCTCAACTCGGCGCAGTTCAACCTGGGGCGCATCCTGGGGCCTACGCTGGCCGCGCTGACGTTGCAGGTGAGTGGCCCCGCCTGGGCCCTGCTCGCGAACACGCTGTCGTTCTTCGCGGTGCTGGTGGCGCTCTCCCGCGTGGTGCCCCGTCCCCGGGACCCGGCGGTGAAGCGCGAACCGCTCTGGGCTGGCATCCGGCGCGGCGTCACCGTGGCGCGCGACGACGAGGACATCTCCCTGGTGCTGGTGGCCACCTTCTTCGTGGCGGCATTGGTGGCGCCCTTCATCGGGCTGGTGCCGGTGTTCGCCATCCGCGAGCTGGGCCAGGGCGCGGCGGCGACGTCGCTGCTGGTGACCTGCCAGGGCGCGGGCGCGGTGACGGCGGCGCTGGGTGTGGGCACGCTCGCGGAGACCTTCGGCCAGCGCCGGTTGCGCGGCTACGCGGCGACGTCCATCGCGGTGCTGTCCGGCATCTACTGGCTGGCGCCCACGCTCCAGGTGGCCGCGGTGTGCATCTTCTTCCTGGGCGCCAACTACCTCGTGCTGATGAGCAGCCTGAGCGCGTCCTGCCAGAACCGCGTGCCGCGCGAATTGCAGGCGCGCATGGGCAGCCTCTACAGCATGGTGTTGGGCGCGGGCTATTCGCTGGGTGTCTGGTTTCAGGGCGCGCTGGCGGACCGCTCGGGCCTGCGCTTCGTGGCCCTGAGCACCAGCGCCATCTTCCTGGCACTGGTGCTCACCACGCGCATGCTGCGCCCGGCCCGCTTCGAGAACGTGCGCCTGGCGCAGGCCGAAGTGCAGCCATTCTCAGACAGCTCGCACTGACGCGTCAGCGGTCCATCCTGACGCGTCAGTCTGCCTTTCCGAGGGACGCAATCACGTCCTGACAGGACGCAATCCCTTTCGACCCAGGGCTCGGTTTTCCCTTACGCCTCCTCGGATGTCCTTGGGCGGACATGGCCTTCGTACCCGTGGTGTCTGTCTTGCAGACGCGGCGTCCGCCTCCCGTTCCAGGGAGGTCCGTCCCTGCAAGGAGCATCTGTCATGCTTTCGTCCCAGACCGCTGACATCGTCCGGCGCTTCCTGACGCCCGCGAACCAGATCGACTTCCCGCAGAACCCCACGCTCCAGAAGCAGCTCGACGAGCAGTGGTCGTTCAACCTCACGGGCTTCACGCAGCAGGGCATCACCGGCAACCCGTGGAACAGCCTGAACGCGGCGAACAACACCTGGTACTTCAACCCGGTGACGACGGACCCCGCGAACGTGGTGTACCAGCCCATCCAGTGGAACGCGTTCCCCGGGCGGCTCGACTTCTATTACGGCGAAGGCAACGGTTCGAACAACGTCCAGGGACTGGAGCTGTCCACCGACGACCTGCTGTCACTGGGTGACACCGGAAAGACGACGAACGGCACGCCCTTCTCCGCGCTGCCGAAGATCACCAACCCCTGCACGCAGGACGTGTCGAACTACGGCCCCTTCGGTCCGCGCGGCTGGCAGGACGAGTACTGCGAGTGGAGCGTCGAGCGAAACGAGAAGGGCGACATCGTCCGCATCGACTTCACCTGCGAGAACCCGGAGTACTGGAACTCGCTCTGGGCGGTGAGCCCTGAGCGGGTGCTGGAGCTGTACCGGAGCACGCTCGGCAAGCCGCACATCCAACTGGCGGACCTGCAACTGGTGGATCCGTCGAGGAGGACGCCCGTCATCGACCCGTCCACCGGGCGGCCCGCGTACAACCCGCTGAACAAGTGGAACAGTGGCCCGGTCTCCAGCGCCACGCAGGGCGGTGCCATGCACCTGACGAGCACGCCCAACACCATCCAGACGGAGATTGGCCTGGGCTCCGCCGCCACGGTGCCGCGTCCGGGTGGCAACGGCAACGCGCAGGCGCTCATCTGCTGCGCCCAGTACGGCCAGCCCGCGCGCAACAGCGATCCGCACATCGGCCAGAGCATCAACCAACTGGTCGCGCCGCCCAACCCCGCGCAGTCCGCGATGAAGGCCACGCTGGCCAATCCGCCCGGCCTCTACATCCAGACGCCGGACTTCGCGTCCTACAACTACCAGTCGCCGGACGGCACCGACGTGTCGACGTTCTGGACCATCGTGCGCGGCCGGTCGGAGATGTTCGACGAGCAGGGCCGCAAGATGCCCGGCCACTACATCCTGCACGCCAGCTTCCAGGTGCCCGCCTCCAAGCCGTACACGGTGTCGGACCTCACCATCAACGGGCAGAAGATCAAGTGGGCCGGTCAGGTGGCGCAGACGTTCCTGATGCAGATCACCGGCGCGGGCCTGAAGCAGACGGACACGGCCCCGGTGCAGTCCTGCGTGGCCACGCCGCCCACGGTGTTCGCCCAGCCGCTGCAGATCTTCCACGCCAACGTGTTCTACGCCCTGGTGGGCACCCAGGTGCCCAATGTGATGGGCGTGGACATGAACCTGGCGAGCAACAGCACGCTCATCGCTCCCAGGCTCAAGGTGAGAGACACGAACGTGCAGTTGGTCATCACCGCGGACACGCTGTCCGGTGGGGGCTTCCCCGCGGTGTCCTTCGGGGATGGCGTCACCGCGAGGGTGGTGAGTCAGGCCAGCGTCACGTATGCGGTGCCGGGCAATACCTATCCCGCCCCGCTGTCCGTGCTGCTGGTGACCGTGGACGTCTCCGCCAGCGCGGTCCCCGGTCCGCGCAGCCTGTGGATCACCAACAACGGTCAGGCGCAGTCGGTGGGGTTCCCCGCCGCGATCCACGTCGTTCCCGCCTGAGCCAGGAACCCCATGACCCCTTCCAGAACCCCTCCAGCGCTGGCGCTGGTGGCCGTGCTGTCGCTGACAGCGGGCTGTCTCAAGAATGCACCCTCCTCCGAACCGGCCCCGGTCCGGGAGGAGGCCACACCGCCACGTGCCGCCGAAGCGCCCGGGGCCGCCGTGCCTTCGAGCTTCTCGTGTGGCAACACGCAGACCCTCCAGTTCGGACCTGACATCCCGCCCGACTTCAGCCAGGTGTCCAGCCAGGTGGACGCGGACTGTTTCGCCTGGCAGCAGTTCATCGCGTTGAACTGGCCCTCCGCCTCCATGGACGGAGGGGTGGACGCGGGCTTCGGCACGGCCGGGGACCTGGGCGCGGTGCAATGGCAGACGTGGATGGACGTGGCGCAGGTGTTCCTTCCGGACGGCGGCCCACCGCCCGCGTGGGGAACGGCGCCCCAGGTGGATCCGGCGTGTCTGGCGGAGGCGGGCCTGACGCGGGTGGAGGCGAAGGGACGGCTGGCGCTGACGGTGGCGTCGAAGTTCGCGGAGCAGTTCGACCCGAGCAGCAGCGCGCAGGCCTTCCCCTTCAGCGGGCCCGCGTGGCTGGGGGCACAGAACGGCACGAACGTCTGGTACGACGTGCGCATCAGCCAGCCGGAGTTCGACTACGTGGTGGACGCGGGGCTGTACAACGCGGCCAATCAGATGGCGCAGGCGGACGCGGGGGTGGCGCTGGTGCTGCCCCAGGGTTCGTTCCAGCCGAACAGCGTGGGCGCCATCGAGACGAAGTCGGCGTGGATGGAGGTCTCCACGCCGACGGATGAACGGTGGAACCGCTACAAGCTGGCGCCCGCGGTGGTGTTGGATCCCTCCACGCAGAAGTGCCGTGCGGCGACGGTGGCGTTGGTGGGGTTGCACATCATCCACGCGACGCAGAGCCAGCCCACGCTGGTGTGGTCCACCTTCGAGCACGTGGACAACGCTCCGAACCACAACGCGGATGCGGGCACCACGCAGTGGAACTTCTACAACGCGCAATGCCAGCCGCGCACGCTGTCGGTGCCGGCGAACTGTTCGGCGGACGGTGGGGCTACGCAGGTGACGGTGGGCTGCGAGCCCAACACGCCGCCTCCGTACTTCATCGGCAATGGGTGCCCGGCGCCGTCGGCGGTGCAGGTGACGCGGCTGACGCCCATCGACAAGACCGCGGCCGAGGTGACGGCCACGGTCCAGCAGCACCTGCGGCAGGCCTACCCTGGATCCGTCTGGGAGAACTACCTGCTGGTGAACACGCTGTGGTCCACCGGGCCCAGCCCCAGTCCCACGAAGCCGAAAAAGGCGCCCCTTCCCTTCGCGGCGCCGACGCCGTCGGGAAGCCTCCCCATCGCGAACACGACGATGGAGACCTACATCCAGCAGACGGCGGACTTCGGTCAGGGGGCGAAGGCGAGCAACTGCATCGTCTGTCACGCGAGCGCCACCATCCAGGGCCCGTCTGGCATTGCGTCTGACTTCAGCTTCATCTTCGGACTGGCGCAGGGGCTGCCCCCTGCCAACCAGGCGATGATCAAGTCGAAGCGGGTGACCCCGGCCATCAAGGCGGGACAACTGCATCCGCCGAGGATGCGCCGCATCCTCCAGTAGGTTGCGGGGACTGGAAGGCGCTGGGGCCCCAAGGCTCCAGCGCCTTTCAGCGACCCCAGGTCCTCACTCCCCCTCCAGGTCCCGCTTCAGCTTCGACAGAACCTCCACCGCGTGGGCCGCGTACGGAGAGATCCACCGTTCGTGGATCTCCTGGAAGGGCGCCGCGTTGAGGTAATTCCACCGCGTCCTGCCCTCGCGCCGGACGAGGATCAGCTCCGCCCGCTCCAACACCCCGATGTGCTGCATCACCGTGCAGCGATCCAGCGTGGACCCGAAGTGTTCGCACAGCTCCCCGGTCGTCCGGGGCGCGTCCTTCAACAGGTCCAGGATGGCCCGCCTCCGCGAGTCCGCCAGCGCCTTGAAGATGAGGTCGTCCCGGGTGCTGCTTGACATGTTATAAATCTATAACCTATTTCTGGACGCGCCAGGAAACAGGAGGGGACCCATGGAGACGAAGTTCCAGGTGCAACTGAAGATCCAGAAGCCGGTCGCGGAGGTCTTCGACGCGGTCGTCCAGCCGAAGAAGCTCAGCGGCTACTTCGTCCAGCACGCCAGCGGCCCCCTCGTGGAGGGCACGACGGTGCAGTGGCGGTTCGCGGAAGTTCCAGGCGACCACGACGTCATCGTCCGGCAGGTGGTCCGGGACGAACGCATCGTCTTCGAGTGGCCCGCGGAAGGCGGCACCCTCACGCGGGTGGAGATGCTCTTCGAACCGCTCGACGCCGCGAACACGATGGTGCGCATCAGCGAGTCGGGCTGGACGCAGGACGCCCAGGGCTTCAAGTCGGCCTACGGCAACGTGGGCGGCTGGATGCACATGCTGTGCTGCCTCAAGGGCTTCCTGGAGTACGGCATCAACCTGCGCGCCGGCGGGGCGCTCTAGAGAATCGACCCCCGTCGAAGCCGAACGGGAATGTCACCTCCCAGAACCCGTTCCCCCGCGTCCCCACCGTGCCCGAGGAGGCCCATGTCCGTCCGCGTCCCCGCCCTGCTCCTCTCCGCCCTGCTGCTGTCCGCCCCGGCCGCCAACGCGCAGGAGTCGCGCCGAGCACCTGAAGCGCTGGGCCTGGGCATGGAGGGCTACCCCTACCCCGCCCCCGTGCAGTTCCTGCCCGTCACGCTGGAGGGCCAGGACCTGCGCATGGCGTACATGGACGTGAAGCCCACGGCCAACGCCAACGGGCGCACCGTCGTCCTGCTCCACGGCAAGAACTTCTTCGGCGCGTACTGGAAGGACACGATCCGCGTCCTCACCGGCGCGGGCTTCCGCGTCATCGCGCCGGACCAGATGGGCTTCGGCAAGTCCTCCAAGCCGGCCATCGCATACAGCTTCCACACGCTCGCGTCGCTGACGAAGAAGGTGCTCGACACCGCGGGCGTGAAGCAGGCCGTCGTCGTCGGCCACTCCATGGGCGGCATGCTCGCCACCCGCTTCGCGCTGATGTACCCGGAGACCACATCCCAGCTCGTGCTGGAGAACCCCATCGGGCTGGAGGACTACCGCGAGAGCGTCCCCTGGAAGTCCACCGAGGACCTCTACCGCGAGAACCTCCAGGCCACGGAAGAAGGCCTGCGCAAGTACCAGCGCACCTACTACGTGAAGTGGAAGCCCGAGTACGACGAGTACGTCCAGGTCCTCTACCGCCAGACGCTCAGCGGCGAGTACCCGCGCATGGCCTGGGTCTCCGCCGCCACGCAGCAGATGATCTACGAGCAGCCCGTGGTGCACGAGTTCCCCCTCGTGCGTTCGCCCACGCTGGTCGTCATCGGCCAGGAGGACCGCACCGTCGTGGGCAAGGGCAGCGTGCCGCCCGCGCTCCTCCCCAAGCTGGGCCAGTACCCCGCGCTGGGAAAGAAGACCGCCGCCGCCATCCCCGGCGCCACGCTGGTGGAGCTGCCCAACGTGGGCCACATCCCCCACTTCGAGGCACCCGACAAATGGCACGCCGCGCTGCTCGATTTCCTGCGCAAGGGCTCGAAGTAGTCGCCCCTTTGCGCGTAGGACTGCCAACGCATGCACTCCATTCGCGTGGTGCGCCACGCGTCGGAGCGGGGCGGCTGGGAGATGGCCCTCGCTGAACCCCCCGCGCACCTGGCCGGGCTCGTCCGCGACTACTGCGGCTA
This sequence comes from Corallococcus terminator, assembly GCF_003611635.1. Lineage (GTDB taxonomy): Bacteria > Myxococcota > Myxococcia > Myxococcales > Myxococcaceae > Corallococcus > Corallococcus terminator. The sequence goes on along the minus strand of NZ_RAVZ01000135.1, from coordinate 17,166 downwards.
TCGCGAGGCCACGGCCGCGCCCCTGCGGCGGCAGGAGCTGCCCGGCGTCCAGGTGGTGCTCATCCTGGAGTTCGGTCCGCTGCTGAAGCACCTGGACGACGCGGGGCGGGTGACGCGGCACCGCTCCGGCTTCACCGCGGGGCTCGACGAGCGCTGGAGCACCACCGAACACGACGGTGTGTCCCACGGGCTCCAGGTGAACCTCACGCCCCTGGGGGCCCGGCGTGTCTTCGGCCTGCCCATGCATGAACTCTCAAACCGCGTGGTGGGCCTGGAGGACCTCTGGGGCCTGGAGGCGCGGCGGCTCGTGGAGCAGCTCGCGGAGGCCCCGGGCTGGGCGGCCCGCTTCGCCCACGTGGACGCGTTCCTGACGCGACGGCTGGAGCGCGGCCCGGAGGTGGAGGCGGGCGTGCGCTGGGCCGTGGAGCGCATCCACCACGCGGGCGGCAACCTGGACATCGCCGCACTGGCGCGCGAGCTGGGCCGCAGCCACAAGCACCTCATCCACCAGTTCCACGAACACGTCGGCCTGCCACCCCGAAGGCTGGCGCGCCTGCTGCGCTTCGACCGCGCGGTGCAGCGGCTGAAGGCCGGCGGCCCGGTGCGTTGGGCGGAGCTGGCGGTGGAGCTGGGCTACTTCGACCAGGCCCACCTGCACCGGGACTTCCGCCAGTTCACCGGCGGGCCCCCCTCCGCCCTGCTGCGCCGCACGCTGCCGGACGCGGGCGGCTTCGAATCCGGGGCGCAGGTGAAATCCGTACAAGAACCGGCGTGGGGCGATGGGCAGGATGCACGGTGAAAGGAAGCCCACCATGTCCACGACCCTGCCCAGCATCTATCCGTTCCTCCGCTACGAAGACCCGGAGGCCGCCCTGCGCTTCCTGAAGCAGGCGTTCGGCTTCGAGGAGCGCGCGGTCTACCGCTCGCCCGACGGTGCCGTGGCCCACGCCGAGCTGACGCTGGGCCACGGCCTCATCATGTTCGGCGGTCCGGACAGCGCGAACCGGATGAAGATGGCGTCGTCGAAGCAGGTGCCCGCGAAGAACCAGGGCGTCTACATCGTCGTCACCGACCCGGACGCCCTCCATGCGCGAGCGAAGGCCGCGGGTGCGGCCATCCTCATGGAGCTGACGAACACCGACTACGGTTCGCGTGACTTCAGCGCGCTCGACCCCGAAGGGAACATCTGGAGCTTCGGCACGTATCAGCCGCTCGCCGCGCCGCCGCCGAAGGGCTGAGAGGTTGACGGCCCCACCGGGAGGCGAGCGGGCCTCGTGCCTGCATCGACGGAAGCGGAGGTCTATGCAACGCTTCCCGGTCTGGCCGGGTTCCGGCCGTGAAACCCCCAGGGTAACGCGATGAAGCTGCTGCTCGGACCCATCCTGTACGCGAAGGCGCAGTCCACGCCGGACCCGAAGTCCCACGACGTGTGGAGCTTCTACGTCAACGTGTTCCTGGACAGCCCGTCGGTGGGGGTGTCCCCGGCCCTGAAGCTGTGTTTCACGGATGTGCGTGGCGTCCAGGTCGCCGCGTTCGAAGAGGTGAGGCCCGCGGCGGACTTCACCCGCCTGCCGAAGGACACCGCGGGCGTGGTGTGGCGCTGGGAGGTCGTGCTGCCGCGCAGGGACGTGGCACAGAGGCTGTCCTACCACTTCGAAGCGGTGGATCAGCCTGGCGTGCCCGTGACGTTCGGGTGTCCACCACCGCGAAACAACCGGTCCGCGTCCCCGGCCAGTTCCCCGAAGCCGTTGGTCGTGTCCGACGTCATCGTTCCCGCGAAGGGCGTGTCGCCGAACATCGCGTTCTTCTCCTGCAACGGCGCCAGCCGTGCGAGTGATTGGAGCGACCTCGAGGAGCCCTACGCGCTCTGGGACAAGATGTTGCAACAGCACCAGCAGGAGCCGACGGACCCCGCCAAGACACCGGGCTTCCAATTGCTCATCGGCGGTGGAGATCAGCTCTACGCTGACTCGCTCCACAACACGGTGGAGCTGCTGAACGGGCACATGAAGCTGCCCCGGTCCAAGCGATTGAACCGGCCGGTGCCCGACGGGCTGCGTGAAAGCCTGCTCACCGAATACGTCTGGTTGTACCGGGAGCGGTGGGGAGGCCCCGAGGGCATCGCGCCGCTGCTCCAGCGGGTGCCGGGCCTCTTCATGTGGGATGACCACGACATCTTCGACGGGTGGGGTTCGCACGAGGAGCTCCAGCGCTCGCCCTGGTACCGGGCCCTCTACAGCGCGGCGGCGCGTGCCTTCGAGGCCTTCCAGAAAGGCACGCTCGACCAGCCGTGGACGGCGCGCGAACCAGACGACCAGGAGCTCCTCCAGCCGGTGCTGCGGGAAGCGCAGGACGTGGACCCGAGGCAGACGCGGCACTACTTCCAGACGTTCTGTTTCTCCACGGAGGACTGCGACCTGGACGTGGTGCTGCTGGATTTGCGCAGCGGGCGGACCAGCCGGGTGCTGGACACGGCAGACGCGCATCCGCAGTCCGAGTTCACGGTGATGAGCCGGACGCAGTGGGACGCGTTCGACGCCTGGCGAGAGGAGCACCGTCAGCGACCGGAGAACGGGAAGAAGGCACGGCACGTGCTGGTGGTGTCCTCGGTGCCGCTCGTGCACCTGCGCTTCGGGCCGGCGATGGAGGACATGACCGGAGGCATCAACCTGCGCGACGACCTGCTGGACCAGTGGGAATCGGCGGTGCACCGAGGCGAGCGCACGCGGCTGTTGATGAACCTGTTTTCGCTGTCGAAGCGCTCCTACTGCGCGGTGACGGTGTTGTCCGGAGACGTGCACGTGGGGGCCAGGGCCCGGGTGCGTTCGCGCAATCCGGACCACCTGGTGCCCGCGCTGGGAACGGTGGGAGAGGTGTTCATCGAACAGGTGACGTCCTCGCCCATCATCCATCCCCCGCCGTGCTGGTTGGCTTTCAAGGGGATGCTCGCGATGTCGAAGGATTCGCGCGAGGACCTGCCCGGGTTTCTCCAGACGGAGCTGCTGCCGGTGGGCAAGGAACTGTATTTGAGGGACCGTAACTGGTTGTCCATCCGGTTGGAGAAGCCCAAGCACCGGGAGCACATGACGGTGCGGCCGAAGCTGTGGGTGAGGTGGATCGCGGAGAAGCAGCACCTGCCGATGGAAGTGGTGGTGGAGCCGCCGCCCTTCCCTCCCCGGGGATGAGCGTCAGCGAACGGGAAGTTCGCGGAACTGGATGCCTTCCCAGCCACCCTGCTCCACGGCGGCTTTGAAGCGGTCGGTGCCGATGATGACGGTGGCGAAGTTGCCCACGCGAAACAGGTCCGTGTCCGTGGGCAGTGAGGCTTCGTCGAGGATGGGGTCGTCCGGTCGACGCAATCCCAGTCTCCCACAGGTAGCACAAGGGGGCGCCGCGTCAGGAGGGAAACAGTCACGGTGAAGCAGCCCGCGTGGCTCGATTTGAAGCTCGAGGATGTCCGGTGGCGCTTTTTGACGAAACCGCAGTTCCGTGCGGGCTCCGAGAAGTCCCCGGACGCCCGCAGCCTGGAGGCTGTCGAGCGCGTCGCGGCGGACGATTATCATCGATATTCCAAGCCACATGAAAGGGCCGAACTGTCCCGAGGCGGTCCCTTCGAGAGGACCGAAGCGGGTTCCAGGGGGAAGCTTCGAATTCGGTGGGGCAAGGGGACGCACCAATGCCTGGAGGCGGATGAATTCGTGGAAGGGTTCGGGTCGCGGCTCTTCGAATTCTCCGCGCTCGGGCAGGAGTGAAAGGTCCACAGCCGGGTAATTGTGTCCAGCGCCTCCCCAGGTGGCACCGCAGCCTGGACAATCCTTGAGGCCCGGGAGACCCCATTTGTGCGCGGCATCAAAATCTCCGCTGTAGCGAGCAGTGGCGACTGTGTCATCGCGCAGCCAGAAGTAACGAGGCATGGGCTTTTAATACCTATTTTGAAGAAGGTCAGTTGTACTGTTGGAAGGGCCCGCCCGGGAGCTGAAAGCGGTAGATGAGTTCACCCGCATGCTGATAGATTTCCTGTGAGTGGCATCTGGTTTTTCTTTGATGAAATTGCCAGGCCTGGTTCCAATCGCCGCCAGCGGGAGCCACCGCCATGGGAGGCGGCCGAGGCGGAAGGCCCCGCGCCAGCACCACCTCCCCGGGCACGTCCTCACAGCGATAGAAGCCGCACAAGGCATCCCTACACAGCAGGGTCACACAGGCGTCTTCCCGCGCTTCACCGCACTCCGCTTCCGCTTCCTCCCACCGCTGCTGGAGCGGCGTGGTGGAAGCGCACGCCGCCATCAACAAACCCAGCACACCGCACGTCAGCCACTTCCCCAGGGCTCGCACGCTCACAGAGGCATTGTCTCGATGCCGGATTCGAGCACCGTGAGGACGACGTAGAGCGTGAGATTTGGATTGAGATAGAGATAGCGGAGCTCGTCGCCGGACAATGCGTGCACATGCCAGCGCTCTGCGGTCTCCGCATACCCTCCGAGCTCCGAAGGCAGGGGAATGCACCGGACGGCCTTGAGCGCGTCCGCCCGACTCTGGAACAGCGGGATGCCCCCTTCGGGGCCCTCCATCCAGAACTGACCTGACGACTCACCGTCGGCCGTCGCGGCTTCAAGGACATGGTACGGCTCCCCCGTCGGCGCGATGTCCTTCGGCATCCGCTGGAGCCGTTCCGCGACCTTCTGGACGAACTCTTCCTCGCCCATCTCGACCTTCCCGGGCGCGCTCTGACCCGTCTTCACTGCCGCGAGCCGTGGTGGCGCAGCCGCCCTCTCGTGACCGTGTGCACGGTCACGCACGGGCAGTTCGCGGAACTGGATGCCCTCCCAGCCACCCTGCTCCACGGCATCCTTGAAGCGGTCGGTGCCGATGATGACCGTGCCGAAGTTGCCCACGCGAAAGAGGTCCGTGTCCGTGGGCAGTGAGGCTTCATCGAGGATGGGGTCGTCCGGCAGCGTGAAGCCTTGTCGTCCGCAGGTGGTGCACGGAGGCGCCAGGTCCGGCGGAAGGCAGTCACGGTGGAGCAATCCACGCGGTTCGATCTGGAGTTCGAGGAGGTCCGGCGGCGTCTTCTGACGGAACTTGAGCTCCGTCTTGCATCCGAGCAGTCCGCGCACGCCCGCTGCCTGGAGGCTGTCGAAGGTGTCCCGGCGAACGACGATCCAACAGCTTTCGAGTCCCGAAAAGGGAGCGAACCGACCGGAAGCAGGACCTACCAACGGACCGAAGTTGGTGCCGGGTGGAAGCTTGGAACCTGGAGGCGCCAGGGGACGCACCAACTCCCGGAGGCGAACGAATTCGTGAAAGGGTTCTTGCCGGGCTTCTTCGAACTCGTGTCGTTCTGGAAGCTCCGACAGATCCACGGCGGGATAGTGCGCGCCCCAGGACGACCAGGAGGCACCACAACCCGGACAATCTTTCAGGCCGGGCAGCCCCCATTTGGGGGCTGCACTGAACTCACCCTTGTAGGTGGCCCAGGTTGCTTTGTCGGGGCGGAGATAGAAATAACGGCTCATGGACTTGGGCGCCTCGGCTGCGGAAGATCAGTAGTACTGCTGGAGGGAATCACCCGTGAGTTGAAAGCGATAGATGAGGCTTCCGGCGTGTTTGTAGATCTCCGCGGGTAAGGCATTCCCGTTTGCGTCGCGAAACTCGCGCCAAGCCTGATTCCAATCGCCGCCCCTGTCCCCTCCGCTGTGAATGCGTCGGTGAACGTGAACGGGGAGGGGCAGGGTATACAGGTGGATGTCGACGCCCTGTCGCTTGAACCACCGAGCGAGATCCGGTGCCTGCGGGAAGATGTGATGCTTCTCCATCTTCCCCGCGGACAACCGCCGCTGCGGAAGTTCCACGGGCCGGATGTTTTCGGCCTTGGGGAACACCACGAGGGGCTTCTTGCCGCCCGGCAGGTCCATGCTCCCGCCCCAGTTGCGGCGGGGCCCACTGCCCGGAGCGGGGGCCACTGCCATGGGAGGCGGCCGGGGCGGAAGTCCCCGCGCCAGCACCACCTCCCCGGGCACGTCCTCACAGCGATAGAAGCCGCACAAGGCGTCCCTGCACCGCAGGGTCACACAGGCATCTTCCCGCGCTTCACCGCACTCTGCCTCCGCTGCCTCCCAGCGCTGCTGGAGCGGCGTGCTGGACGCGCACGCCGCCATCAACAAACCCAGCACACCGAACGTCAGCCACTTCCCCAGGGCTCGCACGCGCTGAGTCCTTTCAGCGACCTTCTGGACGAACGCGTCCTTGCCCATCTCCGCCATCTCGACCCTCCCAGGCCCGACTTCGCCCGACTCCCCTACACCGTCAGGGCAGCGGCCCCTCCACCAATCGCAGCACATCCGCCAGCACGCCGGCCGCGGTCACCGCCGCGCCCGCGCCGTACCCGCGAATCACCAGCGGCGTGGGGCTGTAGCGCTCCGACAGGAAGCTGAGCGCGTTCTCGCCGCCCTTCACCGCCGCCAGCGGATGCTCCAGCGGCACCGGCACCAATCCGACGCGCACGCCCTCCGGTCCCACGCTGCCCACGTAGCGCAGCACCTTGCCTTCCTTCCGGTGTGCATCCACCCGCTGCTGGAAGATGCCGTCCGCCTGCGGCAGTCGCTCCAGGAAGTCCGGCAGCGGCCCCTTCGCGTCGAACTCCTCGGGCAGCAGCGACGCCAGCGTCACCTCCTCCAACTCCAGCGTGCGCCCCAACTCACGCGCCAGGATGAGGACCTTGCGCGCCACGTCCGTGCCCTCCAGGTCGTCGCGCGGATCCGGCTCCGTGAAGCCCTTCTCCATCGCGGTGCCCACCGCCTTGGACAGCGGCACACCCTGCTCCGTCAATCCCAGGATGAAGGACAGCGAACCGGACAGGATGCCCTCCACGCGGTGCACCGTGTCGCCCGTGCGCAGCATGTTCTTCAGCGTGTCGATGACCGGCAGCCCCGCCCCCACGTTCGTCTCGTAGAGGAACTTCCGCTGGTGCCGGGACGCCGTCTCCCGCAGCGCCTTCCAGTGGTCCTGCCGCCCCGAATTCGCCTTCTTGTTCGCGGTCACCACATGCAGCCCGGCCGCCATCAGCGCCGGATACCCCAGCGCCACATCCTCGCTGCTCGTGCAGTCCACGAAGATGGGCCGGCCCGGCCGCCGTGCCTTCGCCCAGCCCCGGTACGTGTCCAGCGTGAAGCGCTCCGTGCTCGCCTCCAGCCGGGCCTTCCAGCCATCCAGCGCCACGCCCTCCGGCGCCACCAGGCTGTTCCGGCTGTTCGCGATGGCGCACACGCGCAAATCCAACCCATGCGCGCGCAGCTTCGGCGCCTGCTGGTGGATCTGCCGCAGCAACTCCCCACCGACCGTGCCCACGCCCGCCACCAGCAACTCGACAATCTCCGTGGTGCCGAAGCACTTGCGGTGCACGTGCGCCATCGCGCGCGGCCCGTCCACCTGCGCAATCACCGCGGAGATGCTCCGCTCGCTGGAGCCCTGCGCGATGGCCGCGATGCTGCAATCCACATCCGCCAGCGCGCTGAAGAACGTGCCGGCCACACCCACCCGGTGCCGCATCCCGTCGCCCACGATGCTCAGCACCGCCAGCCCCGGCTGCTGCTCGATGGGGTCCACCTTCCCCGCCGAACGCTCCACCTCGAACGCATCCTCCAGCGCCTGCACCGCCCGCGCGCCCTCCTCCTTCCCCACGCAGAAGCTGATGGAGGACTCACTGGAGCCCTGCGTGATCAGCACCACGGAGATGGACGCGCGCGCCATCGCGTCGAACACGCGCGCGGCCGTGCCGGGGACGCCCTTCAATCCCGCGCCCGCGATGTTGATGAGCGCGATGTCCTGCAGGAACGACAACCCCCGCACCGGATGCCGCGTCGCCTGCGCCGTGGCCGTCACCATCGTGCCCGGGTGCTCGGGCCGGAAGCTGTTGCACACGCGCACCGGGATGCCCCGCTCGCGCGCGGGGGCAATCGTCTTCGGATGCAGCACCTTCGCGCCGAAGTAGGCCAGCTCCATCGCCTCCTCGAAGCTCACCTCCTCCAACGCGAACGCCTCCGGCACCAGCCGCGGATCCGCGCTGAAGATGCCGTCCACGTCCGTCCAGATCTCCAACAGCCGCGCATCCAGCGCCGCCGCCGCCAGCGCCGCCGAGTAGTCCGACCCACCCCGCCCCAGCGACATCGTCTTGCCGCGCGCATCCCCTCCGAAGAAACCCGGCATCAACAACAGTCCCGGCCCACTCTCCCGGAAGGGCGCGAACCGCGCGCGGATCTCCTCCGCGCGCGGCGTCGCCTGGAGCGGATCCCCCGAACACAACAACACCTGCCGAGGATCCAGGCTCGTGGGCTGAAGCCCCCGCGCCTCCAGCAGCGCCGCGAGCAGCAGACAGGACGCCCGCTCCCCCAGGCCCGACAGGTGCGCGAGCACCGACGGCGAGCATTCACGCAACAGTCCCACGCCCTGCAACAACCCACGCAGCTCCACACCCAGCGCCACCAGCCCCTCCGCCAGCGGCCGCGTCTGGGCGGGCTTCAAATCCGCGCTCAGGGCCTTCGCGATGGCGGAGTGCGTGTCCTCGAAGCGGGCACAGACGTCCTGCACCGGCTCGCCCTCTTGCGCCGCCCGCGCCGCGTCCACCAGCAGGTTGGTGATGCCCGACACCGCGGAGGCGACGAGCGCCACCCGCTCCGTCTTTCGAGCCTCCTCGACCAGCGCCACCACTCCGCGCATCCGGTCCGCATCCCCAACACTGGTGCCACCGAATTTCATCACGCGCATGACACGGCCTCCTCGCGGCGGGACGGGACATGGCGGCGGGAGCTCATCGGGGTCGTCATGGGAGTTCCTGGGGTGTGTGGGCAACGAAAAGCCCCGCGCTCGGGAGGAGCGCGGGGCCGGGTTCGGGAGGGGGACCGGGAAGGTCCGTCCGAAGTCAGGCGGTCCGCGCTCCGCGAGGAGTCAGGCCGGTGCAAGTGCACGTCAGGGTGGACTGGAAACGCGTGACCACGGAGGACGTCGTCCCCCCGTGCCGCCCGCTGTCTTCACGCTGTCCACCCATGAGGTCACCATCCTAGCCGTTTCACTGACACCTGGTCAGTGGGCGGGCAACCGGGCCCCCTCCCTCCAGGGCCCACCGTGGTGCGCGGCCCCAAGGCTGCCGACATTCACGGTGTCACCTGTTGAACCACCTCACTGGGAGCACCCCATGCCCACCCGCAAGAAGAGCGACAAGGACGCTGGCGCCCATCCCAAGCCAGGCTTCGCCAAGGACCGCGTGGAGCGGGGCCTGGAAGCCGACGACACCAAGCCCCTGTACGCGGACGCCGCCAAGCACTCCACCGAGGAGCAGAAGTTCGCCTTCGACAGCGACGCCCCAGTGGGCGGCAACACCACCCACAGCAGCAGCGTCCTGGAGGACGTGGACGCCGAGGAGCGCGAGGTCCAAGGCCGCCTCAGGGCCGAAGCCCGGGAGGACAACGAAGCCGAAGAGCCCCTCCGGGAATGAAGAAGGCCGGAGCCCCGACCCACGTCGGGACCCCGGCCTGAAGCACTCCACCCACGACCCCTGGCTTACGGGGTCGCGGCCTTGGGCGCTGGCGCCGCATCCGAGGCCGGCGTCTCCACCAGGGTCAGCTTGCCCAGCTTGAGCGGCGTCACCTGCTCCTGGATGACCAGCGGGTCGCCCACGAGCACCACCTGCATGGCGGCCGGGTCCAGGTAGGCCTCGGCCACGCGCTGCACCTCGGCGGCGCTGGCGTCGCGCAGGCCCTCCACGCTCTTCTTGTACTCGTCCATCGGACGGCGGTGGAAGAAGAGCTGCGAGGCGCTGCCCCCCAGGCCCTCCACCGTCTCGAAGGCGCCCGGGAAGGCGCGGATGAGGCCCTCGCGCGCGGCGGCCAGCTCCTTCTCCGTGATGGGGTTCGTCTTGATGCCGGCCAGCTCCTTCATGAACTCCTCGAGCGCGGGGCCCGTGACGTTCTGCCGCACGGCCGCGTACGCGGTGAGCGGACCCACGCCCAGGCGCGTGCCCAGCGAGGCGTTGGCGCCGTAGCTGTAGCCCTTGTCCTCGCGGATGTTCATGTTGAGCCGGCTGCCGAAGAAGCCGCCGAACACCGTGGTGGCCAGCTCCAGCGGATACTCGTCCGCGTGGCCCGCGGCGAGGCCGGGACGGCCCACCAGCACCACCGTCTGCTCCAGGCCCGGCTTGGGCACCACGCGCACCTGCTCACGCGGAGGCGCGGGGGGCGCAGGAGGCGGCTTGGGCGCCACCGCCCCACCCTTCCACCCGCCGAAGTACTTCTTCGCCCACTCCACCGCCTGCGGCAGCGTCACGTCGCCGGTCATGATGAGCGCGGCGGCGCGGGGGCCGGTGTTCTTCACGTAGAAGTTCTTCGCGTCCGCCAGCGTCAGCGACTGCACCGTCTTGGGGGTGCCCCCGGACGGATGGCCATACGGGTGGTCCGCGCCGAAGACGGCGGCGTAGTAGGCCTGCTGCGCGAGGAAGTTCGGGTCGCCCATGCGGCGCACCAGCTCCCCCAACTGCTGCTTCTTGCGCCGGTCGAAGGCCTTGGCGTCGAAGGTGGGCCGCAGCACCACGTCCGACAGCAGCGCCATCACCGCGTCCACGTTGCGGGTGAGCACGCGAGCGCCCACGAAGGCGCCGTCGGGCTCCACCGACATCGCGGGCGACACGCCCAGGTCCGCGAACGCGTTGTCCAGCGCCACCGTGTCGCGCTTGCCCGCGCCCTCCAGCAGCATCCGGTAGGACAGGTCCGCCACGCCCAGCTTCGCGAGGGGCTCCTGCGAAACCCCCGAGGCGAAGGCGATGCCCGCGAACACCAGCGGCAATTCCTTGCGCGTGCTGACGATGACGGTGAGCCCGTTGTCCAACTGGGCCTTCTCGAACGTGGGCAGCACGATCTCCGGCGGCGTGCCGGGCTTGGGCTGCGTGTCGCGGAACGCCTCGGGGTCTGGCGCGGGCGTCTGGGGTTGCTGCGAGGCCGGCGTCTCCGGGGGCGTCTCCGCGGGCTTCGTGGTGGCGCAGGCGGAGACGGTCAGCGTGAGGAGGGCGGTGAGGATTCGACGGTGCATGGTCAACGGGCCTCCTTGCCCGAACCGGAAGACGGCGGCGCGCCCTTGCTGGACGGCACCGCGTGGAGGACGACGCGCGCATCGGGACGCAGCACGTCGGTGGCGAACTGCTTCACCAGCGCGGGCGTCACTTCCTGGTAGCGCGCCAGGTCCTGCGCGACGTAGCTGGGCTCGCCCACGAACTGGTTGTAGCTCTGCAGCGTGTCGGACTTGCTGCCGGAGCCGCCCACGGCCTGAAGGCCCGCCAACTGACGCGTGTCATAGCGGGTGCGCGCGCGGACGATCTCTTCCTGCGTGACGCCCTCCTTGCGGACCTCGTCCAGCACCGCGTCGATCTCCTTCTGCAGCGCGTCCGTGGTGACGCCGGGCCGGGCCACCGCTTCGATGGTGAAGACGGACTGCGCGCCCTGGCTCTGCTGCGTGGCGTCCACGCTCTGCGCCAACTGCTTGTCCAGCACCAGCCGCCGGTACAGGCGGCTTGCGCGGCCGGTGCCCAGCGCGGTGGCGAGCACGTCCGCCGTCGCGTCCCCGGGCTTCAGGTACGGGGCGGTGAGCCACGCCATGGAGAGCAGGGGCAGCGTGGCCACCTTCTCGTCGTGGCGGATGACCGTCTCGCGCGTGACCTTCACGGGCTTCACGTCGGGCCGCTTGGGCTTGGGACCGGAGGGCAGCGTGGCGAAGTACTTCTCCACCAGCGCCTTGGTCTTCGCGACGTCGAAGTCGCCCACGATGGCGATCGTCGCGTTGGCGGGCGCGTACCAGGTGCGGAAGAACGCCTTCACGTCGTCCACGTTGGCCGCGTCCAGGTCCTTCATGGACCCGATGACGTTGCCCGAATACGGATGCGGGGCCGGGAACAGCGCCTGCCACGCCTTCTCCTGCGCTTCACCGTAGGGGGCGGTCTCCACGCCCTGGCGGCGCTCGTTCTTCACGACCTCGCGCTGGGTCTCCAGCTTCTTCTCCGTGAGGGCATCCAGCAGGAAGCCCATGCGGTCGCTCTCCAACCACAGCGCGGTCTCCAGCAGGTTGCTGGGCACGGTCTCGTAGTAGTTGGTGCGGTCGAAGCTGGTGGTGCCGTTGAGGTCGGAGGCGCCCGACTGCTCCATCAGGGCGATGTGCACGTCGTCCGCCACGTGCTTGGAGCCCTGGAACATCATGTGCTCGAAGAGGTGCGCGAACCCGGTGCGGCCCGGCTGCTCGTCATAGGCGCCCACGTGGTACCAGACGTTGACGGCCACCACGGGCAGCTTGCGGTCCACGGAGAGGATGACCTCCAGGCCGTTGGGCAGCGTGTACTTCTCATACGGAATGGCCAGGTTTTCGCGGCCGGGCTCCAACGGCTTCGCCTCGGGCTGCTGGGCGAGCGCCGGAGACCCCAGCAACAGGGCCGCGGCGGCGAGGGCCTTCAATCGGGACAAGGTTCCTCCTCGGTTCAGGACAGTGCTTCGCGCGCTTAACACGCGCTCCGGTGCCTGTAAGCCGGAAGGCGACCGGGTGGGCGTCCAGGTGCCGGGGGGTGCTCGCCGTGAGACACTGCGGCCATGTCCCTGGAGGTCCCTCCTTCCGCGCAGCCGCACTGCGCCGTCCACCCCGACGTGCTCGCGGGCGGCACGTGTTCCCGCTGTGGTGGTTTCATCTGCGCGGATTGCGTCAGGACCCCGTTGGGGAGTGAGCGCATCTTCTGCGTCGCCTGTTCGCTGCGCCCGGAGGTGGACTACCTGGAGGCCTTCCGCCTGGAGTACTGGGGCCGGCGCGACTCCTGGGCCTGGACGGTGGGGATGCTCACCCTGTCGCTCTTGCTGGGCGTGTTCGTCTCGCTCGCGTCCGGGGGGCAGCCCACCCGGAAGGACCTGCTGCTCTCGGCGCTGTTGCTCGCGTCGGTGCCGGTGGGTGGGGCCTTCTTCCTGGGGAAGTCCTGGGCGCGGCACCTGCTGGTGGCGACGCCTTTCTTGCTGGCGCTGGGCGCGGGCGTGGTGGAACCGGCGCAACGCTTCAACCACCTGCTGTCCGCCATTCCCTTCACGTTCGCCGCGGTCCTCATCCACCGCGATGTGCGCACCCGGCTCTTCTTCCGGCAGCCCGTGACGCCCGGCGCGCTGAGGGCGATGTGGAACCGGCTGCGCAACAACCCCATCGCGCGTCAGGCCTTCCACTTCGGTTTCAGCAGCTTGCTCATGCCGTTGCTCTCACCCATCGCGGTGGTGTGCGGCGTGGTGGGGCTGATGCGTGTGAACCCCCGGGCGCATCCGCCCATCGGGCGGCGGGGGCAGGCCATCGCCGGCATCGTCCTGGGGGTGGTCAGTCCGCTGCTGTGGGTGTTCGTCCTGAACTACCTCGACCAGCGCTTCGGCCTGGTGCGAAAGGATTGAGGGGGGCCTCGCTGTTCCGGGCCCCTCCTCTCCCTGGGAGGCTCAGAAAGAGTGGGGGCTCATCGTGCCGTGGACGCGGAGGTTGTCGCGCACGTGTTCCCCGGCGCCCTGGCACTCACCGCGGGCTTCGTCCAGGAGGATTTCGGAAGCGTCCGCCCGGGCCAGGTCCCCCTTCTGGAAGCATGACGCCAGGGGCAGGCCCTGGATCCATGTGTCCTGCTGGAACACCACGCGCAGGGAGCCGGCTTCCTTCACCACGACGTCGGTCGGGGCATCGAAGCGCAGCACCTCTCCGGCCGGCAGCGTCAGGTCCATGTTCCAGGCCTTCGACTCCTGGAAGTAGCGCGTGTGGGCCTTGAAGCCATTGCCCGCCAGTTGGAAGGCGACCCGCCGGTAGGAGCTGGGGGGAATCTCCAGCGGCGGAGTCATTTCACCCGTCGCCAGGTTCACGGAGACCGGCCCCGCGAGGATGACCGTGGCCTGGCCCCCGTCCTCCACGCAGTCCGTTCCGGCGGGAAGAGAATCCCTCACGTCCGAGCAACTGTCGCCCGAGCCCAACTCCAGACGGATGTCAGCCAGCGTGGCGCTGGCGCCTTCCAGTTGGAAGCTGAGCCCATCGTCTGAAGTGATGTTGGGAAGCGAAGGAGGGGACTCCATGGCTCGGACACCCGAGGCCAGGGCCGCATCGCCGGCGAGGAGCGACGGCTTGAGGGCGAACACGAGCCGGGTGTGGACGCCCGACTCACCACAGCCGGAGAACCCCAGGGACAGCAAAGGCAGACACAGCAGACGCGACCACGAAGGAGTGGGCATGGCGGGAGATTGAAACAAGGAGGGAACGCCTCCGGCCGAGCGTTCCGTGCGGCGGACCCCGTCAGGGCCCGCGAAGCCGCAGCATGCCCGAAGCCGGGGACGCCGCGTCAATCCCCCGTCACATCCCGCCGAGCTTCGTTTCCAGTTCCGACAAATCGCGGTGCACGCTGGGGTCCGTCTCCCGCAGACCCTCCACCTTGCGCACGGCGGAGATGACGGTGGAGTGGTCCTTGTTGAAGCGGGACGCGATCTCCGGGAACGAGCTCTTCGTCAGCTTGCGGCTCAGGTACATGGCCACCTGGCGCGCGTGGGCCAGGGCCTTGTGGCGCCGGTCTTCCTTCAGCGCCTCCACGGTCAGCTTGTAGAAGCGGGCCACCTCGCGCTGGATGGCCTCCACGTCCACGGTGCGCTGCGCGGGCAGGATGTCCCGCAGCACCTGGGCCGCGAACTCCTCCGTCACCGGCTGGCGCGTCAGGCTGTGCATCGCGGACAGCTTCACGAGCGCGCCTTCCAGCTCCCGCACGTTCTTCTGCACGTGCCGGGCGATGAAGTGCGCCACGGGGTCGGGCAGATTCAGCCCCTCCTGCTCCGCCTTCTTCTGGAGGATGGCGACGCGCGTCTCGTAGGTGGGCTCGCGGATGTCCGCCATCAGGCCCATGGCGAAGCGGCTTCGCAGGCGGTCCTCCATGCCGGGGACCTCCGCGGGCACCATGTCGCTGGTGAGCACGATGGCCTTGTTGAGGCTGAAGAGCGTTTCGAAGGTGTAGAAGAACTCCTTCTGCGTCTCCTCGCGCTTGCCCAGGAACTGGATGTCGTCGATGAGCAGCACGTCGCACTCTTCGCGGAACTTCCGGCGGAAGTCCGTCATGCGGTGCTCGCGCACGCTCTCCACGTACTCGTTGGTGAACTGCTCGCTGGACAGGTAGACGACGCGCTGGGTGGGGTCCTTCTCCCAGATGTGATTGCCCACGGCCTGGAGCAGGTGCGTCTTGCCCAGGCCCGTGCCGCCGTAGATGTAGAGCGGGTTGTAGTTGTGGCCCGGCCGGTGGGCCACGGCCTGCGCGGCCGCGGCGGGGAGCTGGTTGCTGTCCGCGACCACGTAGGTGTCGAAGGTGAAGCGCGCGTTGAGGCGGGACGGCCGCGCGGAGTTCACCTTGACGGTGGGGGTGGGCGGCAGGTTCGCGGACGGCGGAGGACCGGCGACGACCTCATAGGCGACGCGGCCCAGCGAGGGCTCCAGCCGGGACAGGTGCGTCTCCAGCATGGCGCGGTAGTGGTCATCCACCCAGTCGCGGAAGAAGCGGTCGGGCACGCCCAGGACGAGGGCGTTCTCGCGCACCTCCAGGGGGGGCATCCGCTCCAGCCACGTCAACGCGTAGTGGAGGCCCTCCTGACGGATGGCTTCCAGCGTGCGGGTCCAGATGACTCCGGCGCTGGGCAGCGATGGCGGGGCTTGAGTGGCCAGGGCGTTCACACGGAGGCTCGAAGGACGGTGCGGAGGGGAGAACCAGCGGGCGTCCGGCCGTGCTAACAGAGGGTTTCTGGGCGATCAAGGAACCGGCCAGAAGCCCAACAGTTCCCAGGGGTTCACCCACCTGGAGTGATCTGTGGTGGATCCACCTACGGCATCGATGGTGGAGCGCTTCGGATCCGCCCTGCCCTGTCCTGCGTGGATCCGTTCCGGACGGATCTTCCGAAGTGTTCCGGTGGGTTTGTGCAGGGCCTGTCCTACTGGCTCTTCGATGACGGGGGCACAGTGGGTCGTGACCCCGCTGCACGTCACGCTGCCGCTTCCGGAGCCGCTTCCGGACCTGAAAGGTTTGTCAGTCCTGGATTCGCGGGCAGTCAAAGAGGGGGCGGTCTCCCCGTGCTGGGATGGCGTGGAGCACGTTCCTTGCCCCCTCCCCCCTTTTCCCACATGATCGGTCGCGTCCACCCATCCCCGTGCAACAGGGATGGGGCAGGGTGATCCTGTGATTGACTTGTCCAGGAAATAGGGTTACGGACGCCCCCTTTCCAATGTACGGGTCGCGCCGGGAGTCTCGGGCGCCGCCTTCAGCTCTCAGGGAGTAGTCGTGTCCAAGCGCACGTACCAGCCGTCGAAGATCCGGCGCAATCGCGCCCACGGGTTCCGGAAGCGGAACGGCACCAAGTCCGGCCGGGATGTCCTCAAGCGCCGTCGCGCGAAGGGCCGTAAGCGTCTGGTGGTTTCGTCGTTCAAGAAGTAACTGGACGCACGTGTGATGGCCGAGGGAGCGGCGCCGCGGGTGCCTCAGGCAACCGGCGAGCGCTTCCCCAAGGCCTTTCGCCTGCTTCAGAGACGTGAGTTCTTGGAGGTCCAGGAGGGCGGTCAGAAGCTACCGTCCGACTGCCTCCTGGCGCTCGTCCAACGCAACAACCGGGCGCACTCCCGTGTGGGGCTCACCGTTTCCAGCAAGGTGGGCAACGCGGTGGTGCGCGCGCGTCTTCGCAGGGTGCTGCGCGAGCTGTTCCGCAAGCGCCGCGCGCAATGGCCTCCCGGTCTCGACGTAGTCCTGGTCGTTCGCTCCTCGGCGAAGGAGGCTTCCTTCGCGCAAGTTTCCCGTGCGTTCGACGGCGTCACCCGTAAGCTGCAACGGCTCTTTCCGGCACCACCTGTGCCTCCTAAAGAGCCAGCCCCATGAGTCCACTCGCCTTCGTCATCGCCCTGCCCATCCGCTTCTACCGGCGGTTCCTGGGGCCGCTGCTGCCGAAGGCGTGTCGGTTCCATCCCTCGTGCTCCACCTACGCCATGCAGGCGCTGGAGAAGCACGGAGGCCTCAAGGGCAGTGCCTTCACCGTCTGGCGCCTGCTGCGCTGCCAGCCATTCCACCCCGGCGGATTCGATCCCGTCCCCTGACGGTTTGCTTCCGCCCGCCCCCCGGCCCTCCGC
>NZ_RAVZ01000134.1 GCF_003611635.1 Corallococcus terminator | reverse complement strand
CACAGACCCACGCGCGAGCCCCGCCCCACGCCCAGCTTCATCAGCCGGTGCGCGAGCTGGTTCGCCCGCGTCTCCACCTGACGGTACGTCCGCTGCTCCCCAGCGAAGTCCAGCGCCACCGCGTCCGGAGTCCGCTCCACCTGCTCCGTCACCAGCGTGTGGATGCACTTCTCCCTGGGGTACGCTGTGCGCGTCGCGTTCCACGCCACCACCTGCCGCTGCCGCTCCTGCGCCGTCAGCAGTTCCAGCCGCCCCACCTTCGCGTCCGGGTTCGCGACGATGGCCGTCAGCAGCACCTCCAGGTGCCCCGACATCCGCTCCACCGTCCCCGCGTCGAACAGGTCGGTGTTGTACTCAATCGACCCGGAGAACCCCGCTGGCGTGTCCGACAGTGACAACGTCAGCTCGTACTTGGCCGTGCGGTCATCCGGGGGAATGGGACGCAGGGCGAGCCCGGGCAGCCGCTGTTCGGACAACGCGTCCTGCTGGAGCGCGAACATCACCTGGAACAACGGTGAACGGCGCAGGTCCCGCTCCGGACTCAGTGCGTCCACCAGCTTCTCGAACGGCACCTCCTGATGCGAGAAGGCGCCGAGCGTCGTCTCGCGCACCTGCGTCAGCACGTCGCGGAAGGTGGGCTCGCCGTCGAACCGCGTCCGCAGCACCAGCGTGTTGACGAAGAAGCCGATGAGCCCTTCCAGCTCCGTGCGGTCACGCCCCGCGACGGGCGTGCCTACGCTGATGTCGTCCTGCCCGCTGTAGCGCGACAGGAGCACCTGCCACGCCGCCAGCAGCAGCATGAACGACGTCACGCCCTCGCTCCGACCCAGGCTCCGCAGCGAGTCCGACAGCGCGGCGGGCAACGCGAGGGGCAGGCGTGCGCCCCGGAAGGATTGGACCGCCGGGCGGGGCCGGTCGGTCATCAGCTCCAGCGCGGGCGGTGCGCCTTCCAACTGCCGCGTCCACCACCGCAGTTGCGTCTCCAGCGCGTCCCCCTGCAACCAGCCCCGCTGCCATGCCGCGTAGTCCGCGTACTGGACCGGCAGCGCTGGCAGGGAGGGCGTCTGGGCCGCACGGAAGGACGCGTAGAGCGCGGTCAGTTCGCGCACCAGGACGCCCATGGACCAGCCGTCGGAGACGATGTGGTGCATCGTCAGCAGCAGTTCGTGCTGCTGCTCCGAGAGCCGCACCAGCGTCGTCCGCAGAAGGGGGCCTCGCGCGAGGTCGAACGGGCGACGGGCCTCCTCGCCCGCGATCCGCCGGGCCTCCACCTCTCGCTCCGCTTCGGGCAGCGCGGACAGATCCACGTGCGCCAGGGGCAGCTCGATGTCCGGCGACACGAGCTGGGCGGGGTGACCGTCCTCCGCGCGGATGAGGGTCCGCAGCGTTTCGTGACGACGGATGAGTTCCTGGAGGCCTCGCTCCAGCGCGGACGCGTCCAGCGTGCCCTCCAGCCGGACGGCGGCGGGGATGTTGTAGGAGGCGCTTCCGGGCTCGAACTGATCGATGAACCACAGGCGCTGCTGCGCGAAGGACAGCGGCGCCGCACCTTCCCAGTGCCTGGCGACCAGCGGCGGCCGACCCTCCGACGTGTCGCCACGCCGGGCATCGTCAATGCGCGTGGCCATCCGCGCGACGGTGGGCGATTCGAAGAGGGCCCGCAGCGGCAGCTCCACACCGAAGGCGGTGCGGATGCGCGAGATGGCCTGCGTCGCCAGCAGCGAGTGGCCACCCAGCTCGAAGAAGTTGTCCTGCGTCCCCACCCGTCCGATGCCAAGCACCTGAGCCCACGCGCCCGCCAGCACCTCCTCCGTCGGGGTCCTCGGCGCCACGTACGTGCCCGAGACTTCCACGCCCGCCTCTTGCGGCTCCGGCAGGGCCTTGCGAGCCACCTTGCCGTTGGCCGTGAGCGGGAGCACCGGCAATACGACGAAGGCCGACGGCACCATGTACTCCGGCACCGCGTCCTTCAGCGCCGAGCGCACGCTCGCGATGTCCAGGCCCTCGCCCACCACGTACGCCACCAGCCGCTTGTTCCCGGCGCCTTCGCCGCGCGCCACCACCACGCCCTCGCGCACGCCCTCGCAGCGGCCCAGCGCGGCCTCCACTTCCGCCAGCTCCACGCGGAAGCCCCGCACCTTCACCTGCGTGTCGCCACGCCCCAGGAACTCCAGCACGCCGTCCGCGCGCCACCGTGCAAGGTCTCCCGTGCGGTACATGCGGCTGTCCGCCCGTCCGAACGGATTGGGCAGAAAGGCCGCCGCCGTCAATTCAGGCCGGCCCAGGTAGCCGCGCGCGAGGCCGTCACCGGCCGCGTACAGCTCTCCCGCCACGCCCACTGGCACCGGCTGCCACTGCCCGTCCAGCACGTACACCTGCGTGTCACCAATGGGGCGGCCAATGGGCACCGTCGCGCCCACGGACTCCACTGTCTCCATGCGGTGGCTGCTCGTGAAGAGCGTACCTTCCGTCGGCCCGTAGCAGGCCGTCACCGTCACGCCCAACACCTCCAGCGCGCGCTTCACGTGCGGCGCCGACACCACGTCGCCACCCGTCAGGAGCTGCTTCACCCCTCGCAACCCTTCCAGGTTGCCCTCCACCATCTGCGTGAAGAGGCCCGCCGTCAGGTGCAGCACCGTGACGCCGTGGCGCTTGAGCACGCCTTCCATCTCCTTCACGTCACCCACGGGGACCGGCGGATAGACCACCAGCCGCGCCCCGTTGAGCAACGGGCCCCACACCTCCAGCGTCGATGCGTCGAAGGACACCGGCGCCACGAGCAGGAACGTGTCGTCCTCGCCCAGTCGCGCGTAGTTGGCGTCCAGGACCGTGCGCAGCACGCTCGAATGTTCCGTGCACACGCCCTTCGGCGTGCCCGTGCTGCCCGACGTGAAGTCCACGTACGCGAGGTTTCCGCCCCCCACGCCACTGTCCGGCGTGTGCGTCGGTTGGAGGGACAGGGCTTCGCCCAGCTCATCCACGCGCACGACGTCCAGGCCTTCCAGCGGCAGCCGCTCACCCAGCGCGCGCGTGGTCACCAACACCCGCGGGCCCGCTGCCGCGAGCATGAAGGCCAGTCGTTCGCGCGGGTAGTCCGCCTCCAGCGGCACGTACGCACCGCCGGCCTTGAGGATGCCCAGCAGCGCCACCACCAGCTCCACGCCGCGCTCCAGGCACAGCGCCACCCGCGACTCCGTCCTCACCCCTCGCGCACGCAGCAGGTGCGCGAGCTGATTGGCCCTCGCGTCCAGTTGCGCGTACGTCAGCTTCGCGTCCGCCGTCTCCAGCGCCACCGCGTCCGGGCGCCGCGCCACCTGCGCCGAGAAGATGTCTCCGATGCTTGCCTCGCGGGGATACCCGGAGGCGGTCTGGTTCCAATCCACCAGGAGGCGCTGCTTCTCCTCGGCGGACAGCATGCCCACCTCCCACACCCGTCCCGACTCCGCCGCCGCCGCCAGTCCCTCCACGGCCCGTTGCCACTGCCCCAGCAGCCGCTCGATGCCTTCCGCGTCGAAGCGCGGCATGTCGTACGCCAGCTTCAGCAGCAGCTCCCGGCCCGGGATGACCGACGCCGTCAGCGGATAGTTGCTGCGCTCGACGCCCCGCACGTCGCGAACGCCGAGCGGATTGCCCTGCGCCGCGAGCGACACGTCCAGGGGGTAGTTCTCGAAGACGAAGAGGCTCTGGAACAGCGGCGTGCCGCGCGGCACCTGGCTGAAGCCCTGCACCCGCACCAGCGAGTCGTGCTCATACGGACGGGACTCCGTGGAGCGGGCCTGCAGGTGTCGCAGCCACGAGATCACGGAGGCGTCGGCCGACACGCGCATGCGCACCGGCACGGTGTTGATGAAGAGGCCGGCGGCGTCCTCGGCTCCTGGCAACTCCGTGGGCCGTCCCGACACCGTGACGCCGAAGACGACGTCTTCCTCGCCACCGTGGCGCGACAACACCAGCGCCCACGCCGCCTGCACCAGCGTGTTCAGCGTGAGCTGCTGGCGTCGGGCGAAGGACTGGAGCGCGGCGGTGGAGCGTGCCGACAGGTGGAGCGAACGCTCGCCATGCCCTTCCGGCACGGGCGTGGAGGTTCCGGATTGCGTGTCGCGCGGAAGCAGGGTCGGGGCGTGGACGCCCTCAAGCTCCGCCCGCCAGAACGCCTCCGACCGGGCCGCGTCCTGCCGCGACAGCCACGCGACGTAGTCCCGGTAGTCGATACCCGAGGGCCCCTTCGGAAGCACCCGGCCCTGGACCCGCGCCTGATAGAGCGCGAAGACCTGCTTGAGCAGCAGGGCCATGCTCCAGCCGTCGATGACGGTGTGATGGAAGCTCCAGATGAACCGGTGGACGTTCGTGTCCAGCCGCACCAGCGCGATGCGCAGCAACGGACCTTCCGCGAGGTCGAAGCCCCGGGCCCGGTCCTCCTCCAGGAAGGTCTCCAGTTGCTGCCGCTGCGCCTCTTCCGTCTGGCCGCGCCAGTCGAGTTCGCGCCACGGCAGCACCACCTGCCGACGCACCACCTGCAACGGCGCCTCCAGCCCTTCCCAGAGGAACGTCGTGCGCAGCACCGCGTGCCGTGCCACCAGCTCGTCCCACGTACGCCGCAGCGCCTGCGTGTCCAGGGGCGCGTGGAAGGCCCAGGAGAGCTGCTCGAAGTACACGCCCGACTTCGGCGCCAGCAGCGCGTGGAAGAGCATGCCCTGCTGCATCGGCGACAGCGGGTAGATGTCCTCGAAGCCCTCCACCTTCGCCTGCACCTGCGAAAGCGTGCGCCCGTCCAGCTTCGCCAGCGGGAAGTCCGCCGGCGTGTACCTCGCCGCGTCCTCCGTCCGACGGCCCGCCACCAGCGTCCGCAAGGCTTCCGTGAACGCCCGCGCCAGCCCTTCCACCGTCGCTCGCGTGTGCAGCGCCTCGCTGTACGTCCACGTCACTTCCAGCCGGCCCCCCACCACCAGCCCATTCACCTCCAGCACGTGCCCGCGCTGCCCGCCCTCGCCCATCGCAGGGCCCGACGACTCCTTCGCCAGACTGAAGCCTCCAGTCCCCGTCGCCAGCGCGTCGAACTGCCCCAGGTAGTTGAAGGCCACCTCCGCCTTCGGGGCCTCCTTCAACTTCACCACCACCGACGCGGGGCCCTGGTAGCGCAACAGGCCGTAGCCCACGCCCTTGCCCGGCACCTGCCGCAGCGTGTCCCTCACCGCTCGCAGCGCGTCGCCTGACGTGCCCGCCTCCGGCACCTCCAGCACCACCGGGTACAGCGACGTGAACCACCCCACCGTCCGCGTCACGTCCGCGTCCGCGAAGAGCTCCTCGCGTCCGTGCCCCTCCACGTCCACCCGCACCCGAGACTGCCCCGTCCACCGCGTCAGCACGCGCGCCAGCGCCGACACCAGCACTTCATTCATCGTCGCCCGGTATGCACCAGGCACTTCCTGCAACAGCACCCGCGTCTCTTCCGCGTCCAGCCCCGCCACCACTCCGCGCGCGGACGCCACGCTGTTCTCGCCCGCCGTATCCACCGGCAGCGCCGGCACTTCACCCGGCTGCGCAAGCCACCACGCCGCTTCCTTCTCCAGCTCCGGCCCGCGCGCGTACGCCTCCAGCTTGCGCGCCCACGCCTGGAAGGACGTTGTCTTCGCCGGCAGCTCCACCGCTCGGCCTTCACGCCGCTGCGCGTACGCCGTGCCCAGGTCCTCCAGCAGCACGCGCCACGACACGCCGTCCACCACCAGGTGGTGCACCACCAGCAGCAGCCGCGACATCCGGCCCGCGCCGCGCTCCATCAGCAGCGCGCGCAGCAACAGGCCCTCTCGCAGATCAAAGCTCGACTGGGTCCGCGCCACCGCCTGCGCAAGCGCCCGGTCCTGATCCGCTTCGGACAGCGCGGACACATCCACCTGCTCCAACACCAGGGCCTTCTCCAGGCCGGCGTTGTGCTGCGTCCAGCCGGAGTCGCCGCGCGCGTAACGCATCCGCAGTGCGTCGTGGTGCGCCACCAACGCCCGCAGTGCATCCTCCAACCGCTCCGCCTCCACCCCTTCCTTCGCCTCCAGCAGCACCGCCTGGTTGAAGTGGTGCGCCTGCGGCAATTCCTTCTCGAAGAACCAACGCTGGATCGGCGTCAGCGACACCTCTCCTTCCACCAACCCCTGCTCGCCCACCGTCCCCCGGACCGACTCCACCACCTTCGCCAACTGCTCCACCGTCGGGTGCTGGAACAACTGCTTCGGCGTCACCTTCAGCCCTGCCTGACCCGCCTTCGCCACCACCTGGATGCTCAGGATGGAGTCCCCGCCCAGCGCGAAGAAGTTCTCGCGCACCCCTACCCGCTCCACTCCCAGCACCCGCGCCCACACTCCCGCCAGCGTCTCCTCGGTCCGGGTCCTCGGAGCCTCATAGGACTCGCTGGCCTCCGTGCTCGCCTCCGGCGCGGGCAGGGCCTTGCGGTCCACCTTGCCGTTCGACGACAGGGGTAGCGCGTCCAACACCACGAAGGCCGCGGGCACCATGTACTCCGGCAGCCTGGCCTTCAGCTCCGCACGCAATCCTTCCACCGAGACCCGCGCGTCCGCCTGTCCCACGACGTACGCCACCAGCCGCTTGATGCCCGGCGCGTCCTCGCGCACCACCACCACGCTCTCGCGCACGCCCTCGCACTGGCCCAGCGCCGACTCGACTTCGCCCAGCTCGATGCGGAAGCCACGCACCTTCACCTGGAAGTCCAGGCGACCCAGGTACTCGATGCTCCCGTCGGCCAGGATGCGTGCCTGATCTCCCGTGCGGTACAGCCGCGTCCCCGCGGGCCCGTGCGGATCAGGCACGAAGCGCTCCGCCGTCAGCGACGGGCGCCCCAGGTAGCCACGGCCCACCTGCACACCGCCGATGTACAGCTCACCCGCGAGCCCCACCGGCACCGGCTCCAGGGCCTCGTCCAGGATGAGGATTTGCGTGTTCGCCACCGGCCGCCCGATGGGCACGCTGCGCCGCCCGTCGTCGCGCTCGCAGGCCCAGAAGGTCACGTCCACCGCGGCCTCCGTGGGGCCGTAGAGGTTGTGCAGCGGCACGCCCAGCCGCTCCAGGCAGCGGTCCTTCAGCTCCAGCGGCAGCGCTTCGCCACTGCACACCACCCGCCGGAGCGCCGTGCACCGCTCCAGCCCCGCCTCCTCCAGGAACACCTGGAGCATCGACGGCACGAAGTGCAGCGTCGTGACGCCCTCGCGCGCCATCACGTCCACCAGATAGGCGGCGTCCTGATGGCCTCCGGGCCGCGCGACCAGCAGCCTCGCTCCGGTGATCAACGGCCAGAAGAACTCCCACACCGACACGTCGAAGCTGAAGGGCGTCTTCTGCAACACGACGTCCCTAGGCTCCAACCCGTAGGCCTCCTGCATCCAGAGCAGCCGGTTGCAGATGCCCGCGTGGGTGTTCATCGCGCCCTTCGGGCGACCCGTGCTGCCCGACGTGTAGATGACGTACGCCAGATGCTCCGGCCCGACTCCCGACACCACCGGCTCCGGGGACGACCGCTCCACCTGGGCCCAATCCGAGTCCAGGCACACCACGGGCGTGCTCCCCACGGAGAGGGCCTCCACCAGATGCCGCTGCGTGAGCAGCACCGCCACCGCCGAGTCCTCCACCTGATACGACAGGCGATCGGCCGGAGCCGACGGGTCGATGGGCACGTACGCGCCACCGGCCTTGAGCACGCCCAGGAGCGCGACCACCATCTCCAACGAGCGCTCCGCGCAGACGCCCACGCGCACCTCGGGCCCCACGCCGCGCTCCCGCAGGTAATGTGCGAGCTGATTGGCCCGGGCATCCAGCTCCCGGTACGTGAGCCGCAGGCCCTCGAAGTCTACCGCCACCGCGTCCGGCGTGCGCGCGACCTGGGCCTCCACCAACCCATGCAGCGTGACGTCGGTCGGGTAGTCGCGGTGCGTGGCGTTCCAGTCCACCAGCAGCAGGTGGCGCTCCGCGACCGACATCAGCGGCAGCGACTTCACCCGCGTCTCCGGGTGGGCCACGGCGGCCGTCAGGAGCACGTCCAGGTGCTCCGCCCACCGCGCCACCGTCGCCGCGTCGAAGAGGTCGGTGTTGTACTCCAGCGTGCCGGTGAAGCCGGAGGCCGCGTCGGTGAGCGACAGCTTCAGGTCGAACTGCGCGCCCGCGCCCTCCTCCTCCAGCATCCGCAGCGACAGCCCGGGCAGGCGCAGCTCCGGCAGCGGATCCTCCTGGAGCGCCAGCATCACCTGGAACAGTGGCGACCGGCTCAGGTCACGCTGGGGCTGCAACGCGTCCACCAGTTTTTCGAACGGCACTGCCTGGTGCGCGTACGCGCCCAGCGTCGTCTCGCGCACCTGCTGGAGCAGGTCCCGGAACGACGGGTCATCCCCCAGCCGCGCCCGCAGCACGAGCGTGTTCACGAACAGGCCGATGAGCCCGTCCAGCTCCGCGCGATCCCGCCCCGCGACCGGCGAGCCCACGAGCACGTCGTCCTGCCCCGCGTGGCGCGCCATCAACACCTGCCACGCCGCCAGCAGCACCATGAAGGGCGTCACGCCCTCGCGCCGGGCCAGCGCGCGCACGGCGTCCGTCAGGCCGGGCGACAGGTGCACCGGAAGCGTCGCCCCCGCGGCCGTCTGGACCACCGGACGCGGCCGGTCCGTCGGCAGCGCGAGCACGTGCGGCGCGCCCTCGAGCTTCGAGCGCCACCACGCGAGCTGCGCCTCCAGCGTCTCACCCTGGAGCCACGCCCTCTGCCACGCCGCATGGTCCGCGGGCTGGAGCGACAGCGGCGGCAGCGGCGACGCGTGCCCCGACACGAAGGCTTCGTAGAGCGCGGCCACGTCCCGCACCATCACCAGCATGGAGCCGCCGTCGGAGACGACGTGGTGCATGGTGAGCAGCAGCACGTGCCGCGTGGGCGCGCACTTCAGGAGCGTCAGGCGCAAGAGCGGCCCGCGCGCCAGGTCGAAGGGACGGCGCGCCTCCTCCGCCATCAGCCGCCGCACCTCGGCGCCCGCGTCTTCCAGCGCGGACAAGTCCCTGCCCACGAGCGGCATGCGCGAAGGCGCGGCCACGACCTGGAACGGCTGCCCTTCCGGCGCCACCAGCGTCGTGCGCAGCGATTCGTGCCGCTGCACCAGGGCCTCGAACGCACGCTCCAGCGCGGCCACATCCAGCGCGCCGTCCAGCTCCACGGCCACGGGGATGTGGTACGCGGGATTGCCCGGCTCCAACTGCTCCAGGAACCACAGGCGCTGCTGCGCGAAGGACGGCACGAGCGCGCCGTCGCGGGAGACGGCGCTCAGCGCGGGCCCCAGCACCCCGGCCTGACCCAGACGAAGGGCGTCGATGCGCGCCGCCAGCGCGCCCAGCGTGGACGCGTCGAACAGCTCGCGCACGGGAAGCTCGACCTGGAAGGCGGCGCGGACCGAGGACGACAGCCGCGTGGCCAGCAGCGAGTGACCTCCGAGCGCGAAGAAGTCGTCACGCAGCCCCACCGACTCCACGCGCAGCAACTGGCTCCACAGTCCCGCGAGCAGCACTTCCGTGGGCGTGCCCGGGGCGACGAAGCCGTGCTCCGCGCGCGGGGCCTCCGGTGCCGGCAGCGCGGCGCGGTCCACCTTGCCGTTGGGCGTGAGCGGCAGCGCGGCCAGCACCATCACGGACGACGGCACCATCGACTCCGGCAGCAGGCGCCGCGCGTGCTCCCGGAGCGCGGCCTCCGCCAGCGTCTGGCCCGGCTTCGCGACCACGTAGGCCACCAGCCGCGCGTCGCCCGGCACATCCTCGCGCGCGACGACCACCGAGGCCGCGACGCCCGCATGCTGAGCGAGGACGGACTCCACCTCGCCCGGTTCGATGCGGAAGCCCCGCACCTTCACCTGGTGATCCACGCGGCCCAGGAACTCCAGCGTGCCGTCCGTCCGCCACCGCGCGCGGTCGCCCGTGCGGTACAGCCGAGAGCCCGGCGCCCCGCCGAACGCATCCGGCACGAAGCGCTCCGCCGTCAGGTCCGGACGCCCCAGGTAGCCGCGCACCACACCGTCGCCCCCGATGAACAGCTCACCGGACACGCCCATCGGCACCGGCCGCAGGTGCGCGTCCAACAGGTGCAGGCCGGTGTTCGCCAGCGGCCTTCCCAACGACACCGTGCCGGAGCGCTCAGCCTCCACGCGATGCGTCGAGGACCACACCGTCGTCTCGGTGGGCCCGTACATATTGAGTAATACTGGAACCCGTGCCCGCAGGCGTGCCGCAAGCGCACCCGGAAGGGCTTCACCGCCCACCAGCATCTGCCCCAGCCCGCCGAGCGCCTCCAGCGCACGGGGCTCCTCCACGAGCGCGCGCGCATACGACGGCGTGCATTGCAGGTGCGTGGCCGCGTGACGCTCCAGCGCCTGGGCGAGCGCGACGGGCTCCAGCCCCACCGGCGCGAGCACCACCTGGAAGCCGCGCGTCCACGTCCAGAGCAGCTCCAGCACGGAGATGTCGAACGAGATGCTCGTCACCGCCAGCCAGGTGCCCGAGCGCGGCGACACATGCGCGTCCATCGCGCGGAAGAAGTTCATCACCGTCCGGTGCGGCACCAGCACGCCCTTGGGACGCCCCGTCGAACCGGACGTGTAGAGCACGTACGCGAGCGTTCCCGAGTCCGTCTCCCGAGGGGCCGCGTCAGGGAAGTCTCCGGCCGGCGACACACCCGCGTCCGAAGCCGCGTCCAACACCAGCCGCTGGCCCTCCGGAACGGAGAGCACGCCGTCCAGGTGGCGCGGCCCCACCAGCACCCGCGCGCCCGAGTCCTGCCACATGGACGCAAGCCGCTCCGCCGGGTACCCGGGATCCAACGGCAGGTAGGCCGCGCCCGCCTCCAGGATGCCGAGCAGTCCCACCGCCAGCTCCACTGAGCGGTCCACGCACAGGCCCACCACCGACTCCGGGCCCACGCCGCGCGCGCGCAGCTCCCGCGCCACCGCCCGCGCCCGCTGCCGCAGTTCGCGGTACGTCAGCCGGGTGTCCCCGACGATGAGCGCCACCGCGTCCGGCGTGCGGAGCACCTGCGCCGCGAACAGCGACGCGATGGTGGACTCCGACGGGAAGTCGGTGACGGGCCCCTGCGCCAGCGCCGACAGGTGCTTCGCCTCCGCCGCGTCCAACAGCGGCAACGCATCCACCCGGCGCGACGGATCCGCGACCGCTGCCTGGAGCAGCACCCGCAGGTGTCCGGCCAACCGGGCCACGGTGTCCGCGTCGAACAGGTCGCTGGCGTACTCCAGCCAGCCTTCCAGGCCCCGCGCGGACTCGGACAGCGACAGCGTCAGGTCGAACATCGCCGTGCCGGTGTGGACCTCCAGCAGGCGTGACTGGAGGCCGGGCAGCACCGGCGCGCCCACCTGCGCGCCCTGGAGGATGAACATCACCTGGAACAGCGGCGTGTGGCCCCGGTCGCGCACGGGCTGGAGCGCTTCCACCAGCTTCTCGAAGGGCACGTCCTGGTGCGCGTACGCCCCCAGCGCCGTGTCCCGCACCCGCTCCAGCAACTGCTGGAACGTGGGCGCGCCGGACAGCCGGGTGCGCATCACCAGCGTGTTGACGAAGAAGCCCACCAGCCCCTGGAACTCCGCGCGGGCGCGCCCGGCGATGGCCGTGCCCACGCTGACGTCGTCCTGCCCCGCGTGGCGCGCGAGGACGGCCTGGAAGCCCGCGAGCAGCACCATGAAGGGCGTCACCCCTTCACGCACCGCCAGCGCCTTCACCGCGTCCGTCAGCGCCTTGTCCAACACCAGCGGCAGGCGCTCACCGCGAACGTCCCGGACGACGGAGCGCGGCCGGTCCGTGGGCAGCTCCAGGAGCCGGGGTGCCCCCGTGAGCTGCTGCTTCCAGTACTTCAGCCGCGCGTCCAGCACCGCCCCGTCCAGCCCCTCGCGCTGCCAGTCCGCGAAGTCGGCGTAGCGCAGTGGAAGCAGGGGCAGAGGCGACGGCCGACCCTCGCGTCGCGCCGCGTACAGCGCGGACAGCTCGCGCACGAGCACCGCCATCGACGCGCCGTCCGACACCGCGTGGTGCATCACCAGCACCAGCACGTGCGTGCTCGGCTCCAACGTCAGCAGCGTGGCGCGCACCAACGGGCCCCGCGCCAGTTCGAACGGACGACGGGCTTCTTCCTGGGCCCGCAATGCCGCCGCAGACTCCCCTTCCGGCGCAGACAGGGACTCGAACGACACGCGCTCCAGCGGCAGCGCCGCATGCGGGGCGATGACCTGGAGCGGACGGCCGTCCTCCGCGCGGAAGGTGGTCCGCAGCGCTTCATGCCGTTCGGCGAGCGCCGCGAGGCTCTCCTCCAGCGCGACCACGTCGAGCGACCCTTCCAGCCGCACCGCCGCCGGCAGGTTGTAGGCCACGTCGCCCGGCGCGTACTGATCCAGGAACCACAGCCGCGCCTGGGAGAAGGACACCTCCCGGTCGCCCGTCACGTCCCGCCGACGCGGCGCGGTCCGCCCCGGCCCCTGCGCTTCGCGGAGCGCGACGAGCTGCCGTGCCAGGGTCGCGATGCTCGGTCCCTGGAGCATCATCTCCATGGGCACCGTCAGGCCCGTGCCGGTCGCCACCGCGTCCGCCAGCTCCACCGCCGCCAGCGAGTCCAGCCCGTAGCGCGTCACCGGCGCGTGAAGGTCCAGCTCCTCGCGCCGCACGCGCAGGTGCCGGGCCACCACGTCGCGCAGCCACGCCTCCAGCGCCTCCGCAGTTTCGGCGCTCGCCTTCGTCACCGGCGCCGCAGCCGGCGCGGTGCTCGCGCTCGACGAGGACGCGGAGCCTGTCGGCCCGGGGCCAGAGCCCGGACCGGAGCCGGAGGGCGGCTCGGGCGGCGGCTCCTTCCACGCCATCACCTCCTGCAACGTCCCGGTGAGGAACCCGGCGCGGCACGCATGCCGCTGCACCTTGCCACTGGACGTCTTGGGCAGGCTCCCCGGTTCGATGAGGACCACCGCGTACGCCTGCACCTCGTGCAGCTCCGAAAGCCGCTGCCGGATGACGCCGATCGCCGCGTCCGCCGCCTCGAACTGCTGGCGCAGGCCGCCCAGCTTGCGCACGTCGATCTCCTGCACGACGACCGCGCGCTCCTCGCCCCCCACGTCCACCGAGAACACCGCGCCGCCCCCAGGCCGCAGCGCCGGGTGGCCCACCTCCACCGTCGCCTCCATGTCCTGGGGGTAGTGGTTGCGGCCGCGCAGGATGATCAGGTCCTTGCGCCGGCCGGTGACGTACAGCTCGCCGTCGGGCCGCAGGAAGCCCAGGTCGCCCGTGCGCAGGTACGGCGGGGAGTCCTCGTGCGCGATGCGCGCCTGGAACGTGTCGTGGCTGGAGTCCTCACGGCCCCAATAGCCCGTGGCCACGCTCGGGCCGGACACCCAGATTTCGCCCACCCGCCCGGGCTCGCGCCGTTCGAGCGTCTCCGGATCCACGATGGCGATGCGCTGATCCAGGATGGTCTGCCCGCAGCTCACCAGCGTCCGAGCCCCCGCGGCGTCCGCTCGGGCCTCCTCCGCGCGGTGCTGCTCCAGCGCGCTGGCCGACAGGGTCATCAACAGCGGCGGCGCCGACTTCTGGCCTCCGGAGGCGATGAGCGTCCCTTCCGCCAGCCCATAGCAGGGGTAGAACGCCTCGCGCTTGAAGCCGCTGGGGCCGAACGCTTCCATGAAGCGATCCAGCGTCTCCGGGCGGATGGGCTCCGCCCCGGTGAAGGCGACCTCCCAGCGGCTCAAGTCCAGCGCCTGGCGCTGTTCGGGCGTGCTCTTCCTCACGCACAGGTCGAAGGCGAAGTTGGGCCCTCCGCTGACGGTGCCCCCGTAGCGGCTCACCGCCTCCATCCACGCCATGGGCCGCTTGAGGAAGCTCAAGGGCGACATCAGCACCGCGGGGTAGTTGCCGAACAGCGGCTGCATGATGCCGCCGATGAGCCCCATGTCGTGGTACGGCGGCAGCCAGATGACGGCCACGCTGTCCGTGCGCGTCTCGAAGGCGTGGTGGATGAGCCCCAGGTTGTGCAGCAGGTTCCCGTGCGTGAGCATCACCCCCTTGGGGGTGCCCGTGGAGCCGGACGTGTACTGGAGGAACGCCAGCGAGTCGGACTTCAGCTCCGGCGCCTTCCAGGAGCCCGCCGCGTCCGTGGGCAAATCGTCCGTCGCCAGCCACTTCACGCCCCGCAGCTCCGGGGCCTGCTCGAACAGGAACTCCGCCATCGACAGCACGAACGACGTCGTCAACACCACCGTCGCGCGCGCATCCTGGATGATGGCCCGGAGCCTGGGCAGCGTGCGCTCCAGCCGCGACGGATCCGGCGGATACGCGGGCACCGCCACCGCCCCCGCGGCCAGGCACCCGAAGAACCCCGCCACGTAGTCCAGCCCGGGCGGATACAGCAGCACCACCCGCTCCCCGGCCCCACCGTGCTCCTGCAACAAGGCGCCAATCGCCCGGGCCCGCTCGCGCAACCCCGCGAACGTCAGCACCGTCTCCTCACCCTCCTCCACGAAGGTGTAGAGCCGCCTCTCCTCCCCCTCCCGGGCCCTCTCATCAATGAGGTCCAGCAAGGTCGCGAAGGCCGGCCTGTGGCTCGCCAAAAGCATGATGGACTTCCTCTGGATGGTTGGCGGTGCTGGACCTGAACCGGGGGGGCACGGTCCGACCCACGCACAATGCGTCGAATTGTATCCGCAAAAAAACTCAGCGAGAAATGCGATGCCGGTGCTTCTTGATTTTCTCCAGGAACCTGTCTGCGAACTCAAAGACAGCCCCGCGTTCCCCGGAAATGGGTGATAGAAATCCCCCGCGTGAAACAGGAAAACAGCGAAGTCGTTGAGCCTGGCGGGCGGTTACCGCCTTGAAGTCACCGAGGGAATCATCAACATTGGCGGGACGCGAGCGCCTCCGGAGGAAGCCGGATGCCTGCTCCCCCTCACTGGCAGCAACATCCCATCCGCTCCGGGTCAGGAAGTCCCCGGGCGGCACCCGCGAGACCTCCTCATGCTCGAGCGTCCCATGTACCTGAAGCCTGATGTCGCCATCGAGCCACTGTTCAACCAGTGGTACGTCTGGTGGTACCTGCTGTCGCCCGCGACGGCGCCGCTGTTCGTCTCCCGCCTGCACCTGAAGCTGATGCAGTCGTTCGTGGCGAACCCGGACGTGCACGTGGCAGCGCTCCAGAATCCGGCGCTGATGGGCGGGCCCTTCATCAACCACCCCGTGTCGCGCGTGGGGGACGTGAAGGCGCTGCTGGACCGCACCACGAAGGAGCACGCGGACTTCCTGGCCTACACCAAGGCCCTGGCGGACCTGGAGCAGTTGCTCGCCAGCTCCAAGGGTGAGTCGCTGGAGCCGCTCTACGCGAAGGTGCCGGACATGCTCCGGGGCTACGTGGAGCTCACGTACGACCTGGCCCACCGGGCCAACGCCCGCATCATGGAGCCGCTGCTCTACCGCAGCAGCCTCTACAAGGAATCGTCGCAGAGCGTGTCGCTGATGCGCGTCACCGGAGACGCGCGCAAGTACGTCTTCAGCACGCCCCGGCTCGAAGGGGACACGCCGCTGTGGCTCCAGGTGCCCTTCCGGCACGAGGGCCTGGACGCCCTCTTCCGCATGCGCCACACGCCGGGCAACCCCGGGCAGGTGGCGGAGATGCTGGGCGTGCCGTCCTCCGCGGCGGACGCGTTCGCGGACCTCTTCACGGACGTGGCGCCCCGCAAGCCGGAGCCCTACACCGGCCCGGGCGTGCGCGTGCGCTACTTCGGCCACGCGTGCGTGCTGATGGAGACGCGCGAGGTGTCCGTCCTCACCGACCCCGTCATCAGCTACGAGTTCCCCACCGAGCAGCCGCGCTTCACCCACGCGGACCTGCCGGAGAAGATCGACTACGTCCTCATCACCCACGGCCACGCCGACCACCTGATGATGGAGACGCTCATCCAACTGCGTCACCGCATCGGAACCATCGTCGTGCCTCGCGCCAACGCGTTCTCGCTGGCGGATCCGTCGCTGCGCCTGATGCTGGAGAAGACGGGCTTCCGCAACGTCGTCGAAATCGATGACCTGCAGGAGATCCGCATCCCCGGCGGGTCGCTGATGGGCATCCCCTTCA
Organism: Corallococcus terminator; assembly: GCF_003611635.1. Classification (GTDB taxonomy): domain Bacteria; phylum Myxococcota; class Myxococcia; order Myxococcales; family Myxococcaceae; genus Corallococcus; species Corallococcus terminator. The sequence continues at coordinate 8,337 of NZ_RAVZ01000134.1, read as the reverse complement.
TCGGCGAGCACAGCGACCTGTCCGTGCAGGCGAAGACGGCGCACCTGGTGAAACTGGGCGGCCGCGCGATGCTGATGGCCGCGGACTCCAACGCGCTGGAGCCCCGGATGTACGAACACCTCCAGGAGCTGGTGGGCCCGCTGGACGCGCTCTACCTGGGCATGGAGTGCGAAGGCGGCCCGATGAGCTGGATGTACGGCCCGCTGCTCAGCAATCCGCTGCCGCGCAAGATGGACCAGTCGCGCCGGCTCAACGGCTCCGACTCCGCGCGCGCCACGGAGATCCTCAACCACCTGAAGCCGCGCGAATCCTTCGTCTACGCCATGGGCCAGGAGCCCTGGCTGCGCCACGTCATGGTGCTCCAGTACGACGAGACGGCGCCCCAGATGATCGAATCGAACAAGTTCCTGGAGGTCTGCCGCGGCCGGAACATCCCCGCCGAGCGGCCCTTCCTGCGCATGGAGCGGGTCCTCGAGTAGCGCGGGGATTCAGCCGGGTGGGGGCGGCCCGCGAAGAATCGCCGCCCCCTCTCCGACGGCTCCCGTCCGTCAGGCCTCGCGGCCCTGGAGCTTGAGCAGGCCCGCGAGCAGCGCCTCGCCGTCCGGCGTGCCCAGGCCGGTGCAGGCGTTCCACACGGCCCCCTCGCTGGCGAAGTACGCGCCATTGCCGCCCTGGGTGATGCGGTTGACGACGGGCTCGCCCTGGCCAACCAGCGCATACAGACGGGGGTTGAGGAAGCCCACGCGCGCGCCCAGCCCCTCGTTGATGAGGGTGACGAGCGCGGCCCACATCGGCGCGGCGGCGCTGGTGCCCGCGGCGACACCCTGCTGTCCCTTGAAGACGATTTGATAGCCGGTGTGCAGGTCGGCGTTGGCCGCCACGTCGGGCACGCCCCGCCCCGGCGTCCTCGACACCCTCTGGAAAACGCCGTCCTTCCAGGTGGTGTGCACCTGCACGGGCACGGGCATGCCACGCTGATACGCAGGCAGCGCGTTCATCGTGCTCACCCCGCCGCTGCTCGCGCCTGCCGACACCGTGAAGCCCAGGGCGCCCATGGACATGGCTTCCCCCAGGCGGTTCCACACGTGCTCGTGGACGATGCGGTCCCCGTCGGCCTGGAGCGTCGTGCCGCCGCAGCCCAGCACCAGCGCGCTCGCGGCGGGATAGCTGGGGGCGGCCAGGGTGATGGCGTCCGTGGGCGAGCCGCCCTGCACGGGCACCTGCGAGCCCAGGTCCCCGGAGGCCGCGCACACGGTGATGCCCAGCAGCGCCGCTTCCTTGAAAAGCCGCTCGAAGGCGGCCTCCTCTTCGGCCTGGATGAGGGAGCCTTCGTAGAAGGACCAACTGCTGGTCAACACCGACGGCCGGTTCGTCCGGTCGCTGATCGCCATGGCGAAGACGCGGTGGTAGTCGCCGAGCGAGTAGTCCTTCGAGCCCGCGTTGTAGACGACGACGCGCGCCTGGGGACACACCGCGGACACCAGCTCCACGTCCATGGTGACCTCCGCGTTGGAGCTGACGCTCGGGCCCGGCTTGTTGGGCCCCACGTTCACCGGCGCCTCGCGCGTCACGCCCATCCAGGAGAGGTATTCGGTGAGGTCCGAGGTCCGGTAGCCGCCCGTGAGTTCGATGATGCCCACGCACTGGCCCGCGCCCTGCGTCGGGGGATAGCGGTAGAGGCGCGCCACCTGCGGGGCCGGATATGAGCGCAGCCCGGACTGCTCCGGCGGCTCCACGGGGACGGGCAGGGACGCCGAGCTGTGGGTGACCCGGGGGCGCGTGTCCAGGCCGAACACCCACTCCACGATGTCGCGCAGGGAGCGCGGCAGCACCAAGCGCTTCGTGTGGAACAGGAACGACAGCTTGCCCTGCTGGTAGCGCTTGAGGTCCACACCGAAGGCCTTGCGGATCGCGGCGGGCGAGCCTTCCAGGCGCACGAAGCCCCGGTCGCGCTGCACGGAGAGGACACGCAGGCGGAAGGCCTTCGCGAAGCGCTCCACGGCGGACAGGTCCTTCTTCGCCGTGCCGTACTTCGCCTCGAACTCCTCATGGGTGAGCGGGCGGCTCGGGGGCACCGCGCATAGCTGCTCCACGGTGGGCAGGGGCACGCCAGGGCGCAGCACCAGCGTGACCTCCACGGGGCCCTCGAGGGCACGGACCCGGAGGGGCAAGGGGAAGGGAAACGCTCGCTCGCGCTGCGCCGGGGGAGGACGGGCCATGCGCGATTTTCTACCACGCACCTCCCCACGCCCCCGGTCGTATCCACCGCCACGCGTGACAGGTAGGCTCGCGTACCCGCCCATGAACCGAGTCCTCCGCCTCAAGCCCCACCTGCGCGCCGAGGCGCTCGATGCGCGGCGCGTCTTCCTCGTCGGGGAGCGCGCCCAGTTCCTGCTGGAGGGCACAGCGCACGCGAGCGTCGTGCCCCTGCTGGACGGGGAGCGCACCGTGGCCCAGCTCGTCGCCGCGCTGGAGGGCCAGATCTCCGCGCCGGAGGTGCTCTACGTGCTGTCGCTCCTGGAGGAGCGTGGGCACGTGGAGGAAGCGGAGGACGTGTTCGACGCGGAGGTCGCCGGCTTCTGGGAGTCGCTGGGCATCGACGCGGCGCACGCGGCCCGACGGCTGCTGGACACGCCCGTTGCCGTGCGCGCCGTCGCGGGTGAGGACGCCGAGCGGTTGGTGGACGCCCTGCGCGACACCGGCCTGGACGTGCGCGAGGACGCGGCCCGCCACATCCTGCTGGTGGACGACTACCTGTCACCGGAGGCGCTCGCACTCGCGCGAGCGGCCCGGAGCGCCGGGGCCGCGTTCCTTCCGGTGAAGGTCGTGGGCACCGCCTGCCATGCGGGCCCGGTGTTCGCCCCCGGAGACGGCGCGTGCTGGACGTGCCTCACCTCGCGCCTGCGCGGCAACCGCCCCATCGAGCAGTACCTGGCGCGGCGGGGCGAGGGGATGCGGCCCGCACGGACCGGACTGCCGACGACGGCGCAGGCGGGGCTGTCCTTCGCGGCGACGCTCGTGGCGCGCTGGGTGGTGGAGGCAGAAGCGCAGGAGGCGCGGCACACGCGGCTGTGGACGCTCGACTTCGCCACCTGGAAGCTGGACTCGCACGCGGTGACGCGGCGTCCCCAGTGTCCGGACTGCGGCGACCCCACCTGGATGGCGACGCGTGCCCATCAGCCCCTGGAGCTGGCCTCACGCCCCAAGCGCTTCACCGACGATGGCGGGCACCGCGTCCTCACGCCCGAGGAGACCTGGGAGCGCCACCGCCACCTCGTGAGCCCGGTGACGGGCGTGGTGAGCGACCTGCGCGCGGTGCCAGGGGACGCGCCACTGGGCCACATCCAGTCCGCCCTCTTCCGCGTGTGTCCCTGGACGGACGCGCCGGCCTCCGACGACTTCCACCGCGTGGCCAGCGGCAAGGGGCGCACCGAAGCCCAGGCCCGCGCGGGCGCGCTGGGCGAGGCCCTGGAGCGCTACAGCGCCGTGTTCCAGGGCGACGAGCCCCGCGTCCACGCCACCGCTTCGTCCCTGGGGACGCAGGCCGTGCTCCCGGACGTGCTCCAGCACTTCAGCGCCGCGCAGTTCGCGAAGCGGCCCGACGGTGCAGTCCCCCACCGCGACGCGCGCACCGCGGTGCCCCGCCCCTACGCGGATCAACCGATGGACTGGAGCCCCGCGTGGTCGCTCACGCACGGCGCGCGCCGGTACGTGCCCACGTCGTTCGCGTACCTCTGCACGCCCACGCCCGCGCAAGGCCCCTTCTGCTTCTTCAACTCCAACGGGAACGCGGCCGGCAACTGCGTGGAGGAGGCCATCCTCCAGGGGTTCCTGGAGCTGGTGGAGCGCGATGCGGTGGCGCTCTGGTGGTACAACCGCCTGCGCCGTCCGCGGGTGGAGCTGCAAAGCTTCGACGAGCCCTGGTTCACGTCGGTGGAGGCGCACTACCGGACGCTGGGACTGCGGCTGTGGGTGCTCGACCTCACGCACGATCTGGGCATCCCGGTGTTCGCCGCGCTCGCGTGGTCCCCGGAGCGCGGGCGGGCCTGGGCCGGGTGCGGCTGTCACTTCGACGCGAAGCTCGCCGTGCAGCGCGCGCTCACGGAAGTGGCCCAGTGCTACGACCCGAAGGACACATCCGCGTCGCCCTGGGACATGGGCGCGCACGCGGACCCCTCGTGGCTCTTCCCCGACGAAGCAGCCCCGGTGCGCGTCCGCTCCGACTTCCCACGCGTGTGGCATGACGACCTGCGTGAGGACGTGACGGAGTGCGTCGCGCGCGCCGCACGCGCGGGCCTGGAGGTGTTGGTGGTGGACCAGGGGCGTCCGGATGTGGGCATGTCGGCGGTGAAGGTCATCGTGCCGGGCCTGCGACACTTCTGGCCCCGCCTGGGCCCCGGCCGGTTGTATGACGTGCCGGTGCGGATGGGCTGGTTGTCCGTGCCGCTGACCGAAGCACAGCTCAACCCCGTGCCCTTCTACTTCTGAGCGCTTGCCCGCGTGTCGCCCTCCCCTCCCAAGCCCCGCATCCTGCTCGTCCAGTGCGGACCGGACCGACGCCACGTCGACCGGGAGACGGAGGACTTCGACCCCGAGCGCGGACTGGTGAAGCGCGCGACGATGACGCCGCTGGCCTGCGCGACGCTCGCGGCGCTGACGCCCGACACCTTCACCGTGGACATCTGGGACGAGGAGCTGCACGGACAGCTCCGCGTGGACACGGAGCTCGAGGACTACGACATCGTCGGCGTGTCGGTGATGTACTCCGCCCTCACCTATCAGGCGCGCTTCCTGGGCGGCTTCTTCCGCGACCGGGGCGCCACCGTGGTCGCCGGAGGCCCCGCCGTCTCCGCCGCGCCAGAGGACTACCGGGGCTTCTTCGACGCGCTCTTCGTCAACGAAGCGGAGCGCACCTGGCCGCGCTTCCTCGCGGACTACCTCCAGGGCGAGTACGCGCCCGAGTACCGGCAGATCGACAAGCCCGCGATGAGCGAGAGCCCTCCGCCGCGCTGGGACGGCATCGCCGCGGACCTCCCGCGCTACGCCTGGGGCTCCGTGCAGACGACGCGCGGCTGCCCCTTCGACTGCTCCTTCTGCGACGTCATCTACCTGTACGGCCGCAAGCAGCGGCACAAGCCGGTGGCCCAGGTGCTGGACGAGGTGCGCGGCCACGCGGCACTCGGTGCGGAGGGCGTGTTCTTCGCGGACGACGAGTTCATCGGCGACGCGGGCTACGCGAAGGAGGTGCTCGCGGGGCTGGTGCCCCTCAACCGCGCCCTGCCCCGCCCGCTGCGCTTCTTCACCCAGGTGACGATGAACCTGAGCCGCGACGCGGCGCTGCTGGAAGGCATGGCGGACGCCAACTTCTACACCGTCGTGCTCGGCATCGAATCCTTCGACCCCGCCGCGCTCAAGGAAGCGCAGAAGCACCAGAACGTGCGCGCGGACCTCATCGGCGACCTGCTGAAGATCCAAGCGCACGGCATCGGCCCACGGGGCAGCTTCATCGTCGGGTTCGACCACGACACGCCCGCGGTGTTCGACTCGCTGCACGCCAACATCCAGCGCTCGCACCTGCCGTGGGTGGTGGTCGCGCCCCTCCAGGCGCCGCGTGGCACCAAGCTGTGGACGCGGCTGCGCGCGGAAGGCCGGCTCGCCACGCCCCGCAAGGCGCCCTCGCGAGACCGGGGCGCCATCGTGCTCAACGTGATGCCCCTGGGCATGACGCGGCCCCAGTTGCTCGAAGGGTTCCGCGACCTGGTGGAGCGGCTGTCCACGTGGGATGCGGCCTGCGAGCGCATCCGGGGCTTCATCGCCGGCATCCAGCGTCCGCCCCAGGTGGTGGAGCCGGAGTGGCCGGAGGCCGTCACCGACCGCTTCCTGCGCGAGGCCACCGACGCGTGGGCCCTGAGCACCAACGAGCGCACGGCCGTGGGCGACACGCTGCGGGAGGTCCGCCGCACCGCGCCCACGATGCTGCCGCGCACGGTGTTCTTCCTCGCGCGCAACCAGAACGAGCGCCGTCGCCATGAGCGCCTCTTCACCGACTTCGACGCCGTGCTGGACGCGGAGCGCAAGGGCGACTTCGTCCCGGACACGCAGCCCGTCTACGTGCCCGCCACCTTCGCCACCGCGATGCGCGACGTGTTCCCGGACCTGTACGTGCGCCTGAGCCGCGACCTGCCCGACCGCCGCGACGTGCCCGAAGCGTCACGCGAGGTGCTGGTGGACTTCGTCTCCCGCTGGGGCGAGGGCTTCCAGGCGATTGAGCCGCAGCACCACGAGTTCCTGCGCGAGCTGTGCGACGCGGCGGTGGCGGCGCGCGGCGGACAGCCCGGGGCCATGGAGGCCGACGAGGACCAGGCCCTGCGCGCCCAGGCCCGCCGCACGGGCCTGCTGGAAGCACTGCTCAAGGACGTTCGCGACGAGCTCGCGAGCTGGGGACGGTGAGCGATGCGTGACGGCCTCCCCATCTTCGACGCGGATCGTCACGTCCTGGAACCGCTCAGCCTGTGGGCGGAGCACCTGGAGCCCGCGCTGCGAAAGCACGCGCCCCGGCCGGGACGCCTCCCGGATGAGTCCCTCCAGGAGCGGCTGGAGCGGCTGGGCCCCCAGGGCCTGTTGCCGGTGCAGCCCCTGCCGGAGGTGGACGGCAAGCCGCTGTGGAACCACATGCCGGAGCGAGCCTGGTTGCAGTTCTCCGCGCGCTCGTACCAGCAGTTGGGGCGCAATGAACTCCTGGCGCGGCCGGACGTGTACCTGGCGGAGATGGACCGCACGGGCGTGGACCGGGCGGCGCTCTTCCCCACCTACGCGCTGCTGCTGGAGGGCTTCTGGCCGCTCAAGCCGCGCGTGGCCTCCGCCTTCGCGTCCGTCTACAACACGTGGCTGCACGGCTTCTGCGCGCTGAACCCGGAGCGCCTGCGAGGCGTGGGCCTCATCAGCCGGCACGAACCGGAGGCCATGGTGGCGGAGGTGCGACGCGTGGCGGGCTTCGGCTGGGGCGCGGTGATGGTGCGGCCCAACCCCATTGGCGGCCGGCTGCTGTCCGACGCGGCCTATGAGCCGTTCTGGACCGAGTGCGAGGCCCGCTCCATCGCCGTGGTGCTGCACGGAAGTGGACATGTCTACGTGCCCTCCGCGGGCGCGGACCGCTTCGACACGCGCTTCGCCAACCACGCCTGCGCCCACCCGATGGAGCTGATGATGGGACTGCTCGCGCTCCTCCAGGGCGGCGTGCTGGAGCGCCACCCCGCCCTGCGCATCGGCGCGATGGAGGCCGGATGTGGCTGGCTGCCCTACTGGTCCTGGCGCCTGGACGAGGAGTACCGCGCCGTAGGTGCCGAGGTCTCCGCCACCATCCGACAACCTCCATCCGCCTACTTGCGTCACCACTGCTTTGTTTCCGTGGAGCCGGATGAGCCCTACCTGCCTGACATGATGCGACATCTGCCGGAAGAGCGACTGTTGTTCGGAAGCGACTTCCCACATCTGGACCATGAGGAGGACGTGTTGGGTTCCCTGCTGTCCTTGCGTGACCGGATACCCGAAAGTCGTCTACGAAAGGTTCTCTGGGAAAACCCGACCCGGTTCTACGGTGGGGAACCGTGAGGCCGCTCGAATGAGATTGTCGCTCGCCGAAGGCGTCACGCTGCGTTGCCTCGAAGCGGAGGACGCGCGCGTGGAAGGTCAAGGTCGCTCACTGCGGCTGGGCCTGCTGGCCCCGGGTGTGCGCGCCGTCTTCGAATCGCTCGCGGACGGAGGCATCCAGGAGACGGAGGTGCCGGCCGCCGCGGGCACGGACGCGTCGCTCGCGTGGTACTGGCTGGACCTGGCCGGGGATGGCGGCCTGCTGTCGTGGACGGTGGAGGAGCGCGGCAACCTGCTCATGACGCTGACGCCGGCCTCCGCGTCCTTCCTGCGGCGCCGTGCGACGTTCGACGCGCTGGTGCCGCTGCAGTTGTCCCGCTTCGCGCACACGCGCATGGCGGCGGGACACGCGGTGCTGGACTGTCCCACCGTGCACGCGACGGCGGCGCTGCATGACCGGCGCGTGGTGTCGCTCCTGTTCGACATGGCGCGCCCCACGCTGCTGGCGCGGCTCAACCAGTTCAACACCGGCATCGAAGCCGTGACGCTGCGAGAGCTGGTGCGCCTGCTGGCGGAGACGGGCATCCTCGTGCCGGACGGACTGGACGTGCCGGCATCGGAGGCCACGCTCACCGCCCTGCGCCAGTGGGAGCCGCACGACCTGCTCTTCCACCTGCGCTCACGCGGATGGGGCCACCAGACGCGCGCGGGCGCCACCTACCGCTTCCGGGGGGAATTGCCCAACCC
>NZ_RAVZ01000133.1 GCF_003611635.1 Corallococcus terminator | reverse complement strand
CCCCCACCCCGCCCCCCAGGGCCCAGGGTCCGGCGCCGCGCGACACGGAGCTGGCGTCCAGGGTGGAGGCGCTCACGCAGCAGGTGGCGGACCTGGAGCGCATGGTGGCGCAACAGGCCCGGGTGATGCGCGCGATGATGGATGCGCTGGAGGCCCGAGGTGCACTGACGCGCGAGGAGGTCCAGGCGAAGGCCCGGTAGAGACGCCATGGCGCCCCCCTTCCCGTTCCACGAAAAGCTGAAGCTGGAGCTGACCGTCACCGCGGGGGATCAGGCGTTCACGATCCCCGGCGGCCAGGTGCAGGCCTTCTCGCTGCGGATGGCGCCGTCCGGGTTCACCGGCTCGCTCACCTTCTGGACGTCGCTGGAGAAGGCGGACGCGAAGCTGTTCACCGCCTTCAGCAAGCCGGACCTCATCCGCATCCGGCTAGCCCTGTCCGGCGTGTACGACCCGCCGCCCGCGCCGCTGCTGGTGCAGGGCATCGTGACGGAGAAGAGCGTCAGCGGTTCGGCGCACGGCCTCAAGGACGGCGTCGCGGTGATGTTCCGCAAGTACACCGTGGAGTTCGCGGACCCCGCGCGCGTGCTCTGGAAGCAGCACCGCCCGGTGGAGCTGCACACCGGCAAGAAGGTGTCGGAGCTGTTGGATCTGCACAAGCCGGGCGGCCTGCTGCTCACCTACGACTGGGACGCGCTGGAGTCGAAGCTGGCGATGGTGTGCCTGGGCATCGGGGATGATCATCCGTCGGCCAGCTTCCATGACTTCGTCCTCTGGTTCGTGGACACGCGCGGCGGCGCGCTGACGTACGACAGCCCCAAGGACACGTACACGTTCTCCGCGAAGAAGCCGGCGACGGGCAAGGTCACCGCGCTCAGCCGCAAGCACGTGGAGCGCGTGGACGTGGAGCTGCCCCCGGTCATCCGGCACGGAACGCGCGTGCTCAACGGCTTCGGGGCCGCGCCGACCACGGTGGCCCTGCCCCAGGCGCAGGCGGTGGCGGGCGTCAGTCACGACATGCTGGTGCGCACACCCATCGCCGCGGAGGCTGAAAAGCGCCAGTCGCTGGAGAAGGAGCGCCTGCGCCTGCGCAAGCGGCGCCTGCGGCTGACGTTCCTGGACGTGCCCCCCATCGCGCTGCACCCGGGGGCGCTGCTCAAGCTGGACGGGCCGCTCTGGAGTCCGGACCTCACCGGCCTGAACGAGGACCTGCGCATCCGCGAGCTGTCCTTCGACGGCGTGGGGCGCCAGGCCGGTCCGCATGACGGGCAGCAGGAGGCGATGGCGGGCTACGAAGTCACCCTGTCCGTGCTCCTGGAGCAGAAGTCGGATCCGGTGCCGGAGCTGCCCGCGTACCGGCCCCCGCACTACCCCATCTACGTCGAGGGCAAGGTGCACAGCCCCGGCGGCGAGGCGAACGACCGCATCTACCTCCAGGTGGATGATCCGAAGACGTCGGTGACGAACTACCGCGTGACGGTGCCGCTGTGGAACAAGACGGTGAGCGTGCCGGCGGAGCCCGGCCTGTTCCCGGGCACGTTCTACTTCCCCCCGTACAAGAACGAGCGCGCGCTGGTGGCGCTGCACTTCGATCACGCGGCCCTGCACCGCTATCTGGACTGGGGCGAGGGCGTGCGCATGCCCCAGGACAGCCAGGGCGATCAGCTTCTCTTCGGAAAGAACGGCAAGAACCAGACGGCGATGACGCACGACTACCAGGACGCCAAGCCGGTGTGGAACCTGGGGCGGGTGAACTCGAACGACACGGAGATCATCCGCATCTCCGAGGGCCGGCTCCTCATCCAGACGAAGGAGGAGCCCGGCGGCGCCGCGACCACGCCCACCTACGACGTGACGCCGCAGGTGGAGACCGCGAAGGGAGACCTCACCTCCGGCGTGGAGGGCGCGGTGGGCGAGACGACGGCCGCCTACACGGCCTCCACCGCCGCGGTGAACGCCAAGCTCAACGCGGCGTCGGAAGAGACGGGCGCGGCCCTCGCCGCCGCGGAGGCCAAGGTGAAGGACCAGGCCGCCGAATCCCGCACGAAGCTGACGGGCGCGCTCAACGGCCTGGATGGACAGACGGGCGCGCTCTCCGGGGCCGCCACCGAAGCCAAGGCCGCGCTGGGGGCCCTGAAATGAACGAGCTGCGCGCCGCCGTCGCGAAGCACAAGACCACCGTGCAGGGCTTCGGCTCGGGCGTGACGCCGCGCCTCACCACCGCGAAGGGCGAGGTAGAGGCCCTGGCGCAGGGCGTGCTGACGCTCGTCGCCACGCTGCGCCCGACAGTGGACGGCACCGTCGGCAAGCTGCTCACGCAGGTCAACGCGGTGAACGTGAAGGTGCTGGACCCCTCCTCCCGCTTCCAGGCGCTGGCCACGGAGGTGCAGGGCTACCAGCAGGCGCTGACAGCGTCGGGCACGAAGGCCCGCACGTCCGTGGAGTCGCTGGGCAAGGAAGCGGCGGCGAAGAGCCAGGGGTTCGAGTCCCAGGCGAAGGCCTCCGCCGAATCGTCCCAGGGCCAGCTCACCGCGCTCCAGCAACAGGTGGCCCAGCGCTGCGACGCGGACAAGAAGTCCTTCGACGCGAAGCTGAACGCGCGCAAGGGCTCCAAGGCGGACACGGAGGCCCGCCGCGCGCAGGGCCACGCGCTCGTCGACCAGACGAAGGCGCAGCTCACCCAGGACCTCCAGGGCGTGGGGACGACGCTCGCGGCGGCGCTCGCGGCGGTGCTGGTGCGGCTGGCCACCTCACGCGACGCGGCGACGGGGCGGAGCACGCAGCTCACCGGCACGCTGGACGGAGCCATCAACGACCCGGTGCGCGCGCTGACCGCGCTGCATCAGGAGATCGTCGGCGCGAGCAAGACGACGCAGCAGGCGCACCAGCAGCAGCAGACCGCGCTGCAGACGCAGCAGAAGTCGCTCGTGGCCCGGGTGAAGGCGGCGGCGACGGCGGCGGCCGGCATCGTGGATCCGGTGGACACCCAGGTGGCACCGTCTCTCACCGCGGGCAAGACGCAGGCGGCTGGGACGCTGGAGACGCTGGGCAAGACGGTGGCGGGCCAGGTGGCCACCGTGGCCGCGCAGTTGGAGGCGATGGAGAAGCTCATCGACCAGGTGCAGAAGCGCATCGAGGCGGCCATCACCCAGGTGAGCACCACCATCGACAGCCTCGTGCAGGGCACGCTCACGGCGGTGGAGACGCTGAAGGCGCCGCTGAAGCAGACCCTGGACGCGGCCTTCACGACGCTGGACACGCTGGTGGCCAGCATCAGCGCACTCAAGCAGCAGGTGATGGCGCTGTTCGACCTGCTGCCCCAGAAGCTGGAGCAGTTGCAGACGCTCTTCCAGCAGCTCGTGGGCTCCCTGGAGGCCCTGCTGGAGCGCGCCCTGGGCCTGCTGGACGCCATCCCCGCGGCGGACCTGCCCAAGCCGCTGGTGAACCCGGCGGTGCAGGGCATCAGCCAGGTGGTGAAGCAGATCACCACGCAGTTGGGGACCATTTCCTCCCAGGTGGGCACCCAGCTCCAGACGGTGCAGCAGACCATCGTCTCGCAGGTGGACACGGTGCAGACGCAGGCGCAGACGCAGATCGACACGGCCACGAACCAGGTCGTGACGCAGATGGGCACGCTGACCCAGTCCGTGCTCCAGGGCATCGAACAGGCCACGGCCCAGGTGGCGCAGGTGATCGCCACGGGCGTGACGCAGATCAACACCGCGCGCGATCAGGGCGTGCAGCAGATCAAGGCGATGCAGCAGCAGGTGGCCGCGCAGGTGAAGCCCCTGGACACGCAGATCCCCGAGCGCCTCAAGGCCCTGGACACCCAGGTGGGCACCGGCATCGACGCGGCCGTCCAGGCGATGAAGACGACGCGGACGGCGGCGGAGGGTCAGGTGACGTCCGCGAAGGGCCAACTGGACACGCACCTGGGCGCGACGAACACGTCGGTGGCGGCCGCGCTGAAGTCCCTGGAGACGGCCCGCGCCAGCGCGGAGACGACGATCGCGGGCCAGGTGGACAAGGCCCTGGCGGCCTTCAAGCAGCGGGCGGAGGCCCTGAAGACGGGCGCGCAGACGCAGGTGGACGCCGTCACGACCAACGCCACCGCGTCGAAGCCGCAACTGCTCTCCCCTCTGGACGCGATTGGCACCCAGCTCCAGGCCGGCGCCTTCGCGAAGCCGGTCACCGCGGTGAACGGCCGCGTGACGGCGGCGCTCCAGGCGCTGGGCCCGAAGCTGGACGCGCTCGCCACCTGACGAAGCGGGCTACAGCGGGGACGCGAGCGACGTCGGAGGCTCGGGAGCCTTCGGCGCGGCGGGCGCCTTGGGCGGCGCGGGGACTTCAGGCGCCGTCGGCGCGGACTCCTGGGTGGACATCTGCCGGGGCAGGTCCGTGCGGATGCGGCTCTCCTGGAGCTCGATGTCCACCGTCCTGGGCACCGGCACATCCAGCAGGGCCTGCCAGGCGCCATTGGGCGTGGTGAACAGGAAGCTCACCGCCACGGCCTGCTCCGGAGGCAGGGGGATCTTCACCTGCTTCGTGCGGCTCGGGTAGATGACCACCGTCTGCAACACGGAGTCATCCGGGCTGATGACCTTGGCCGCGACGTCCGCGTAGCCCTCCGTCATCGTCGTCTTCGACACGGTGCGGATCAGCATGTACAGCGGCCGGCCCTGGTTGGTGCCCGCCGGGGCCTTGATGTTCACCGTCAGGCTGGGGGACGCGCAACTGCCGCCCACCACCGCCGCGACGAGGCCCGCCGCCAGACGAATCCCCCTGCCCTTCATGGCACCACCCCACGGAATGGCGACCACGGCTCACCACGCAGACCGAAGCTGATCTCCAACACCTTCTCGTTCGCCGCCAGCCCGCGCCCCGGAAGCACCCACACCACGTTCTGCTGATCCGTCAGCGTCGCGGACTCCAGCAGGCGGAAGCAGTTCCACGACGACTCGGACATCTCCATGGAGCGGTAGCGCTTGCCCTCGCGCGCGGGCGAACGCAGCTCCACGCCAATGGACGACGGCTGCGGGCTCCACCAGCTCAGCGGGAAGTCACCCCACGCCGGGCGCTGGTTGAACCCGAACGACGAGGCCCCGCCGCACTTCAGGTAGGACAGCGTCACGAAGCTGTCCGGCGTGGGCGCCGTGGGCAGCGGCAACGGCCGCACCTGCATGTTGATGGTCCGGGCCTTGCCTTCGTCGTCCCACAAGAGCCGCGACAGGCGCCCCAACTGGCCCAGCGACGTCAGCATGCGCGGCGGCAGGAGCATCCGCGACTTCAACGGCCAGCGCAGCGACCAGTCCGTGCCGCGCTCCTCCACCACCGGCGACAGCACCTGGGTGACGAACTGCCAGAAGGCGCCGTCCTTGCGGCGCAGCACCTCCAGCTCCACCGGGTCCACTTCCTGCGACGCGCTGGGGTTGAAGGGGTAGCGCCTGACGAGCGGCTCCAGCGTGCGCCGGCCCTGGTACGCCCACTGCTCCGCGATGACGCGCTCCAGCTCCGCGCGGCCCCGGTTGCGCACAACGACGAAGGGCTGGCGGAACGGCAGCCGGAACTCGCCCACCAGGCCGTGCTGATCCAGCCACGCATCCACCCGGCGCAGGTACGAATCCTCGTCCTCCATCAACATGCTCAGCGCCACGCGCCCCACCGGCGACAGCATCTCCGCCAACTGCGAGCCCCCCGCCGCCGTCGTCGAAGCCGGGGCCCCCGGCGCGGCGCCCTCCTTGGGCGTGGCGGGCTTCATCGGCGCGGGCTTCACCCCGGACAGCTCCTGCTGGAGCTGCGACACCAGCGTGGTGTAGGCCGCCAGCTCCGTGAGGGCGCCACCCTTGTCCGGCGTCATCAACTGCACCACCGGCTTGAACGGCGCCACCGCGTCGCGCATCGGGGCGTAGTACTCGCTGTCCAGCGGGCCCACGCTCGCGCGGGCCGCCACGTCGCGCAGCATCGCCTCCAGCGCGGACGACGGCTGGAGCAGCATCGCCAGGTCGGTGGTCAGCGCGCCCCGGGACGTGCGGAAGCGGTAGCCCCGGTAGCTGGCGTAGAGATCCTGGCCGTAGCGCTTCGCGAACGTCTGCACCTTGTTCTGCACGAAGGTGGAGCGCTCCACGGCCTCTTCGCGCGACAGGTTCGACTTGGCCAGCCGTTCGGTGAACTCGTCCACCAGCGGGCTCAACTGCGCGTCGAAGGCGGCCTTGCCCAGGACCTTGCCCACCACCGGGAGCTGCCCGCTGGCGAACTCCGTGTCGTCGTCCCCTGCCCCTTCGGAGGCGACCTCGGAGGCCACCTCGCCCGTGCCCTGGTTGAACGTCTGGCCCATGAACGGCGAGCGGCCCGTCTCCTTCAGGTAGCGCAGGACCTTGTCCAGGAGCTGCTTCGACACGTCCACCGGACGGAACACGTAGTCGCGCTTGAGCACCTCCACGGAATAGCGCGCGTCGCCGTCGCTGGGGGCGAAGAGGCCGTCCGCGCGGGTGAGCAGCTCCGCGGGGGTCATCCGCTCGGCGGCGCGCAGCGCGGTGTCCGCCTCGTCCTCCATGCGCAGGATGGCCTCCAGCGTCTGGCGGTTCGCGCGCATCCAGTCCAGCGAGTCCAGCAGGCTGCCCACGCCCTTCAACTGGCTGGCGTCCGGCTCCGCGTCGGACGCGTTGATGAGGTCCATCACCTGCCGGGCGGACCTGTAGGGCGTGCTGCGCTCCAGCGACGCCCGCAGGTGCTCCCGCTCATCGCGCAGCGCGTACCACCGGGGAAGATCCAACTCCTTCGCCTCCAGGACGGCCTGGAGGTTCATGAAGTGTTCGCGCCAGGGCCCCAGCAGGCCGTCCATCGTCAGCCAGACGAAGGGCCAGCGGGTCCACGGCACGTTCTCGTCGAAGGGCTTGTCGCTGGCGATGACGTAGTTGGCGATCATCGGCTCCGCCAGGCCCATGGACTCCAGCCAGGCGTTCTCCGGATCCGCGTTGGTCAGGCTCAGCCCGAAGGCCTCCGCCGTCCAGTCCAGCTTCTTCTTGTGCGTCCCGTGCACGCTGCGCAGCACGAACCGGCCCAGGTCCTCGTTGCGCGACGCGTAGAGGATGCCGAGCGTGAACAGCGCCTGCTCGGGACGACACAGCGTCTCCTGGTGGCAGTTCTCGGTCTCCGTCCCCTGGGCCAGGGGCGTGGCGCGCGTCGCGCGGGCGTTGAACGTGGGCGCGGGCTGGCAGCCGGGGACCCTCGCCGCGCACCGCCGGCACTGGTCCTGACACCGCTCCAGCATCGGCTTGAGGTAGGACATCCGGATGCTGCGCGCGAGCCGGGCCCGCAGCTCCGCCCACTCGTCGGTGAAGCTGTGCGTCAGGGGCGGCCAGTAGCGCGTGGCGCCCCAGAGGGCCTCCATCGCCTTCACGGCTTCGTTCGTCTGGCTCTCCACCACGGAGCCGGAGACGCTCTGGTTGCGCTCCTCCAGCCGCTGCACGGTGACCTGGAACGAGTCCAGCCGGGCCTGCGCGACCAGGAGCAGCCGGTAGAAGTGCGCATAGGCCAGCAGGACGGGCAGGCACCCCACCGCGACGATGGCCGCGCACCGCTTCAGGTGCGTCCACCGGTAGCGCGCGATCAGTTGATCCGCCGGCTGATCCGCATGCACCGCCAGCGCGCCCGGTGCCCGCTCGTCCGCCACGCGCGACGACAGGTACACGCGCTCAAGCTTCAGCGGGAACACCAGCGAGCCGCTCTCCACCAACGTGGACACGAAGCGCGCGAGCACCGCGAACGCTTCGCCGCCGCGCGAATAGAACGACGCCAGCCGTTCGAAGGCCTCCGGCGACAGCGTGGTGAGACCCAGCGCCAGGTACTTCTCCAGCGGTTGCAGCGCGTGCGACAGCTCCTCTTCCCTGCCCGGAGGTGGCACCGCCAGCTCCAACGGCACGCCGTGCTTGCGCAAGAGCTGCGCGAAGTCCGTGAAGCCCTCCAGCGAGTCCATGTGCGTCAGCGACAGCCGCGTCTCCACGGACGCCTGGCACACCTCCGCCAGCAGGTTCACCTTGCCGCGAAGCAACTGGGTGATGCGCTTCACCTCATCCGGCGACTTGTCCAGCAGCCACCGCACGTCCAGGGCGATGACGATCCGGCCCACGTGCCGGCGGCCGAAGCTGGCCTTCCACAGCCGGCGCAGGGCAGCGCGGGCGTAGCGGGAGTCGTCCTCCAGCACGGGCGCGGACACCTCCTGCACCACGACGTCCGGCCCCAGGTAGATCTGGAGCAACGGATCATCCGTGAGGCTGGGCATGAACTGGCGCGCCTGGCGCTTCCAGTCCACCTCCGTGCTGATGAGCTCCGACTTGCCACTGCCCGCGGGCCCCAGCACCACCAGCGTGGGGAAGTCCCGCACGGAGGCGCGGTAGCGCCACGGCAGCTTGCTCAGGAACTTCTTCCGGATGGCCAGCAGTTGGCCCGACGCCAGCGGCTTCTGCCCGCCCGCGAGCGCCGAGGGCTGCTGCCGCTTGCGCCACCAGAACCACGCGCCCGCACCGATGGCGACAAGCACCACCACGATGCCCAACGCGAGCACCCAATGGGCCTTCAAGGCCGCCAGGAGTGACTGGAGCGCGCCCACGGTCAGCCGCTTCCCCGTCCACCGGAGCGCGCACCCAACTGCAGCGCCTCCAGTACGTCTTCGGCCTCTTCCAGCGCGGCGGTCGCCCTGGCGCGCAGCTTCTGCTGCTCCTGGGGCGACGGCAGCATCGCGTCTCCGGGCGGATCCAGCGAGAGCAGCACCTGTCGCACGTCATGCAGGAGCGGCTGCACGCCTTCGCGCCACGAGCCCAGCTCCGCGTCCACCCGCTGCGACAACACCTCCAGGAGCGCCACCGGCTTTGGCGCGGGGGGCGTGGGCGCGATAGGCGTGCCCGGTCGGCGGGACGGGCCGTCCGCCTCCAGGCTCGCGACCGGCACGCGACCGTCCCGCGTCATGATGGGCTTCAATTGGAAGCCCACCACAGGAGCACGGGCAACCCCAGCACGATGGCGGCCGTCACCGCGTAGTAGCGCACCGGGAAGTCATAGACGGTGGGCGGGCCCATGGGCACGACGGGCGCGGGCTGCATCAACGACGTGGGCTGCGGGATGCGTTCGGAGATGCGGTCCTTGAACTCACGGATCCGCTCGGGCTGCCCCACGAGGCGGCCGGTGAATCCAGCGGCAAGGCAGAAGCGGATCATTTCAAAGACGATGGGCGGCGTGTCGTTGCGACGCAACTTCTCTTCCACGAAGTCGTAGAAGAGGTCCCCCCCCGAGTCGACCTGGAACAGGTTCTGCTGCAGGAGCGGCCAGAGATGTTGCTCCGCGTCCGACAGCCGGCGCAGCACCCATTCATCCAGGAAGTAGGCGAAGGGGCGGATCAGATCCTCCACCTCGTCCGGACGCAGGTCCTCTCCGAAGGCCGCGCGCAGACGCTCCAGTTCCACGAGCAGCGCCTGCTCCAGGTGGCCCAGCGCTTCCTGCCCCACCCTTCCCTGCGGACGGCGCGCGCCGGGGGCGGGCTCGGCGGGCAGCGCCCGATCGAGGAGCTGGCGTACGCGTCGCTGCGCGGCCAGGAGGGAATTCCAATGCTCCAGTTTCATGGTTGGTTGAGTGCTACGTCGGAAGCTGCAGCGGTCCCAGTCCCGCCACGGAGGCCCTCAATTCAACCGAGGCCTCGTTGTTCCAAGCATCAAGCAGGTCCCGCAGCTGCTCAAGAAAGCAGATGACGACAGGCTCGAAGCTCAAGTCGAACGGCTCCATGACGGCCTCGTAGGCGTGGCGGATCCCCGAGCCCTTCATGGCGCTGTCGGGCACCACACTGAACTTCAACTCCTTGAGCCAGGGAAGGACTCGGCGGAACGGGCTCTCCGCGGGGGTCCCGAGGTGACCCAACAGGGCGACCACCTCGTCCCGACCCAGGGTGGCCTTCGCCTTCCATGCGAGGAATTGCGTCAGGGCCTCCACGTCATCCCGTAGCACGCTGTCGCGGTGGGGTTGCAGGCTGCCCACCGTCTGCCATTTCAGCCCTTCGATGTGCCGGCCCGGCACCGACACCTCCACCCTGCCCGCCGCCTGCGAGGAGAACTGCGGCTGGTGCCACAGCGCCTCCAGGACGATCTTCCGGGGCGCGGTGAACGCCTCCGGCATGCGCACGATGAGGCTCTGCCGGGACGTGAGCTTCTCGTCGAAGGTCTCATCCACTTCGTAGCTGGGGCCCTTGCCGGGCAGGAACGCCGGGCGCAGCGGCGACAACCCGGCCTTGGTCATCTCGAAGACGCCCGTCACCGAGTGCAGGCTGAACTCACGCCCCGCGCTCATGCTCAGGATGGGGTGCTCCGCGCGCGTGCCGTCGGCGACGACCACCTGCGCGGGCTCCGCCTTGAGGTTCACCACCGGCACGGTGAAGAGCTGGAAGAAGTCCGGGTGCAGCGACTTGCCCACCGTCCAGTCCTTGTCCAGGTCCAGGCAGAGGCAGAACTTCATCCAGGAGCTGGCGCGCGGCGGCGGCACCTTCACGTGCACGAAGAGCTGCTGCTCCGGGAACTGGAAGAAGGCGCGCAGCCGCTGGAACGGGTGCGCGTAGACGGAGCCGTCGTCCGGCGCGGGAGGGTCGCGGTTGAAGGACACCTCGCAGGGGCTGCCCACGGAGTGCTCGTCCGCGGACTCGTCGTACACCACGCTCACCTGCTGGATGTGCCTGCGCAGCGCGTGGAACACCGCCAGCGACGAGCGGTACTCGTCCAGGTGGCGCACGTGCAGGCTCAGCACGTCGATGGCGTCCTTGCGCGCGAAGCGGGACTCGAAGCGGAGGATCAGCCGGTGGCCGCTTCTCACCTGGGGCACCACGTCCGTGGACTTGAGGACGATGGGCAGCACGCGCAGGTCGCGCTGGAGGCGGAAGGAGCCCGCCACCCCTTCGGCGGGCGTCAGGCGCAGTTCGGTGCCCCGGGTGAGGAGCACCGGCTCCACCATCTTGTCCGTGGGCACGGCCTGCGCCATGGCGGCGGCGGGCACGGGCTCCAGCAGGAAGTCGAAGAAGCCCGCGAACAGCCGGCGCCAGGTGGAGCGCAGGTTGTGCAGCGTGGCGTGCCGCGTCTGCACGGAGAAGAACGCCATGGCCTCGATGAGGCGGCGCACGTCCGGGTCTTCGCGGTCCAACGGGGCGGCGGGATGTCGCTCCTGGAAGCGCTGCCGGAAGCGCTCCAGCCCGTCCAGCTCCGACAAGAAATCGAGGTAGATCTTCTCCGAGAAATCCTTCACCGCCCGCTCTCCCGCCGTACGTCAGTCAAAAAGGAATCCGTGCATCGCGTCAGCCCAGCTTCACCAGCGCGCCGCCCACGCTGGTGATGGAGCCCTTGAGGTTGGCCATGCCGCTGGCCTCCAGGTCGAGCTTCCCGGTGGCGGTCACCTTGGTCATCGCCCCGGACATCTCCGCCGTCGTCTTGCCGGCGAGCTTCAGCGTCACGCCGTCCACCTTCGCCTCGCCGCCGGACGTCACCATCTCCGCGCCCATGTTGCCCTTCATGGCCAGCTTGGACGTCGCCTCGATGTTCACGTTGGCGCTGGAGGACAGCTTCGCGTCGCTGGTGGCCGTCTGGGTCAGCTTCGCGCTGGTGTTGAAGGTCATGTCCTTCGTGCTTTTCACCGTCAGCGTGTCCTGGCTGGTCCACTGCGACACGCCCTTGGACTTCATCGTGATGGTGTCGGTGTCGAACGTCAGGTCCTTCACCGTGACGACGATGCTGTCCTGCTTCTGCACGTAGGTGCTCGTCTCCTGGGGGCCCTTCACCGTGATGGTGATGCTGGTGCCATCCATCACCACGGTCTGGGTGATTTGATCGTCCGCGTTGTCGACCTGGACGGTGATGCCCTTCACCTTGTCCAGCTCAATCTTGCAAACCAGCGTTCCCATCAGTCCTCCCCGTCCGCGGAGCAGTTCACGCGGGTTCTTCCTTCACCAGGATGAGCAGCGTGCCTTCCTTCAGTTCGATCTTCTCCGTGTCGGTGTCGTTCGTGCGCATGAGCCGGAGCACCGGCTTGTTGTCGTCGTAGAAGTGGCGCATGGAGGTGCCATTCTCCGTCGTCTTGCCCACGAGCAGGTGCACGCCCTGCCCGTCCGACGGCAGCCGTGCGCCCGCGCGCCAGTCCAGGTGGCGCTTGAGCCACGCGCGCTGGAAGTCCAGCGCCACCAATACACGCGCGCCCTTGTAGGCCGGGAAGTAGAAGTGCCCGGGCAGCAGGCTCGCGTTGAAAGGCACCTTGATGAGCTGGTTGGCGAAGAGCGGCATCTTCACCTGGTAGCTGTCCAGGGACGTGACGTCGTCGGTGTACGCCTGCCACGTCTCGTCCTTCTGCTCGCCCACTTCGCTGACGATGAGCCCTTCGACGAAGCGCGGGTACACCGGCGTCACGAACGCGGGCAGGTCCACGTGCAGCTCGTCCTTGCGCTCCAGCCGCGTGGTGAACGTGAAGAGGAAGCGGCTCTCCGGCTTGGGGCGGCGCGTCTCCTCCCCGTCCCCTTCCCCGTCGGTGTCCTCCACGGGCAGCGGCTCCGCCCTGAGCATCATCCGGCGCACCCGGAAGGTGTCCGTGCCGGGCACGCCCGACGCCACCCACCCGGCCGTCTGGGGCAGCTTCACCAGCGCGCCGGGCGCGAACGCCACCGCGGGGAAGCGGTTCCAGTCCAGGTCCACTTCCAGCCCGCGCACCTTGAGGCGCGCCGTCTCCAGCGTCACCCGCTTCTGCACGTCGTCCGCGATGTCCGTGCGCAACAGCACGTCCTGGCGGACGCCGGTGACGGCCTGGGCGTTGGTGATGGCCTGGTTCTTCGGGCTCTCCGCGGCGGCGTTGAGGATGGCCACGTCGTGGCGCACCACCTCCGGGAACACCACCGTGACGGTGTCCACGTCCTCCGCGCGCAGGTTGAGCGGCGTGCCGGCGGCGTCCTTCTTCGCCCGGAGCTGGTAGCCCTGCGCGGTGTAGTCGTACGCGAGCACGCCGTTGCGCGCGTTCACGAACCAGACGACGAAGTCGTAGAAGCTGGCCCCCGACTCCGGGGACAATCCCAAGAAAAGCAGCGGACACGTGGCCGCGAGCTCCGCGTCCCAGTCGTTCGCGAGGGCGATCTTGTCGCCCTTGTGCGCGTCCAGCACGTCCTGCACGGTCTTCTTCGTGTAGAGCGCGCACGGGAAGTGCTGCGTCCACAACAGCCGCGCCGGGTCCACGAAGCGCACGGTGTAGTGCCGGTAGGTGATGGCCGCGCCCTTCGCCTGGGCGACGGTCTCCTCCGCCAGGGCCTTGTCCAGCCCCAGCCCCTTCACCTTGAGCGACGTGTACGTGGGCTTCGTCGCCGTGTCGGAGTGCACCGCCTTGAGCTCCAGCGCCACCTCCACCAGGTCCGGCTTGAGGAAGTCCGCGAGCACCTTGTCCTGCTTCTGCCCGCCGTGCGCCGTCTCGTCGAGGACGCGGAACTCCACCCGGCCCTCGTGCCCCCATCCGTGCAGGTCCAGTTCGAACGCGAGGATGTCCGCCGGGGCGATGGCGTGCGCCGTGCCCGCGATGGTGAGCGTGAGGCTCAAATCCAACCGTTCGGCGTGGGCCATCAGGTCTCCTCCACGTGCACGCGCACCTGGCCGGTGATGGAGTGGAAGACGAGCCGCAGGTGGCACGGCACGTCGTCGAAGGTGCCCTTGCAGTCGAAGTGCAGCCACAGCCCGCTGTCGCGGCCGCGCAGCTTCACCTCCGCGCCTGAGAGGCGCGGCTCGTGTTGGGTGATCTCCTGCTGGATTTCCGCGGTGAGTGCCTCCACCAGCTCGCGCGTGCCCAGCTTCTCCGTGTACCCGCCCAGGCCGAAGTCGTGCATGAAGAAGCCGTAGCCCTTCTTCGTGTTGAGCACGGCCTCGATGTTGCGCATCACGTGCTCCAGGCTGTCCCGGACCTTGGGCTTCTGCGAGCGGGACGCGAACTTGTCCAGGAAGGGTGCGCGCGCCATGGCGTCAGCTCCTCCGCCAGAACAGCGACGTCTGGGCACCCTTGAGCGCCGACGTCACGTAGAAGGCCACGCCGTCCTCGCGCAGCGCGTGCTGCCACTCCTCCCCCTTGCCCAGCAGGTACCAGTCGATTTCGGGCCCCAGCGCGTGCGGGAACGACGGGTACGGCACGTGGGTGTAGGGCACGCCCTTCAAGGCCTGACGGCGCACCAGCGGCAGCCGCGAGGGGCTGGCCAGCTTCACGCCGTCCATGGGCGTGCGCTCCCCCGGCTTGGTGCGCTGCACGAGCAGGTACGCTTCGCTCGCGGCGCTCACTTCCGGCGGCAAGGGAGAGCAGACGTACTGTCCGTCCTTCACCTGGAAGGCCTTGTGCGTGGAGCGCGTGGCCTCTGGCTGGAAGCTGCGGGTGAGCAGGCGGATCCACCCGCCCAGGCCCTGGGCCAGGTCCTCGTGCTGGTACACCGGCATCTGGTCGTCCGGGAGCATCTCCAGGTAGCAGCACGCCTCGAAGTACAGCCGGCGAAGCCCGTCGAACAGGTGGTACGGGTGCACGTACACCTGCCGGAACATGTCCTTGCGCAGCGCGAGCAGGCGGTGCACTTCGAACAGCGCCCGGCGCGCGTTGGTGAGCCGGTCCGAGCGCAGGTACGTGTCCGAGATGTGCGTGAGCAACTGCTGGCGCACCTGGTCGAGCAGGTCATCCAGCGTGTTGAGCAGCTTCTCCAGGAAGGGATTGGGGCCCACGAGCAGGAGCGCGGGCACCCAGTCCGGCGACGTGCGCCACGCGCCGTCCTCGTCCTGGGACACGGCCGCCAGCCCGAAGGACGCCACCGCCCCGTCCATCACCGGCTCCGACGACAGTTGCAGCTTGCTGAGCACGCGCTGGAGCACCGGCGGATCATCCGCGTACAGGCGGATGCCCTCCGCGCTGACGGTCTCCTTCAGCACGTGCAGGTAGATGATGAACTCCGACTTGCCGATGGCGTCCAGCGACAGGGGCGCGATGACGGCGTTGCCGGGGACATCCAGCAGCTCCCCCGTCTTGGTGACGACGGTGAGCGCGGAGATGGACAGGCTGCCGCCGAGCAGGAGCGATTCGTTCCACGCAAGGTACGCGACGCCGTGGGACGGCAACCCGGACAGATGGGCATGGACGCGGATCTCGGCGTCCAGCGCATCCTCTTGCGCGATGAAGTGCTCGGGGAGGAG
The DNA here is from genome assembly GCF_003611635.1 of Corallococcus terminator. Classification (GTDB taxonomy): domain Bacteria; phylum Myxococcota; class Myxococcia; order Myxococcales; family Myxococcaceae; genus Corallococcus; species Corallococcus terminator. The sequence goes on along the minus strand of NZ_RAVZ01000133.1, from coordinate 9,288 downwards.
GGTCTGGCCGACGTGCCAGCGGACCCGTGCGAGCTTGTACCGCTGCATGCGCCTTGTTCTCTTCTTTCGCGCCAGCAAGGCCGGGAGCGAGGGTGCTCCCGGCCCGGGCGCGACTTGTTACCGGTACTGGATGCTAGCTGGCCGTCTCCGTGACGCCCCACTTCTTGGCCAACTTCTTCGTCGAAGACGTGGCCAGGTTCAGCGACTGCTCCAGCGCCTGCGGCTTCACGCCGATGTTGAACGTGTAGTTCTTGGGCGACTGCACTTCGCGGGACTCGTTGTCCGCGACGGACATGTTCAGCTCATCGCCGTTCTTCTCGAGCAGGCCCTTGATCTCCGCGTCGAGGAAGTTCGACTTGAAGTACTTCTTGCCGAGCGGGTCGTACTCGTAGACCACGTACTTCACGACGACTTCGATGTTGCTGAACTTGCCCAGCAGCATCTCCGCCACGGCCTGCTTGTTGGCGACCGACACCTGGCCGGAGAAGTACATCGCGTCCGTGACGCCCGTGTCCCACTGGTAGTGGTTGAGCACCGCGACGACCTTGTCCGCGATGACCGCGTCCGGGTTCTCCGGATCCTTGATGGTCTCCTGGTCGGCCTTCAGCGCCACGCCACCGATGGTGAGCGCGGTGATGTAGCCAACCGAGGTCTGCTTGTCCTTCTTGAAGTTGAAGCCCTGATACACGTCCAGGCTGCGCAAAAACTGGGGCATCTGTCACTCCAGGGTGAAGGGCAGGCTCTCACCTGCCCCAATGGGGGTGCGGCTTAACCGAGCCGCGACTCAAGCATCAGCTCCACGTTGAGGCCTTCGAACTGGATGTGCGGCAGCACCGCCAGCTTGCAGTCGTACCAGCCGATTTCGCCGGGGCGCGGGTACACGATGACGCTGCTCGCCTTGAACGGGAAGCGGCGCACGGTCAGGTCGTCCGGGTTCGCCACGGTGGTGACGTAGTTGGACAGCCACGAGTCCAACTGGCGCTGGATGTAGTCCGCATCGGCCGTGTTGCCGATGTTGTCGCGCATGATGCACTTCACGTAGTGCGCGAGCCGCGTGATGGAGAACGTGTAGGCCAGGTTGGTGACGAGCTGCGAGTTCTCCGAGTCCTTGGGGTCCTTGAACGTCTTGGCGACCTTGGCGGACTGGGTGCTGAAGAACGTCGCGTCGCTGGAACCCTTCCGGTACACGAGCGGGATGAAGCCCGAGCGCGCGAATTCGTACTCGCGGTAGTCCGGGATCGCGATCTCCACGGGGGCCTTGATCTCGTCCTGGCCGCGCAGGGTGAACGTGTCCACCGGGAGGCCGGAGATGAGACCGCCGCCCTTGGGGCCGCGGATGGACTGGCACCAGCCGGAGATCTCGAACGCCTTCACCATGTTGCGCGCGAGCAGGATGGCCGAGTTGCCCCAGAGGTACTTCTCCGACTCACCGCGCGCCGTCTCCGTGAAGTTGAGGACGTCGCAGGGGTTCTTGTCCGGGTGCCAGGGCAGGCGCAGCACGTAGCGCGGGAAGGTCAGGCCCACGTAGGCGGCCTCCTCCGTCTCACGGAACGCGTTCCAGCGGCCGAACCGGGGGTGCGCGAGCACGCCCTCCAGGTTCTTGATGGCCTCCATCTCCTCGATGGTCTCGCAGCCGAAGAACGTGTGGCTGACGGCGGAGATGAACGGGGCGTGCGCCGCGTTGGACACCTTCGCCATGCGCTGCAGCCAGGTCAGGTCCGCGGGCGTGGAGGAGAAGTCGTAGAGGCCGACGATGGCGCCGAAGGGACGGCCGCCGTACTGGTCGTACTCCTGGATGTAGACCTTGTCGAAGAGCGCACCGGCGAAGATGTTGCTCGAGTTGTTCTCGAAGTCCTCCGCCAGTTCCTCCTTCGCCACGTCCAGCACGTCAATGGCGATGTTCGCCTTGAAGTTGGTGTGGTTGACCAGGTCCTCCAGGCCGCGCCACGACGACTCCATCTTCTGGAAGGTCTCGTTGTGGATGATCTCGTTCATCTGCGCGTCGATCATGCGGTCGATGCGGCTGATGACGTCCAGCACCTGCCCCTTGTCGAAGCGGGTGGTGGTGTCCGGTCCTTCCACCGGCGCGACGTTCTGGAGCAGCGCGGCGACGCTGGAGAGGAAACGGCTCTCCAGGGTGACCTGCTGCTCGTCGACGACGGCGCCGAAGTTGCTGAGGATCATCGGCTCGGACGACTGGGGCGGATCCAGTCGAACGCTGGTGAACAGGCGCTTCAGGTACGTGGTCTCGGCCATGGCGGAGTCCTTTTAGAAGTCGGAGGGAGGAAGGAGGATCAGGACGCGGCCGGAGGCTTGGCCCCGGCGGCGACGGTGGCGGCGACGGCGGCGGTCGCGGCGGCGGCCCCCGTGGGCTTGCCCGCGGCGGGAGCGGCGGCGGACGCATCCGCCGGCTTCGCGGAGGTCTCACCGGAAGGCAGGCGCATGCTCTCGTAGCCCTTCAGCTCGTTGAGCAGTTCCTTGAGCGCCTCCGGCTTGGAGAACAGCTCGTAGAGTTCGCGGCGCAGGTCCTTGCGGTTGTCGATGTTGGACTGCATCTCCACCAGGAGCGTCTTGAGCAGCAGCAGCGCCTTGAGCTTCGGCACGTGCTTGACGACTTCGTCCGGGTGGAAGGACTTCATCCCGTCCACGGGCAACTGGACGTTCAGCTCCGACTCCACATCCGGGTTGATGCGGTTGGGGACCTGGAAGCTGGCGGACATCTTCATGTCCTTCATCAGCTCATCCAGGTTCTTCCCGTCGATGGAGCGAAGGCGGCGCGTCTCCAGGTCGTTCTTGCGGTCTTCCGAGGACCCCAGCGAGAAGTCGCCCATCACCAGCAGGCGCAACGGCAGGTTCACCGTCTCCTGCTCTCCGTTGATGGTGGTGCGGTACGTGAGGGTGATGCGGGATTTGGGAAGCAGGTCCTGAATGGCCACGGTGACTCCCTGACATTCGCAGTGCGTTTCCTTCCCCCCGTACTACTGGAACCGCTCCGGGAGTACGCCCTGCTTGTGAACAATTCCAGCCTAGGCGCGATCAGGAAACCCCGTCAACCAAGCGACATCACAGGTCTACCGGGGTTCAGATGATCGCAATTGAGCGGTGTCCCCCGAGAACAGGAGGACCTCCTGGGTCTGTTCCGGACCGCCAACCAGCGGCTCGTAACCCAGGTGGCTGCCCTTCTGGAGCCTCGCGTGGCTGGACTGATCACGCAGCGCGAGGATGACCGCCAGCGCGAGCGGCGTCTCCGCGAGGCTCGGGAAGATGCGGGTGTTGAGGCGCCGTCGGGCCTCCACGGCCCAGGGGATGCCGGCGCCGGAGAGGGGCTCGTCGAGGAACAGCCGCACCTCCACGCCGCCCGTCGGCACGGTGGCGAAGCCGCCCACGGCGCTGCCATCCCCGAGCGCGGCGGCGCCCAGGCGGATGCCCTTGGATTCGATGCGCTGGCGGCGCGTTTCGCGGCGCACCACCACCTCCGCCTCCGGGAACACCTTGGCGAAGAGCCAGTGCAGGCTGCTGGGGCACGCGAGCCGCAACAGGCGCAGGCGGTGGGCGGTGGAGTGCTCCCAACCCGGCAGCAGGGATTCGTCGCGATCCGGGAACTGCCCCGCGAAGCGAGTCCGCAGCAGCAGGTGGTCGAAGTAACCCAGGAAGTCAGCCATCACATCGTGTTCCAGCCGGTCCATGGCCTGGAAGAGGAAGGACGGCAGCGGCGTCTGGACACTGAGCAGGCCCAGGTTGACGGTGATCACCACGCGCTTGCGCGGCTGGCGGGTGAACTCGATGGCGTGCACCAGGTGCTGCTGGTGCAGGGTGCTGCGGTGGCTGCGGAACTCCACCTCCGCGTCGCCGTAGCCTTCCTTGGCGAGCAGATCCAACAGCGCGGGCACGTCGAAGCTGCGGATGCGCTCGCTGATGCGCTCCTCGACGGTGAGCTTGCGGCCCGGCTGTTCGCGCTCCGCTTCCATGGGGGGAGACAGACGCTATTCCTCGTAGCCGGGGTTGCGCGCCTGGCGCGGCGGGGAGACGAGGAACGCGTCCAGGTCCACGCGGTAGAGCTGATCCAGGGCGCGGAAGCCCAGGGTTTCAGTGCCGTGCAGCATCGGTTCGATGGCGTCCGCGTGCTGGCTCAGGCCGTTGAAGAAGCCGGAGAAGAGCATGGGCAGGTAGACGCGCGGATCAAAGCGCTCCACGGTGGCGAGCACGTCCACGGCGATGACGCTCGCCTTCACGAAGTCCTCCTTCGCCACCAGCGCTTCGAAGGCGGACAGCTTGCGCACCAGTTGAGCGAGCGCGGGCGACATGGGCAGGGTCGGCCCCGCATCCGCGTCCGGGGCGGCGGCGCGGCGGGCCCTGGCGACGGGGCGGGCCTCCTCCTCGTCGTCGCCGTCATCCTCGTCGTCGTCCTCTTCCTCGTCCGGGGCGAGGGCGAGCGCCTTCGCCTGGGGATCCTCGGGCGGAGGCAGGTACGGCACGCCCTGGGCGTGGGAGCGCAGGGTGCCGAGCAGCGTGCGGAAGGGGTCCACGCAGGCGCTCTTGGGCAGCGCGCCCAGGGCGCCGATGAGCGGGTCGCCCATCCGCAAAGCCTCGTCAATGGGTTCGCGATTGCCGGCGGCGTTCCACGCCTGCCATTGCGCGTCCTTGAGGCGCGTGTGGTGCTCCAATGTCTTGCTCATCATCTTGAGCAACCAGCGCAGGCCGGTGTCCACGAAGATGGGCTTCTTGCCCGGGGGGCCGAAGGCGTCCCAGTTCTCCGTGAGGCTGCGCGACAGGGAGCGGAACAGGACGGGCAGTGCCTTCATGCCGTCCGCCACGAAGTGGCCGAAGAGGTACGGCCCCAAGAGGCGCACGTCGCGCACGCCTGAGCGCAGCAGCGCTTCGGCCGCGCGGGCCGCGTCCGCGTAGGAGCCCTTGGCGACGAGGCCGGTGATGGCCTCCATGCGCGGATCCGGCCCTTCCGTCTCATCGATGGGCACGGGCGTGCCGGTGAAGGGCGCGTCGAGCAGCGTGAAGTCGACGGCTTCGATTGCCAGCGCCGCGTCACCCATCGATGGCCACCATCTGTCCGGGGGAGACGACCTGGATGACGCCGCCGTAGCTGCACATGCACTTGGAGTTGCTCTCCAGCGCCGGCATGTTGCCGATGAGCACCTTGGGGCACCCGGGCACCCAGGGCGCTGCGGTGGCGGGGATGCAGGGCATGGGGGTGAGGACGCCCAGGGCCGCCGCGGTGGCCGCGGCCACCATGGGGTTCGCCAGGGACGAGCACATGCCGAAGGGCAGCACGTTCATGAACGGCTTGTTGTCCATGATGTTCGCCGCGGGGGTCGTGGCCATCACCTTGTTCGTGGGAAGCACCATCAGCGACGAGGGCGCCACCCCGAAGCTGCATTGCAGCATCGCGCCCATCACGACCTGGACACCCATGTCCTGCCCCTTTCAGCCTGTTGACGACGGGTCATCTTCGCCCGGGTTGCCCGCGCTTTCCAGCAGCCGTCCCCGCAGCGCGGTGAGGGCCTGGAACATCGGGTCCGTCGATTTGCGGTGCAGCGCGCCGGTGAAGAACTGCGAGGCGCACCACGCGTCGTCGACGGCGCCCTTCTTGCGGTGTGGAAAGAGCGGGAAGAACTCGATCCGGTCGGGGAGGAAGTCCCCACCCAGCAGCATTTCGATGCGTCGCTTGATCTCCTGCTCGCCCTCCGGGGGAGCGGGTTCATGGCCGGTGAAGGCCAGGAGGATGAAGCGCGACTGGCTGGCGAGCCCCCCGGTGGACACCGGCACCACGCTGGTCCCCATGAGGAAGGGCAGGCCCTCCAGCGCGGCCGTCACCTCCTTCGCCGGGTAGGTGCGGCCATCGTGCCGGAAGCCCTGCGTGCCGCCGTAGTGGTAGCGCGAGCGGATCCGCGCGAGCAGCACGTGGCCGGCAGGACGGCCCTTGTCGGGCAGGAGCGTGAAGACGCCCACGTCCGTCGGGGCGCCCTGCCCGCTCTGGTTCGGGTCCTTCAGCGTCCACGCGCGGCCCGGGACGGGGAAGACGTCCGTGTGCACGTCCGCGTGCGGATCATTCACCCCGCGCGACGACACGAGCACCGCGCCGCCGGCCGCCGCGTCGATGAGGATGTTGGAGGACGGCACGGCCTGGAGGCCGCACTGCTTCACCCACGTGCGCCACGCCTGCGCGTCGTAGGGCTCCTCCGGGTTGCGGAACCAGTGCAGCACGTTGCGCATCGCCCCGACGCGGTGCTTGACCAGGAGGTCGCGCAGGCGCGGCGTCACGCCCAGGGCGCGCAGCGGGGCCTCCAGGAGGGGTGCCGGGTTGTGCTCCAGGTCCGCCATGTCCAGGTGCAGGTAGGTGGCGCCCCGGAGCAGCGTGGCGAAGAGCAGGGCCGGCAGGTGCTGGAGCACCGGGAAGTCCGGCGCCGCGAGCACGTCCCCCGGCGCGAGCCCGAAGGTGAGCATCCCGTCGCCCAGCGCGCCCTTCCAGGCGTCCTCGGCGGTGAGGGGCACGGGGGTGTGCGGCGGCTCCACCAGCGGAGAGAAGAGCAGCCCCACCACGTCCCCGGGCTTGTACGTGTGCGAGGTGAAGCCGGGCGCTCCCCCACCCCGGCTCTTGAGCAGGAGCTTCTCGTGGCCCCGGAGGATGGGGAGCTGGTGCGGCTCCGCGGCGATGAAGTCCGGCGTCAGGGCCTCCAGCCGGGTGGCCATGGCGCGCGGGCCCAGGGGTGGCAGGAGCGTGAAGCAGCCACCCAGCCGCAGCGTGGCCAGCAGCGACACGAGCAGTTCCTGGCCCACGCCGTACACCAGGCACACCTTCGCGCCCGGCTCGACGCCCTGCTCCACCCACTCGCTGGCGCGGCGCGCGGCCAGGTCGTGCAGGGTGCGGAAGCCCACGTTCTGCCAGCCCTGGATGCGCGCGTGGGTGCGGAACGCGGGGCGCTCCAGGCCCACGTGGCGCACCACCAGGTCGTGGAAGAAGTCGTACTGCTGGCCCGGGCGGCTCTTGGGAGGAGGCACGCCCCGGCCCGCGTGGGCCTCCGAGAGCGCGGTGGCGAACCCTTCCGGGTCCTCCCAGCTCTCCTGCCACCACGGCGGCGCGCCGCCTTCGTGCGCGAAGCCCGCGTCCAGTTGCCGGAGGATGTCCTTCACGTCGAAAGGCATGGGTGTCTAGCGCGAGGGAAAGTCGAAGCCGACCTTCACCATGAAGCGGACCTTGGAGCGCATCGAGCTGCTTTCCGGCGCGGGCGCGCTCTGCGGTCGCGAGTCCATGCGCCGGAGCGTCTGCTGCGGCCCGCGTTCGATGGACGTCGGGACGACGGCGCGCACCAGCGGGTGACGGGACTGGAGCGGCGGCACGTGCATGTCCACGTCCCGGCCGAAGAGCCACGCGCCGCAGCGCCAGAGCAGATCATGGCGCTTCGTGAGGAGCGTCCAGAAGCGATCCCTCACCTCCGTGGCCTCGAAGAGCAGCGGCGAGGATTCGTGCTCGCGCGCCTCCCCCGGGGACGCGAGCAGGGCGCGCAGTTGCTCCGCGACGCGCTCCACCTCGTCCACGTCCTCGGGCGTCACCGGAGAGCGGCCCGTCAGCTTCGCCTCGTTGCGCCGGAACAGCGCCACGAGTCCCAGGCAGTCCCCCACCACGTCGCGGTGGCCCTCGCCCCGGCTGGCTTCCACGTCGGCGGGGGTGAGGAAGGCGGCTTCCGCGAGCGCCTCGGCGGTCTTGAGCAGCTTGCGGCGCAGGTGCTGGGCCCGCTCGAAGAGGGCTCCGAAGGCGCTGGCACGCATGTCGCGCTGCACCTGCAACGCGGCCCACGCGAGGCCCTGGGCGAGCAGTGGCAGTTCGCGCAGGTGCTCCACGTTCACGCCCGGCAGCGTGGCCACCTCCGCTTCGTGGGCCAGCACGCTGTCCACGCCGCGCTTCGTGTTGTGGAAGGAGAGCGCGATGTTGGAGCGGCACTCCTCCACGGCACCTTCGAGCGCGCGGGCCTGGGCAAGGAAGACGTCGTAGCCGGGTTGCGAGCCGATGGCTTCCAGCTCCGCGATATCGTCGGGCCCAAGTCCCGCTATCGCGTGCGGCGCCCCGCCTCCAGCCATGCCGGTGAGGATAGCGGGCGCTCCTGGGGGCCACAACCCGCTGTCCTGCCCCATCGCCCGGTCGGTGCTCGGGGAGAGGGACGCGAGGCAGACCCGTGGGGTCGGGTTGCTTGACGCCGTCAGACGAGGATGAGGTCGTCCTCGTCGTCTTCGCGCGGAAGACCGGCGGCGTCCGTCGCGGCGTCCAGCAGGCGCTGGGTGCGGCGCAGGCGCTCATCGCTCAGGTCCGAGACGAGCATCAGGACCTGCGGGTGGCTGGAGATGAGCGAGTCGAAGTCCTCGCGCGGCAGGCGCAGGAGCGTGGTGTGGCGCGCGGCCTCCACCGTGGCCGTGGCCGGCGTCTTTTGGAGCAGGGAGATCTCTCCGAAGAGGTCCCCTTCCTTCAGGCGCGACAGCACGTGGCCGTTCTTGAGCACGTCCACCTCGCCGGAGAGCACGACGTAGAGGCCGTCGGTCGCGTCGCCCTCGCGGATGATGACGTCGCCGCGCTCCACGTCGCGGGCGCGGAAGCGCTCCACCAGGCCCCGCCGGTCCTTGCGGTTGAAGGGGCGGAACAGCGCGGAGCCGTTCATCACGTTGGTGAGCAGGCGCTCGCGGCAGAACTTCTTGAGGGCCTGGGCCACGGGCGGATGGCTGTGGGAGAGCGTGGCCAGCACCGACGCGGAGATCTCCAGCACCTGCGTGTCGTCGGACGCGGACTCCACGGACGCGGCGCGCGGTGCGCCGGACAAGAGCGCCATCTCTCCGAAGAAGGCACCGCCCTCCAGCGTGGCCAGGTCCTGACGGTGGCCGTTGTCCTCGCGGAAGACGCGCACGCTGCCTTCGCAGATGACGTAGAAGGCGGCGCCGTGGCTGCCCTGCGCGAGGATGCGCTCGCCGGGCCCGAAGCGGCGCAGCGGGCAGCGCTCGAAGAGCTGGATGAACGCCTCTCGCGGCAGGTCGGAGAAGAGCGGGATGGACGGCAGCGCGTCCCAGCTTCCGGCGGCGGGGCCGGCTTCCTCGGTCAGGTCGTAGACGGGCTCCTCCTCCGGTGCGCCGTCGGCGACCCCGCGCTGGGCAGCGAGTTCCACCGCGTGCAGCAGCGAGTCCGCTTCAATCTCCAGCTCCGTGAAGCTGGAGACGCGCAGGGACGCGCGCCAGGGCTCGGGAGCACCGGCCGTGGTGGATACGACCGTGGCGCCCGCGGCGGGCGTGGGG
>NZ_RAVZ01000132.1 GCF_003611635.1 Corallococcus terminator | reverse complement strand
GTCCCCGACCGGGGGACCGCCGCCCCCGAGGCGCGGCTTCGGCGCCACGCTGTGGCGCTGGACGAAGCGGCTGATGGTGCTGGGCGTCGTGGGGCTCGTGCTGCTCGTCGCCCTGGGCGTGGCCACGTACGCCTATTACAGCCGCGACCTGCCCTCGGTGGAGTCGCTGCGCGTCTACCTGCCGCCGCAGGTGACGAAGGTGACGTGCGCGGACGGCACCCTGTGCGCGGAGTTCGCGCTGGAGCGCCGCACGCTCATCCGCATCGAGGACCTGCCGGTCCACGTGCGCAACGCCTTCCTGGCCGCCGAGGACGCGGACTTCTACAAGCACGAGGGCCTGGACCCCTTCGGCATCCTGCGCGCGGGCGTGAAGAACCTCATCCCCGGCAGCCGCAAGTCCGGCGCGTCCACGCTCACGCAGCAGGTCGTGAAGAACATGCTGCTCACGCCCGAACGCAGCCTGGGCCGCAAGATTCGCGAGTGGATCCTCACGCCGCGCCTGGAGCAAGCCCTCACCAAGGATCAGATCCTCAACCTCTACATCAACGGCGTGTACTTCGGGCAGCGCCGCTACGGGCTGGAGGAGGCCGCGCTCTTCTACTTCGGCAAGCACGCGAAGGACCTGTCCGTGGGCGAGGCCGCCGTGCTCGCGGGCACCGTGCAGCAGCCCCACCGCATCAACCCGGTGACGAACATCACTCGCGCCAAGCAGCGCCAGCGCTACGTGCTGGAGCAGATGGCCGGCCAGGGCTTCGTGGCGCGCGCGGTGGTGGACGCGGAGAAGGAGAAGCCCATCGTGCTCGCGCCGCGCAAGGCGCCCCCCGCAGGCGCCTACTACGCGGAGGAGATCCGCCGCACGCTCGTGGAGCGCTACGGCGAGAAGAAGGTGATGGAGGGCGGCCTGCGCGTGGACATCGCGCTCGTGCCCCGGCTCCAGTCCGTCGCGGAGAAGGCCGTGCGCGAGGGCCTGGAGGCAGTGGACCGGCGCCAGGGCTACCGGGGCGCTCCGGGCAAGCTGGATGAAGCCACGTGGGCCCGCTACCGCGCGCTCATCGCCCAGCGCATCGACGAGGCCGGGCGCCGTCAGAAGGACCAGGGCTATGTCGCGGACCTGGCGCCGCTCGTCCAGGCCCCCGCCGCCGCGCCCACGCCGCAGGTGAAACCGACCGTGCCGGAGGTCGACGGAGCGGAGGAGCAGGCCCCGCCGGAGCTGGCCGCCGAGGTCGAGGAAGAAGAAGCGCCCCAGTCCCCGGAGCGCGAGCGCGCCGGACGCGTCCTGCTCAAGCCGATGGAGGAGGGCCTGCGCCTCACCGGCTACGTCACGGAGGTGGACCCCAAGCGCGACGTGGCCCGCGTGGACCTGGTGGGCCGCACCGCGGAGGTGTCCTTCGCGTCCGTCGGGTGGGCGCGACAGAAGGGCAAGAAGGCGCCCAAGGGCATCGCGGACGTGCTCACACCCGGGGAGCTGGTGTTCGTGCGCGTGCTCAAGGCGCCGCCCGCGCCGGCCTTCGTGGAGGCCACGTTGGATCAGGTGCCGCTGGTGCAGGGTGGGCTCGTGGTCATCAACCCGGCCAACCGCAACGTGGTGGCGATGGTGGGCGGCTACGACGCGGAGCGCTCGTCGTTCAACCGCGCCACGCAGGCCAAGCGCCAGCCGGGCTCGTCCTTCAAGCCCTTCATCTACGCCGCCGCGCTGGCTTCTGGCCGCTTCACGCCGCTGTCCACGGTGAACGACGCGCCGGAGACCATCCGCGACCCGTACACGGGCAAGGCGTGGAAGCCGAAGAACTTCGACGGCCAGTTCGAAGGCCCCATGTCGATGCGCACGGCGCTCACCAAGTCGAAGAACACGGTGTCCGTGCGGCTCATCGAGGCCATCACCCCGGCGACCGCCATCGACTTCGCGCGGCGGGCGGGCATCCGCTCCGCGCTGCCGGAGAACCTCACGCTGGCGCTGGGCACCGGCGAGGTGACGATGCTGGAGGCCGTCAACGCGTACGCCACGCTCCAGGCCAACGGGCGCTACGCGGAGCCGCTGCAACTGCTGCGCGTGCGCGACGCGAACGGCACCATCCTGGAGGAGCACCAGCCCGCCTTCGAGGAGACACTGCCCCCGGCGGTGGCGTACCTGGCGACGTCGCTCATGCGCAGCGTGGTGGAGGAGGGCACGGCGCGGGCGGTGCGCGAGCTGAACCGGCCGGCCGCGGGCAAGACGGGCACCACCAACGAGTCCAAGGACACGTGGTTCTCCGGCTACACGATGGACTGGGTGGCCAGCGCGTGGGTGGGCTTCGATGACAACTCGCCCCTGGGCAGCAGCGAGACGGGCGGCCGGGCCGCGCTGCCCATCTGGCTCAACTTCATGCGCGTGGCGGAGGAGGGCCTGCCCGCGCGCGACTTCGAGGTGCCTCCGGGCGTCACGCAGGTGCGCATCGACCCGGCCACGGGGCTGCTCGCGGGCAGCTCGGTTCCGGGCCGCCTGGAGCCCTTCCTGGAAGGCACCCAGCCCACCGCCGAGGCCCCGCCGCCCGGACAGGTGACGCCGGACAACTTCTTCATCGAGGAAGGTGGCAAGAAGGGCCTGTGAGTCGCTTCCTCCTGTCCCTGTTCCTGGTGCTCGCCTCCGCCCTGCCCTCCGGGGCCTTCGCGGCGGAAGGCGATCCCCCCGCCACGGCGCGCCTGGCCGTGGCCGTGGCGGAGGCGATCCGCGCCGCGCCCGCCGAAGCACCCGTCGCGGTGTCCCTGTCCGGAAGCTCCGCGGAATTGCGCCGCGCCTTCGGGACGCTGCTGGCCTCCCGGCTCGCGGCCCAGCAGTTGGGGCCCGTGGTGCTGGAGGTGCCTCCCGAGCGCGCCGAGGCCACCGCCCGCGAACAGGGTGCCCGCTCGCTGGTGCGGCTCACGCTGGACGTGGAGGGCGGCGAGCTGGTGGCACGGGGCGACGTGCTGGGCACGTGGGTGAACTTCTGGTCCGGTCGCACGCCCACGCGGCCGCCGAAGCCCGCCGCCGCCGTGGCCGAGGGCGTGGAGGCGGATGCCGCAGTGCTCGCCCTGGCCTCGGTGGGGACGCCTTCCAACAACGGGACGCCGGGCCCCGGGCCGCAGCAGAAGCGTCCGGTGCGGTTGCTGGGCGCGGTGTTCGCCCGGCTGGAGACACCGCTGGCCGCGCTGGCCACGGGCGACCTGGACGGCGACGGTCGCGACGAGGTGGCCGCGCTCACCGCGCGCGAGGTGTTCGTGTTCGCCGCGGATGGACGGCTGCTGGCCCGGCGGGAGCTGGAAGGCGCGCCCGCGACGGCGACGACGCGGGAGCCCTTCGGAGCGCTGGCGGTGCTCACGGGGCCTCCGCGACTGGCCGCGTGGAGCACCCGGTACGCGAAGGGTGAGGTGCTCACGCTGGACAAGGCGAAGGGGACGCTGCGCGCCGCGGGAGCGCTGGACGCGGCGCCGCTGGGGACCCTGGAGCGAGGGACGTTCGTGCCCGGGCAGACGGTGTTCGCTCCTGAGGTCCGGCTCGCGGATGGGCGCGCCATCACGGTGCCCGCGCCGTTCGGCGCCGCGAGCTTCGCGTCCCCGCGCATGCTGTTCGTCCACGCGGACGGCACGGCGTCGCTCTATGCGAGGCCCGCGTCCGCGCCCTCGCGACTGTCGGGACTGGGGGTGGGCAGCGCGCTCGGAGACCTGGATGGGGATGGAGCTCCGGAGCTGATCACCACCTCGCCGCTGCTCCAGCCCTCACCGGATGCGCTGCGCGTCTTGTCGCTGACGCCCGATGCGCCCATGGCGCATGAGCCGCTGTGGCAGGGGACCCTTCCACCGGGCCGCGCGCTGTTCGTGGTGACAGCGGACCTGGATGGCGACAAGCGCCGGGAGGTCGTCGTGGGCTCGTGGAAGCCAGACGGCACGAGCGAGTTGTTCCTCCTGCGCCAGGGTGCACCGTGATGATCCGCTCCGCCCTCGCGGGCCTCGTCCTCCTCGCCTCCGCCCCGACGCTCGCGGCCAGTCGTCCCCGCTACGGAGGGGAGCTGCGCGCGGCCCACGCGGGACCGCCCGAGATTGGAGAGCCCGCCCTCGCCGACACCCCGATGGAGGCCGCGCTCCTGGGGCTGCTGACGCGCCCCGTGTGCCGCGTGGACTCCGACGGACGCCTCCACCCGACACTGGCGCGAGAGCTGACGCGCCCGGTGCCCCAGGCCCTCCGGGTCGCGCTGCCCTCCTCCGCCAGCGCCACCGCCGTGGCACGGGCATGGACGCGGCTGTCGTCGCCCGACGCACCGTCACCGTACCGCGCGCTGCTGTACCCGCTGCGGGGCGAAGGCCGTCAGGTGACGTCCTCGGGCCCCACGCTGGAGCTGGCACTCGCCTTCCCGTGGCCGGACCTGGAGCGCTCGCTCTGCCATCCCGCGCTCGCCCCACCGCCGGCTCCGGCGTCGGGGCCCTTCAGCGCGGCGGGCAGGGGCGTGCTGGAGGCGCAGCCCGCGTGGCCGGAAGGTCGGCCGTACCTGGACCGTCTGGCGCTCACCGCCACGGACGAGCGGGGCCTGACGCGGCTGTGGTCCGCGCGACAGGTGCAGGTGGAGCTGGGCACGCCCCCGGACAACGACACCCTCACGGGCGCGGCGCTGTACGCGACGTACCTGGCGTATTCGCCCCGGAAGGTGCCCACGGACTTCCGACAGGCCTTCGAGAGCGCCATCGACCGCGACGACCTCACGCGGCTGTTCGTGAAGGGGCCCGCGGTGCCCATGCCGAACCTTTTGCCCCCCGCGCTCTTGCCCCAGGGCCCCAGGGCCAGGCCCGCGGCGCCCCCCATGGGCACGACGCGCAAGGTGACGCTCGCTTATGACGCGGCGCTCGCGGATCAGCGAGCGGTGGCCGAGCGCATCCAGGTGAAGTTGCACGAGCAGGGCTACACCGTCGCGCTGGAGCCGCAGTCGCGCTCGGCCCTCCGGGGACGTCAGGCCCGGGGCGACTTCGAGTTGATGCTGAGCGCCCTGCTGCTGCCGCCCATTCCCGGCCCCGCTCTGGCCGTGGTGTTGGAGGCAGGCGGTCGGCGCGATCTGCTCGGGGTGGAGCTGCCGCCCATCGGGGCGCTCGCGGATGCAGGCGCCCGGGATGCACGCGGTCGCGAGCGGGCACTGGCGCTGGCGCCTTCGGTGCCCCTCATCCCGCTGTACGCCCAGGGGCTGGGACTGCGCGCGGCCCCCGAGGTGTCGGGCCTGGTGCTGGATGCGCAGGGCCTGCCCGTACTGGAGGGCGCGTGGTTGTCGCCCATCGAGGCTTCCGGTGGTGGGGGTCGCCAGTGAGGCGTGCCGGGGCGAAGGGACCTGTCGCGAGTGTCCGCCACGATGCCCGTAGGCAAGCATCGACCGTGAGCCGTGACACCGCGAAGGAAGCCACCGCATGCGCCTGAGGACCCGGCTCGCGCTCGCCTTCGCCCTGCTGGCGCTGGTGCCCCTGGCGGTAGTGGTGCCCCTGACGCTGACGCGCCTGCGTGACACGCTGTCGCGCGAACTGGACGCGCGCATGACGGCCGCCACCGCCTCCGCGCAGGAGTCCCTGGAGCGCTCCGCCTCCAACGCGCGCCGCGCCGTGGAGGAGCTGGTGGAGAGCCCCGCGATGGAGGACCTGGTGCGCGAAGCCCGCGACCGTCCCATGCGCGCCATCCAGGCCGGCACCGCCGAAGGGCTCATGAAGAGCCGGGGCCTCACGGTGCTCACGCTGTTCGACCGCAATGGCACGGTGCTGTCCTCCGGACACCTGCCCGCCCGGCGCGGCGACCCGGACGCCGTGCTCTTCGAGGTGACGAAGGAGAAGTCCCCCCGGCCCGTGCCGGTGCGCGTGGACGTGCGAGGCAACGCGGGCCTGCGGCAGGTGCCCGCGCTCGTCACCGCGAGGCCCGTGGACTACGGCGACGTGCGCCTCTGGGCCGTGGGCGGCGTGGTGCTGGACGATGGCCTCGCGCAGCACCTGGCGCGCCTCACCCAGGCGGACGTGACGCTCCTGTCCGGCGAAGCGACGGTGGCACACGCGGGCAGCGCGAACCCGCCCACCGTGGCGCGCGTGCTGCCCCTGGGCAACGCGGCCTCGGTGCGCCTGACCTTCAGCCGGGCCGCAGCGCGGGAGGCGGAAGAAGGCGTCATGCGCGCGTTCCTCCTGCTCGCGGGCCTGGGCCTCGCCTTCGCGGCGCTGCTGGGACTGCTGGTGTCCCGGTGGATGACGCGGCCGGTGGAGGCGCTCACCTCCGGCGCCCGCCGCGTGGCCGAGGGCGCGCTGGACGTCCAGGTCGCGGCGCGGGCCTCCGGTGAGGTGGGCGAACTGGTCCGGACGTTCAACCACATGACGTCCGAATTGAAGGCCACCACCGAACGGCTGATGGCCACCGAGCGCATCGCCGCCTGGCAGGAAGTGGCGCGACGGCTGGCGCACGAAATCAAGAACCCGCTCACCCCCATCCGCATGTCGCTGGAGACGCTGCTGGCCGCGCACGAAGCCCGCCACCCCAGCTTCCCCCACCTCTTCAAGGAGAGCGCGGGCGTCATCCTGGAGGAGGTGGAGCGCCTCAGGCGCATCGTGGACGAGTTCAGCCGCTTCGCGCGCCTGCCCAAGCCCCAGCTCGCCCCGGTGGACCTGGGAGAGCTGGCCCAGGGCGTGCTCGCGCTCTACGCCGCCCCTCCGGAAGGCATCCAGTTGCTGCCCGCGCTCCAGACGGGCGTGGTGGCCCGCGCGGACCGGGACCAGCTCACGCAGGTGCTCGTCAACCTGGTGAAGAACGCCGAGGAGGCGATGACGGGCAAGGGAGGCTCGCTGCGCGTGCGCGTGAAGGGCACCGACGCGGACGCCGTCATCGAGGTGGAGGACGACGGTCCCGGCATCCCCGCGGAACACCGCGCCCGCATCTTCGAGCCCTACTTCACCACCAAGGACGGTGGCACCGGCCTGGGGCTGGCCATCGCCGCGCGCATCCTCCAGGAGCACGGCGGCCGGCTGGAAGTGGGCGGAGAGCCGGGCCAGGGTGCCCGCTTCAGCGTCGTGCTCCCGCGCGCGAGCTGAACGCCGGACGGGCCCACCGGGACGAGACCTCGCGCCCGCAACGCGAAGGCCCGGCACCTCGCGAGGAGGTTCCGGGCCTTCGGGCACGACACGAGACGACCGCCGGACGTCAGTCCTTGACGGGCGTGGCCTTGAGGGCGGCCTTGCCCTCCTTCACGTAGACCTGGAAGCGCACCGTCTTGCACGCGTACTTCGTGACGAGCTGCTCCTTGTTCTTGCGCAGCTTCTGCACGAACTTGTCGTACGTCAGGCCGTCCGCCAGTTCGCCGCAGCGCTCGCGCGTGGTGACGAACTCACGGAAGACGTCCTGGAAGTGCTGCTCCTCCGACAGCGCCGCCGCGGCGGCCGTGTTGCTCGCTCCCGGCAGCGGAATCGCCTGGAGCCCGCTGTTGCGCGGGGGAGGCATCGGGATGGCTTCGGACGTGGGCCGGGTGCTCGCCTGGAGCAGCTCGCGGGGAATCGCCGCCACGCGCGTCGTCTCCGGATTGGCGTCATCCGGCGACTGCGCCGCCGCCAGCGCGAACGGATTGGCCGCCTGCTGGAGCGAATACGCCGCCGTGGGCTGGTCCTCGAAGGCGAACGCACCGTGGCGAGGGGCCGCCTGCGCGATGGGCTCGTTCGACGGAGCCGCATGCTCGAAGGGCATCGGCGCCCCATGCGCGTACGCCGGAGGCGGCGTGAACGGCTCCGCCGCGGGCGGCGGGTAGGCCGAGGGCGGCGACGGGAACGGGAACGACTCCACCCCCGCGAACGGATCCGCCAGCGGCGCGGACGCCGCCACCGGAGGCGGCGCGCCGTACGGATTCGCCAGCGGAAGGGGCGCGGCGGCCGGGGGCGGCATCGCGAACGGATCCGCCGGCGGCATCGCGAACGGATCCGAAGGCGACGACGGGAACGGGAACGCGTCCGCGCCGCCAAACAGATCCGCCGCAGGACTCACGGGCGGCGGGGCCGCCGAAGCGAACGGATTCGACACCGGCTCCGACGGCATGGCCGCACCGAACGGATTCGACACCGGCTCCGCGGACATCGGCGCCCCGAACGGATCCGCCAGCGGCGCGGGAGCGGCGGGAGCAGGCACCACGGCGGCCGGCGCAGCGGACGGCGTGGTCTGCGCGGCCATCGCCGCCGACCACCCCAGCGTGTCCCCATTGCCCGTCGCGGCGGCCTCGTCGGAAGACGCGCGGCGTCCCCCGCCCATCAGCGCCGTCCACACGAGGCTCAGCAGGAGGAGCCCCGCGAGCCCCAGCAGCGCGGTGTGCTGATACGCGGCCAGCGGGGCCAGCGCCGCCGCCGTGCCCGCGATGGCCACCACTTCGTACGGCGTGCCTTCCAGCGCCCGGCGGGCCCCCACGAACAACGGGGCCTGTCCGCCCATCGCATCGCCGTTCGTGAACACCGGCAGTTGCACCGGGCCCAGCGCCTGGAGCGACCCGGTCTCCAGCACTGTGTCCTTCGCCCCCGCGGAGAGCCGGGGCAGCGCGCCATCCAGCCGCGCCTTCTCCGCCCCGACACCGCCCACCACCTTGTCACCCTGCACGAGCCCCAGCGCGGCCACGCCCGACGCGTCCAGCGCGCCCTGCAGCGCGGTGTCCGCCACCAGCGGCGCACCCACCACCAGCGTCAGCGCGGGAGTCTGGGCCTCCGTGCCGGTCCACACGAGCGGCACGGACGCGAAGACATGCGGGGCCCCGAAGGCGTCCACCACGGACGTGCCCGCCTTCGCGAGCGCCGGGACATCCATGGCCGCGGCGTCGGAGGACGGCTCGGCCCCGGCGCGCGCATGGAAGCTCGCGTCACCGGCCACCACCGCCACCACGGCGCCCTGCAACTCCTTGGGCAGCGCCGCTTCCGCGACGGCGCGCAGGGCCCCGAAGCGCTCGGCCGTCAGCGGCGAAAGCGGACCCGCCTCCTCCGCGTCCTTCGCGGCGTTGCGGTCGCGCGGCGACTTCGCCACGGGGGCGGGTCGCAGGGCGTGCACGGCGGCGGCCATGTCGGGGCTGGCGGCCAGCTTCAGCGCCAGGGATTGGATCTCGGAGCGACGCGCATCCACGCGACGCGACACTTCACTGGCGCCCGAGGCGGCCTGGAGCCCAGCGCCTTCCACCGCGCGCGCACGCTGAGGCGCCGACAGCGTCGGGAGGTGAGCCAGGCCCAGTCCGAGGACCAGGAGTGCGAACAGCAGGAACTTGAGGCGGACCATCGCCGTCCTTTAGCCCAAGGGTGAGGGGATCCGCTTATAGCGTCCACCTTCCGACCCCAGCAAGGAACTGGCCCGAAGGAACCCGGGGGCCGGATGCCTGGCTGGCATCCGGAATTCCCGGGCCCTTCCTCTACTCAACACCGAACGCTCGACGAAACCGGACGGCTAGAGGTTGCTTGCCGCGTCCGCGTTGAGGTCGTACGGCAGGCCATTCGTCGCCACACTGCGACGCCGCTCCACCGCGCGTTTGATGGTCTTCTCCAACCGGTCACGCGTTGCGTCGATGGCCTGGAACAGCGTCTCCGCCGTCTCCGTCACGTGCACCGCCTCCATCCCGGGCATGCGCACCGTCACCCGGCACTCCTTGTCCACGCCTCCCTTGTTGGGTCCGTTGATGTCCACGAGCGCGATGTCGATCTCCGACGCTTCGTCCTCGGCGAACCGCTCGATGTGAGCGACCAGGTGCTCATCCGTGTACGCCTTGAGGTTGTCCGACAGCTTCAGATGCACTCCACGCAACAACACCTTCATGGATTCACCTCCGGGAACAAACATGGGCAGTCCCCGGCACTTCCGTGAGGGGTTTTCGCAAGCCTTCCCGCCTGCCCTCCCCCGAAGCAGCCAGCCGACCGTCGACGCGCACGGGACGGCCCGGACGAATGAATATCCCCGCCCACCGGGTTGCTCTAGGCGCATGGATGGCGATCGGATCAAGGTCTTGCTGGTCGAGGATGACGGTGACAGCCGTGAACTCCTGGCGGAGCTCCTGGAGGACGACTTCGACGTCACCACCGCCGCGGACGGCGTGTCGGGCCTCCGGGCCTTCGAGGAGACCCACCCCGACGTCGTGGTGACGGACGAGTCCCTGCCGGGCATGAACGGCACGGAGCTGGCCCAACAGGTGAAGGAGCGCGAACCCAAAGCCCGCGTCGTGCTCGTGTCCGGCTACGCGCAGGTGGACGGCGCCGGGTACTGCGACGTCGTGATGCGCAAGCCCATCGACGTGGAGGGGCTCAGCAAGATGGTGTGCAAGCTGGGCGAAGAGGCGAAGCACTGAGAAATTCGCACAGGGAGCCGCCTGCCATCCACGCGAAGCGTTCCTAACATTCCAGCCATCGCCCAGGAGGGCCTCATGAGGTACTGCTCACGGTGTGGCTCGGAGTTTCAGGACAGTGTCGTGAACTGCACGGATTGCCCCACCCACCCACCGCTCGTCTCGTCGGACGAGATGCGGGACCGGGGGCTGCCCCTTCCCCATGAGCTGGATCAGCACCGGTTCGTGAAGGCGGGCATCGCGGAGGACCCGGTGACGGCGCAGATATTCGAGGACGTGCTGAACGAACGGCGCATCCCGACCATCGTGCGTCCCGGACGCTCGGGTGTGGTGGACGAGCTGACCACCGGCAACCTGCTGCCCTGGTGGGAGTTCCTCGTCCCGGACAAGGACCAGGCGCGGGCCGCCGCTCTCATGGAGCAGGTGAAGATCCAGGGGCTGGCCACGGCGGACGAAGCCGGACGCGCCGCCGAGGAAGAAGAGCGCGAGGGCGAGCTGGAACGCGCCCAGGAGCACGCCGCGCCCCCCGCCTTCTAGCCGAGGGCGTGGGTCACGGAGCGCCAACGGCCGCGCTGCCCGCGGCCGGAGCGGGCTGCGCGACGAGCGTGGGAGGCGGACGCCGGGCCTCGAAGAGGCTCACGCCCGTCACCTTCCACTTGTCGTAGCGCGCGTTGCGGGCGAGGAACGTCTCCAGGTCCTCGTCCACCACGCGGTTGTAGCCACCCCGGGACGCATGGCGCAGGTACGTGCGCTTCTTCTTCTGCACCACGAAGCCCAGGTGGGTGATGCGCGTGGCCTTGAGCGGCAGGTCCTCGCGCAGCACGACGAGGATGGTGCCGGACGCCACGTCGCGCGCGTGCGTGAGCACCTTGTCCAACGGAATCATGGTGAGGCCGAAGGTGCCCACGGGCTGGCGCTCGCGCGGCAGTTGGAGCGCCTGGGACGACCTGGACTGCCACGTGTGCGCGGTGAGCGTCTTGGTGACGGCGATGGCGTCGTCCTTCGCGTAGCGCCGCGTCACGTCCACCAGCAGGCCCTTCTTGATGTTGTTGGGCAGCCACTGCGCTTCCATCAGGTGGTTGCGGTCCTCGTAAGAGGGAGTGCTCGCGTAGCGAATGCGCTCCAGCAGCGCCGGCACCTCCGGCTCGCCCTGCGCCATGCCCAGGGCCAGCGTCTCCTCCACGAAGGTGAGGCAGTCCACCGCGTCCAGGCGGAAGGTGGGGTCGGGATCCACGCCCTGGCCCTCACCCAGAGGGGAGAGGACATAGGGGGTGTTGAGGAAGCGCTCGCTCATGCCCAGCAACCGTTCGGCGAGCGGCGTCTGGGCCTGATCCGCGATGAGGGCCGCGCGCTGCTCCGGCGTCAGCGGCTTCCAGCCGTTCTCCCGCACGGGCGCCGGCAGCGAGGGGGCCAGGGGATGCGCCGGAGCACTGAGCGACGCCGGCACCGCGCGCGCCGGAGGCACGGGCGCAGCCGGAGTCGGGGAAGCGGCGGGAGGCGGGACCTGGGCCAGCAGCGCGAGCGCGCACACGCCAGCGAAAGTCACGGCGCCACCCCGGCCTTGCGCAGGATGGCCTTGCGCCGGTCGTCCGCGAGCTGGAGCGTCTCCAACTCCTTCTCGTAGGTGAGCTTCTCCTCGCCCTTCGCGTTCCAGGACGCCAGCACCAGCCAGTCCAGGGCACCCGCATCCCCGCCCTGGTGCAGCATCCGCGCGGAGGAGGCGGCGAGGGTGCGGTCCGCGTCCTTCAGGAGCGGCGACAACACGGGGCTGGCCTTCTTGGCCGGCACGCCCTCGAAGAGCGCGAGGCCCTGGCGGCGCACGAACTTGTCCGGGCTGCCCAGCAGCTTCTGCGCGAAGGCGAAGCCCTCCGGAGCCCCCAACCGGCACAGCCCCCGGGCCGCGGCGAAGCGCGTGCTCTCCGAATCGCTGTCCAGGTACGCCTTGAGCCCTGCCTTCTGCTTCGCGTCACCGGACGTGCCTGCAGCCTCCAGCAGCGCCGCGCGCACCTCCAGGTCCTTCTCCTCCCTGGCGGCCGCCATCAGCGGCTTGCCCATCTTGGCGTTGCGCGACGCGCCCAGGGCCCTCGCGGCCTCGCGGCGCACACCGGCGCTCTTGTCGTTCAGGAGCGGGAGGACAGCGGACGTGTTGCGGCTGCCCAGCTTCGCCAGCCCCTGCGCCGCGTACATGCGCACGGTGCTGTCGCCATCCCCGGCGAGCCTCGCGAGCGTGGATTCGCCCTGGCGCGCGCCGAGCGAGGCCAGGAGCGAGACGAGGTTTCGGCGGGTGCGCTCCTCGAAGGTGTTGCGGAGGATGGGGCCAATCTGCTCGGCCGCGTAGGACTCCTCGCGCAGGTAGCGCAGGCGCGACGCGGCGGCCGGCACGGGACCTCCCTGGGACACCTGGGTGAGCACGGCGTCCGCCTCCGCGCGGCTCTGGGCCCGCTTGGACGCGGACGCGGAACCGGCGGCGAGGCCGACCAGGGGAAACAGGACCACGAGGAGGAGCAGCGACGCGGACGGGGAACGCACGGGGGCGGAACGATGGCAAGCGCGGCGCCTGCCGTCAAAGTCCCCCCCTCCGCCCGGCTCCCTGCTTCACGCCAACCGCCCGATTCTTGACCCCCCCGAGGGCGATTGATACGACCGACTCAAGTCCCCTTCCCTCTGGATGACCGAGGCCCATGTGATGACGAAGCAGTCGCTCTTGATGGCGGTTGCGGGCGTGCTGACCGCATGTGGCCCCGTGAAATCGACGTCCAACATCCTCGACGCGGAGGTGCAGATCCAGGCCGCGCGCACGGCCGGCGCGGAGAAGGAAGCTCCGTACGAGTGGACCGCCGCCAACCTCTACCTCCAGAAGGCCCGCGAGGAGGTCGGCTATTCGGACTACCAGGCCGGCGTGGACTTCGCGGTGAAGGCCTCCCGCTTCGCCAACGAGGCGCGCGAGAAGGCCATGTCCGCCGCCAACGCTGACTCCCAGGGTCGGCCCCAGAACCCGTGACGCCCGAGCGCTCCCCGATGAAGCGTCTGTCCCAGTCCGCGCTGCTCACCCTGCTGTTGGCCACCACCGCCTGTGTCAGCGGCAACAAGATCCGCGCTGACACGGAGGTCCTCACCGCCGACGTGGAGCGCGCCCGCCGGGGCGGTGCCCTGCGCTGCGCGCCCGCCGAACTGGCCGCCGCTGAAGCCAACCTCGACTTCGCCCGAGGCGAACTGAGCCAGGGCAACAGCACCCGGGCCGCCCAGCACGTGCGCACCGCCGACGGCGCCGTGAAGCGCGCCCTGGAGCTGTCGAAGAACTGCGCCCCGCGCCAGGTGCTGGTGCGCGACCGCCCGGAGACGCCTCAGCCGCAGCAGCCCGACCAGCCGCAGCAGCCGCAACAGCCCCAGCAGCAGGTGGTGGTGAGCATCGAGGAGACGGACGGCGACGGCGACGGCGTGCTCGACAAGGACGACCCCTGCCCCGACCAGGCCGAGGACGTGGACGGCTTCCAGGACCAGGACGGCTGCCCTGACACGGACAACGACGGCGACGGCGTGCTGGACGTTCAGGACAAGTGCCCGCTCATCCCCGGCGTGGCGGAGAACAACGGCTGCCCGGCGGAGGCCCCGAAGGACAAGGACGGCGACGGCGTCCTGGACAACGTGGACAAGTGCCCGGACCAGCCCGAGGACAAGGACGGCTTCCAGGACGAGGACGGCTGCCCGGAGCTGGACAACGACCTGGACGGCATCGTGGACGGCACGGACAAGTGCCCCAACGAGCCCGGCCCGCTGCAGAACCTGGGCTGCCCCATCGTCGACAAGGACGGGGACGGCATCAACGACGACAAGGACAAGTGCCCGGACGAGCCGGAGGACAAGGACGGCTTCCAGGACGAGGACGGCTGCCCGGACCTGGACAACGACAGCGACGGCGTCCCGGACGCGCAGGACCGGTGCCCGCTGGAGTCGGGGCCCCAGGAGAACGGCGGCTGCCCGGATCCGGACAAGGACGGCGACGGCATCGTGGACCGGCTGGACGTGTGCCCCGACGACCCGGGCGTGAAGGAGGAGCGTGGCTGCGCCAAGCAGTACAAGATGGTCATCGTCAAGAAGGACCGGATCGAGATCAAGAAGCAGATCCTCTTCGGGTCCGGCTCCGCGAAGATCATCGGCAAGCAGAGCACGACCATCCTGGACGACGTGGCGCAGGCGCTGAAGGACGCGTCGTGGATCCGCAAGGTGCGCATCGAGGGACACACCGACTCGATGGGCAACGACACGTCCAACCTGAAGCTGTCGCAGAAGCGCGCCGACGCGGTGCTGGCCCAGTTGCTGAAGCGGGGCATCGACCCGGGTCGTCTGGAGGCCGTGGGCTTCGGTGAGGCCCAGCCGGTGGCGCCGAACACCACCAAGGCCGGACGCGCGCTCAACCGCCGCACGGAGTTCAACGTCGTCCGGCAGTAACGCCCGCCCCACCCCGCTCCGCCATGACGGAGCGGGAACCGGAGCACCCCGCGCCTCCCCGGGCTTCACGCCCTGGGAGGCGTGGTCGTTTCAGGCATGACGAAGCGAACGGCCACCGTCCTGGAGCAGCAGCGCCTCCAGACGGGCAGCCCGGCCGTGCTGACGTCAGCCGTCCTTGAGCAGTTCGTGCAGCACTTCGGTGGCGTAGGAACCGCGCGGCAATTCGAACGTGAGCACCGCGTCCTCGCCGTCCACCGTGAGGTCCGGCGCGCCCAGCCGCACGCGGTACGGGCGGCGCGTGCCTTCCGTCTCATCCCCACCGCGCACGAAGTCGCTCGGCGTGACGGCCGCTTCGACGAGCAGCTTCGCCTCGAGCTCCGCCACCTCGCCCCGCGAGGCGGTCATCTTCGGGCCGAACATCGGTCCCGCCGGGCTCACCTCGAACGCGGCGACGCGGGGGTTGTCCACCTCCGGCGCCTCGCACACGAAGAGGCCGCCCGTCTCCTCCTTGCGCAGCACGTCGCCCAGGAGCGCCGTGGCGAACGTCCCCGCCTCCAGCCGCTGCACCAGCGCCTGGTTGAAGAGGCGGGACTGGAAGGCGGACAGGTACAGCTTGCGCTGGAAGCGATCCGGCCGCTTCGGCAGGCGCTGGCCCAGGAGCAGGAGCCGGCCCAGGTCCGCGTTGTCCCCGGCCCGGCCAAAGCGCTGCTCACCGAAGTAGTTGGGCACGCCCTGCGCGGACAGCCGGGCGAAGGTCTCACGCGCCGCGCCCACGTCTCGGATGCCGCGCAGCCGCAGCCGGAAGCGGTTTCCCTTCAGGTGCCCGGTGCGCAGCTTGTTGCCGTGCCGCTTCGACTCCAGGACGCTCACCCCGTCGAGCGAGAACTCCCCAAGGCGCGGCTCGGCGATCGCGGGCACGGACAGCCACTGCCGCGTCACGGCCTGCCGGTCCTTCATCCCCGCCACGCCGATGTCGTCCTCGCGCACGCCCATCGCGGCGGCCAGCGCGCGCACCACTTCGCGCGTGTCCCGGCCGCGCTTCTCCACCCAGAGGTACAGGTGCGTGCCCTCGCCAGACGGCAGGTACGCGGGCAGCTCCTCCACCTCGAAGTCGTCGGGCGTGAGCTTGAAGGCGCCCCCACATCCGGGCACGTCGGCCGTCAGCCGGGGAAAACCAGAACCAGCGTCCGTCACGGAGCCTCGAGTGTGGCCAGGAGTTCCTTCACGCGCCGGGCCAGGTCCTCATCCGCGCGCGATTCCAGCAACTCACCCGCCTGGAACAGCAGGAAGAACATCACATCGCTCAGCGCCTGACGGAACGAGGCCAGGGGCTCACTGCCCAGTTGGGCGCGGTGCTTCTCGAAGGACTCCATCAGCCGGCCCTCAGGGAGGCTGCCGTCCGCCGCGAACGCGAGCCCCTCCAGCACCGGCGATGACGACAGGGCCTGTCCGGAGAGCGCCGCGTTGGCCGCGGCGATGAACGCGGGGTCCATGCCCTGCCGGGACACCTCGTCGCGGATCTCCCGGAAGATGAAGTTGAAGACGCGCGCCACCGGGCGGGCATCCACCGGCGCCACGGTGCGCGCCACGGGACGGGCACGCTGCGCAGCCGCCTTCTCCGGGGGCGCGGCGACGGGGGCGCCCACGGGCTTGTCCGACAGCCCGGCGAACCCGCCTTCCAGCAGCCGGAAGACGACCTTGGTGACGTCGAACTCGGACAGCCGCGCCGCGTGCCCCAGCTCCAGCACCGTGCGACGTCCGTCCAACATCGCCAGCACCCGGTCCTCGTCCTCCTCCAGCTTGCCGTCGGACGGGCGCTTGCGCGCCACGTACATGCGGCCGTGGGGGATGCGCTTGCGGAAGTGCGCCAGCTCGTCGATCTTCCGGATGCTGTCCATCAGCAGGCTCTGCGTGGACAGTTGGATGGAGTGTCCCGTCTTCTCATCCAGGGGCTGGTCGATGAGGAAGAACGCCCCCTCGCGGCACAGCACGATGGCGTGGAAGATTTCGCTCACCTGGTGGGTGACGCACTTGAACAGGTCGTGCGCCTGGAGCAGGCCCTTCTCCACCAGCGCCCGGCCAATCTTCGACGGCGACTGCTCGCGCAGCACCGCCTCCACCTGGGCACGGTCCACGTAGCCCAGCCGAACCAGCACCTCACCCAGCCGGTCAGAAGGCTCCTCGGACGCGGCGCCACGCACCTCGCCCTCGCGGATCATCAGCGAGCGCTCGCCACCCGGCGTGTGCACGCGGACGACGCCGCTCCAGCGCGACTGGCTCAGGAACGCGATGAGGTCCGACAGCGGGAAGCCCCCCGCGTCGCCCGCCAGCACCACGCGGGGCGTGGGGATGGAGCCCCCTTCCGGCGGCTGACGCGAGAAGACGAGCAGGTCGGGCGCCGTGGGCATCAGCGCGTACGTGCCCGAGCGTCCCGCGAGCGCGGGGATGCCGGTGCGGTCCTCGGGGACCAACTGCGCGGCGCCATCGATGCGGAAGCGTTGGCTCATCCCGGTGTCAGTCGGCGGCCCACGCGTTGTTGTTCGCGCGCCACTCCACTTCGTCCTCCATGCTGTGCTCGAGCAGCCCTTCCTGGAAGCCCAGGTCGTACGCCCGCCCGTTGAAGAAGACCGACGGGGTGGCGTTGATGGCCGCCATGCGCCCCTGCGCGAGGAAGCCGTCGATCTCGTCCTTGTACTTCTCCGTCTTCAGCACGGCGGCCAGCTTGTCCCCGTCCAGGCCCACCGACTTCGCCAGCGCGGGCAGCGCCTCCTTCTTGAGGTTCTCCTGCTGGCCGAAGAGCGCGTCGTGCATCTGCCAGAACTTGCCCTGGTCCCGCGCCCACAGCACCGCCTGCGCGGCGGGGATGGCGTTGGCGTGGATGGAGAGCGGGAACGGCAGGTAGCAGAAGCGTACCTCGGTGGGGTGCTTCTTCGCGAAGCCCTCCAGGATGGGACGGGCCTTGCCGCAGAAGGGGCACTCGAAGTCGGAGAACTCCGTCACCGTCACGGGCGCGTTGGCGTCGCCCTGGCACATGCGCGGATCCACCTTGAGCGGCGCGCGGGGCTCGCGGAAGGAGCCGTAGTACTTGGAGAGCGCGACGATGACCTCGCTGGCGGGTCCGCCTTCGGACACCATGCGGGCGGACAGCCGCGCCATCCGCTTGGCGTGCTTGCAGCCCGTGTGCTGCTTGAGGCACGCGCCCAGCGCATGGGGACAGCCGCAGTAGCAGAACTCGTCGCTGAACACCGTGGCCAGCTCGCGCCTGGCGGCCGGGATTTCAGCGCTCTTGGTACAGCCGGCGCCCAGCAGGGTCACCGCGGCCAGCACGGGAGAAAAACGCTTCCAACAAGAGAGGAGCACGGCCGCGGGTCTTAGCCACGCGCGCAGGGCTTGTAAAGCAAGGCGGCCTTTGGCAGGGAGCCCTCCCAACCATGCCCAGAGTCCTGATGCTGCACACCGGAGGCACGCTCGGAATGGCCGGCGGCCGCCCCTCCGCCCTGCGTCCAGCGGCCTTCTTCCAGACCCTCCGCAAGCGCGTCCCGGAGCTGTTCCAGCTCGCGGACATCGAGCTGGAGCTGTTCTCCAACCTCGACAGCTCCGAGATGCAGCCCGAGCTCTGGAGCCGGATGGCCGCCCACCTCCACCGTCGGCTACCTGACTTCGACGGGGCGGTGGTGACCCATGGCACGGATACGCTCGCCTATACGGCCAGTGCGCTGTCCTTCATGTTGCGCAACCCGCCCTGCCCCGTGGTGCTGACGGGTTCGCAGCGGCCGCTGGGGGAGATCCGCTCGGATGCGCGGCTCAACCTCATCGACGCGGTGCTCTCCGCCATCCAGGGGCCGCGCGAGGTCACCATCTGCTTCGATTCGCACCTGTACCGGGGCAACCGCACGCGCAAGGTGAAGGTGGCCGAGTACGACGCCTTCGAGAGCCCCAACTTCCCCGTGCTGGGCACCCTGGGCGTGGACGCGACCTTCGAGGAGGGCCTGAAGGCGAAGGGCCCCTTCCGGCTGCACGCGGAGCTGGATCCGCGCGTCTTCCTCCTGAAGGTGTACCCGGGGTTGGATCCCGCCCTGCCCCTGCAACTGCTGCCCCACGTGAAGGGGCTGGTGCTGGAGGCGTACGGGGCGGGCAACGTGCCGATGGCGAAGGAGCTGGGGCGCTCCTTCCAGCCGCTCTTCGTGGAGGCCCGGGAGCGGGGCATCCCGGTGCTGGTGGTGAGCCAGGCCTACCGCAACGGGGTGGACCTCACGCTCTATGAGTCCGGGGCCATGGCCCTGGAGCAGGGCGCGGTGGGCGGTGCGGACATGACCCCGTCGGCGGCGCTGGTGAAGCTGATGCAGGGGCTGGCCGAGCACCCCCGGGGGGGCCAGGCCCTGGCGCGCTTCCTGCGGACGCCGGTGGCCGGAGAGCTGTCCGTCGGGCGTCCGACAGTTCCCAGGCCCGTCAAGAAACGGCGCCGGCCAGCCCGGGTGGGGCGGGTCGGCTGACACCGGGTGCGTGAAAGGCGTGTGGGTGTGCTTGCCGCCGTGAAAAGGCGGCCCGTAAGATGGGAGGCGCGATGTCCGAGGAGAAAACTTCCGTCCATTCCATTTCGGACCTGCTGGGCAGTGCCCAGCAGCAGAGCGCGTACCTGATCGTCATCAGCGCGAAGTCCGCCGCCGGCATCGGGCGGATGTTCAAGCTGGACCGCTCGGAAGTGGTGCTGGGCCGAAGCTCCGAGGCCCAGTTCCAGGTGGAGGACGACGGCATCTCCCGGAAGCACGCCAAGGTGGTCGCCATCGGTGATGGCCGCTTCCAACTGGTGGACCTGGGCAGCACCAACGGCACGTACCTGAACGGCCTGAAGGTGAGCGCGGCGCCGCTGTACGACGGCGACAAGATCCAGATCGGCTCCAACACGGTGCTGAAGTTCAGCATCCAGGACGCGCTGGAGGAGCAGTACCAGCGCAGCATCTACGAGTCCGCCACGCGCGACGGCCTCACCCGCGTCTACAACAAGAAGTACTTCATGGAGACGGTGCGCAAGGAGTTCGCGTACTGCCTGCGCCACCGCGTGCCGCTGTCGCTGGTGCTCTTCGACGTGGATCACTTCAAGCGCATCAACGACGTGTACGGCCACCCGGCCGGAGACTTCGTGCTGACGCGCATCGCGCAGCGGGTGGCGGACACGGTGCGCACCGAGGACCTGCTCGCGCGCTACGGCGGAGAAGAGTTCGCGCTGATGCTGCGCGAGTCCGCCGAGGACGCGGCCCTGGCGTGCGCGGAGCGCTGCCGCGTGGCGGTGGACCGCGCCGACTTCATCTTCAGCGGCACGCCCATCAAGGTGACCATCAGCCTGGGCGTGGCGACGCTGCTGGATTCGGACTTCTCCCAGCCGGAGGACCTCATCTCCGCCGCGGACAAGTACCTCTACCGCGCCAAGCACGCGGGCCGGAACCGCGTGGACGCCAAGGCCGTCAGCGGCGCGTGAGTGGATCCACGATGAGGCCCGGAGCAACGGGCCTCACGGTGGCGAGGAACGTGGCCCCGTGAGTTCCGTCGCGGCCCTGCATCTCGGCTCGGTCTTTACGCAGTAAAGACCCGCCCCGACGGACCGGTCCAGGAACGGCTTCGTGCCCGAGCCGTGCCGGGTGTCAGCGACCGAAGCCCAGCCCACGCTGCCCGGCGAGCCCCAGGCTTCGCCGCTCAGCCCGCCCGAACTCAGCGACCGAACCCCAGCCGGCGCAGCCCGTCCTGCGACACGTGCTTCACGTGTGAATCCGCGTCCCGTGCCGCCGCTTCGCTCAACGCCGCCACCGCCTGCGGCCCGCCCAGCACCGACAGCGTCCGCGCCGCGGCGACGCGCACCTCCGCCACCGGATCCGTGAGCAGGCGCTCGGCCAGCACCCGCACGTGCGGAGCGCGGCCCACGAACTCCAGCGCGCGTGCCGCCGCCGCCCGCACCGCCGGATGATCCGACCCCAGCAGGCCCGCGGCGTCATCCCCGCGCGACGGCTGCCGGTACGTGGCCAGCACGTCCAGCGCGGCGGCCACCACCTCCGGGTCCCCGTCCTCCAGCGCCGTCGCCGCCAGTTCCAACGCGTCCGGGTTGCGGGGCAGTGCTCCCAGCGCACGCACCGCCCCCGCACGCACCGACGACACCTTCGAGGATGCGTAGGGGATCAGACGGCGCATGGGGCTCCCGCCTTCCGTGCAGTCCCCCATCACCGCCACCGCCTCGCCCTGGATCTCCGGTGTCCGCGCGTTGCGTCCGTCCGCCACATCCTTGAGGAAGGCCGCGCACCCCTTCTCATGGGCCATCGCCTCCAGCCACGGCCGGGCGGCCTCCGCCGTCTCGGCCGCCTTCACGCCCTGGAGCGAGACCTCGCGAAGGGGTTTGCCGCCGGCTTCCGCCAGTCCCCGCGCGGCATGCTCGCGCACGCGGGCATCCCCGTCGCCCAGGGCCCCCTCCAACTCGCGGCTCGCCAGGGGACCGTAGCGGCGCAGGCCCGCCGCCGCCGTGCGCCGCCGCTGCGCATCGCCCGAGCCTAGATCTGGCCGAAGCGCGTCGATTTCACGCGAGTACACGGCGAAGAGCCGGTTGACGGCCGCCTCGTCCGGGGGCTTCGCCTCCAGGAGCAGCAGCCGGCCCACGGACACCCGCTGCCGCTCGGCGACGGCGAACAGGAGCGAGGCCATGACCTCATCCCCCGCCACGGGCCGCGACGCGACCGCGTCCAGCACCACCCGCGTCGCCGAGCGGCCCTGGAACGTGGCCAGGTGCAGCAGGGCGGGCATCCGCACCGAGGGCTCCTGCGCGAACATCTCCAGGAGGAGCACCTGCCGGATGCTCTCCTTGCGCTCCCACACCCGCGCGGCGGCGGAAGGCCCCCGCGCACCGGCGTCATGGAGGAAGTCCGCCGTGGACTTCCCGGCGTCGGCCGCGGCACGCACGGCGGTGAGGCACGGCCCCAGGTCCGCGTCTGGAGGGGTGTCCGTGATCCAGTCCGCCAGGGCGCGCCGGTCCGTCAGCCCCCGGCTCCGGGCCCCGGCGCGGACCGCCGCCCAGCGCACCCGCCAACTGGGGTCCTTGAGCGCGGAGGCCAGGGCGACCTGGGCCTCCTGACCGCCGGCCCCCAGTCCAGCCACCCAACTGTCCACCCGCCCGCCGGTGACGCACACGGGACAGGTCCGGGCCCGCAGGGACGGGTCGGTGACATGACGACGACAGGAGGACCAGCACTCGGAAGCCACCGTCCCTGCCCGGGAGGGACTGGCTGCCAGCAGGAGCACCAGGAGAAGGAGGCAACGCACGCGGTGGGCACTGTAGCGCACCCCGCCCCCATCCTTTCCGTGCGGGTCTCCTTGCCTTTTGCGCCCTGCTGCGCCATACCCCCGGCCCTTTGAAAATTTTCAGATCGCATCCAGCTAGGCGGAAGGAGGTGACTGCATGCCCGGTATTCGAGTGAAGGAAGGTGAATCCATCGAGAGCGCCCTCAAGCGCTTCAAGAAGGCCACCGAGAAGGCCGGAATCCTTTCCGAGATCCGCAAGCGCGAGCACTACGAGAAGCCTTCCGTGAAGCGGAAGAAGAAGGCCCTCGCCGCCAAGAAGCGCGCTGTGAAGAAGGCCCGCAAGTCGTACTAGCAGGCCCGCAGTAGAGGAGCCGGGGCGCCCCTGAGATGTCAGGTGCCCTGGCTCTTGCCGTCCCATCCCCTTGGCTTGGCGAACCCCTTCGCCGCCTGTGAGGAGTCCCGACATGGCCACCCTGAAAGAGCGCATCGACGCGGACCTGAAGGACGCGATGCGGTCCAAGAACGAGCTGACCCTGAGCGTGCTGCGGATGCTCAAGAGCGCCGTGAAGTACAAGGAAGTCGAGCCGGGTGCCTCCGCCCTGGACGACGACGCCGTGCAGAAGGTCATCAACACCCTCATCAAGCAGCGCCGCGAATCCGTCGACCAGTTCAAGTCCGGAGGCCGCCCCGAGCTTGCGGAGAAGGAAGAGCAGGAGATCGCCGTCCTGCAGAAGTACCTGCCCCAGCAGCTTTCCGCCGAGGAGCTCTCCGCCCTCGTCACGGCCGCCATCTCCGAGTCCGGAGCCCAGGGTCCCAAGGACATGGGCGCGGTCATGAAGAACGTGAACCCCAAGATCCAGGGGCGCGCGGAAGGCCGGGCCGTCTCCGATGAAGTGAAGGCCCAGTTGTCCAAGATGTCCTGAAGCAAGGCCGCCCCCGGGAGCGGGCGCCGGAGGATTTCCTCCAGGCGCCCTCCCAATCCACCGGGCTTTGAAGCGGATTTTTTGATCCCTCGCCCGCTCGCCGCTAACTGCTGATCCTCAAGGTCGTCCGTTTCCGGTGTCCTCCCCCCGCCCGCGCCCCCCACCCAGGAGGGCAGGCAAGCAGGGAAGCCACTGGGTCGGACGTGTCAGGGCCTGCCGTCAGGATGGCAGGCGGATGGCCGCGCTCATGCGGATGCAGGGAGGGCGTCGTGATTCCAGAACACAAGATCCAGGAGGTCCTCGACCGCGTGGACATCGTGACGCTGGTGTCCCGCCACGTGGAGCTGAAGAAGTCCGGCCGCGAGTTCAAGGGCCGCTGCCCGTTCCACCAGGAGAAGACGCCCTCGTTCTACGTGGTGCCGGAGAAGCGCTTCTACTTCTGCCACGGCTGCCGTGCGAGCGGCGACGCCGTGTCCTTCATCCAGCGCTACCTGGGCAAGACGTTCCAGGACGCGGTGAGGGACCTGGCGCAGGAGGTGGGCATCGACCTGGAGGCCGCGCAGGACCCGGGCCTCAAGGAGCGCCAGCAGGTCAAGGAGGCCACGGACTTCGCCGCCGAACACTTCCGCTCCCTCCTGTGGGAGGACGGGGGACGCTCCGCGCGGGCCTACCTCGCCAGCCGCGGCGTCACCGACGAAGTGGCCCAGAGCTTCGGCCTGGGCTGGGCGCCCGCGGAATGGAGCCTGCTCGCCGACCGCCTCCAGAAGAACGGGATGATGGAGTGGGGCCTCAAGGCGGGCCTCATCACGAAGCGCAACAGCGGCGATGGCTGCATCGACTTCTTCCGCAGCCGGCTGATGGTGCCCATCCGCGCGCCGGAAGGGCGGCCCATCGCCTTCGGCGGGCGGCTGGTGGCGGCGGAGGACGGCCCCAAGTACCTCAACTCGCGCGAGTCCCGGCTCTACAACAAGAGCGAGACGCTCTTCGGCATGGACCAGGCGCGCGACGAAATCCACAAGCGCAAGACGGCGGTGCTCGTGGAGGGCTACTTCGACTGCATCGGCCTGCACCAGGTGGGCGTGCGCCACGCGGTGGCCCTTTGCTCCACCAACCTCACCGCCGGCCACCTCCAGGGACTCAAGCGCGCGGAGGCCCGCGACCTGGTGCTGCTGCTGGACGGGGACTCGGCGGGGCTCGCCGCCGTGGAGCGCCTGGCCGGTCCCCTGCTCGCTGCGGGCGCCCCTACCCGGGTGGCGCTGCTGCCGCAGGGAGACGACCCGGACGTGTTCGCCCGCCGGGAAGGCACCGACGGCGTGGAGAAGCTGCTGGAGGGCGCTCAGCCCCTCACCGCCTACCTCTTCGCCACCCTGCTGCCCACGGGCAAGCAGGCAAGCTTCGAGGAGAAGATGGCCGCCCTGGAGCGGCTCAAGCCCGTCACCGCCCAGGTGCCCCCGGGCCTGACGCGCTCCACGCTCATCAGCGCCCTGGCGGGGCATTTCGGCTGGATGCCGGCGCAGATTGAGACATCGCTCCAATACAAGGCGCCCCCTACGCCCAAGCCCGTTGCCGGGCCCGGCGGCTTTCCCATGGGGTCCCAGGACGTCCCCCGCCCGGTCCCCAAG
>NZ_RAVZ01000131.1 GCF_003611635.1 Corallococcus terminator | reverse complement strand
CCGTGCCAGGAGCCCACCCGCCCTATTCACGACACGGGAATCCCGGGCCTCGACCTCGGCCACCTTCGCCGGGTCACGCTGGCGCAGCTCCCGAACCTCACGCAGCCGGTGGACTTCCTCCACGTGCCTTGCCCGGGCCTCCCGCAGCGCGACCTCCTGTCCCGGCATCACGGGGCCCCTCGCCTCCGCCGCCTCCAGCGTCGTGCGCGAGCCGCTGGACGTCCTTTCGCGCCAGCCGAACAGGGGCTCCTCCCACGCCGCGTTGGCGACCGTCAGCACGCGCCGCACCTCCCGGGCCAGGGGAGCCGTGCCCTCGGGACGCTGTTCGGGCGCGAAGGCCAGCAGCCGCTGGACGAAGTCCTCCAGCACTGTCGGCACACGCGGGTTGAGGCCCTTCAAGGCTCCCAGGCCCTGTGACGCCAGGGGCCCGAGCGGCACGCCCCACGGGAGCGCGGGGTACTGGTCCACCAGCAGCCGGTAGAAGGTGACCCCCACCGCGTACAGCTCATCCGCCACCGAATAGGCGTAGGGCTCCTGCGCCCCGGGCCGGCGCTCCGCCAACGCCCGCCACCGGAGGAGCTGGGGGCTGTAATAGCGCGGACTGCCCGGAGGAAGTCTGGCGGTCGCGGTGAGGGCCGGTGCCCCCGAGTACCAGCCAGCGCCCCAGTCCAGCAGCTTCACCCTGCCGTCGGGCGTGACCAGGACGTTGTCGCCCTTGAAGTCCCGGTGCAGCGCCGCTTCCGCGTGCGCGGCGGCCAGCGCCTCCAGCACCTGCGCCAACAGCAGCGCCACCTGACGGCCCGTGGGGTTGCGGGCCAGGGCCCACTCATAGAGCGATTCACCCTCCACGTACTCCATCACCAGATAGGGGTGCTCCACCGGCCCCAGTCGCCAGACACCATGCGTGATCAGCCTCACCACGGCCCGGTGGCGCACGCGCTCCAACAACGCCGCCTCTCGCGCGAACCACCGCTCCCCGGGGCGTCGCGACAACTTCAACGCATACAGCCGCCCACGTGCACGCCCTGCCCTGCGCACCGAATAGGTGGTCCCGTAGCCTCCCGCGCCCAGCCGTCCCACCACCTCCCAGCGATCCACCCGCGTCCCCGGCGGCAGCCACTCCGCGGACAACACGATGCGTCCCACCTCCATCCCGAAGCGTCCTACCTCCAGCGATTCAAGGCTCACAGCGACAACCCTTCCCACCGCACGGCGCGGTCGGCCTCCTGGTTCCAGGCCTCCAGCAAGTAACGGGCACCTGGATCCGAGCCCTTCGGCATCTGCCACTCCACCACGACCTGCCCGCGCATCCCGGGTGTCAGACGGGCTTCCAGCATCCTCACGGGTGCCTCCAGGACGACGCGGCCTGGCTTCCCGTCGCCATGCAGCAGGGTCAGCCGCGCCACGCCGGGCACCCAGGGGGATGCATCCGGAGCATTGCCCAAGGCGAATGCCATCACGCGGGTCGTGAGATGGCGGTAGAGCATCGAGCTTCCCACGACCTCCAGCCCCGGACCGTTGAGGGCCTTGACGGGCCGCTCGAACAACACGGCTTCTGGCCCCAACGCACCGATAAGCACCGCACCTCCCAGTCCGGTCTGGGCGCACTGCGCACGCAGGAGGGCCAGCCCCGCCTCGGTGGCGGCGCACTGGGCCCGGAGCAGGGCCAGCTCCTCGCCCAGGGCCTCCGGGGACAGGGCATGGCGGGAGACCTCCACCAAGGTGTCCACCTCCATCGGATCCGTGACGAGCAGGAACGTCACCTGCCGGGGTGCGTCCTCGCCCGCGAAGCGCGCCGTGATCAGCGGACGGGAAGCCTCCGGCATGGCCACGGAGGGGCGCAGCACCATCACGCCCGGATATACCTTCGCCTGGGCGAACAGGGGCGCCAGGGCCTTGGTGTCCACGGAGGACGGCAGGATGTCGTCGTTGAACACGACGGTGGTGACCACGCCGGGAGCGACGCGCAAGAGGTGCAGCGTCGCGGCCTCGTCGGCCCGGACCACCAGCCGGCGCTCCTGATGAGCGCGCTTGTCCGGAGCCCCGGCCCGCGCCGGAGCCGCCGCGCCCAGCGCCACCACCAGCATTGGCAAGACAACCCCAGGGGATGCGAACACGCAGGAAACCTCCAGCGTCATACCCTACCAGAAGGGGATGACGTGGCGGGTAACCATGGCGGGGACCTCCCTACAGGGGCTTCCAGAGCAACTTCAGGGAATGACTTCCGGCGACGCGGTGAACAACGCGTGGAACAGCGTCGTCTCCGGCGGTGCCTTCCACTCCACGAACAAGGGCACGGGCCGGTGCGCCATCTCCCAAGGAAGCAACCCTGCCCCGAACTCCGCTTCGATGGCGCTCCCCATCACCTGGGCAGGCAGGATGAGGGAGTCAGGAAGAGGGTCGAAGTGCGCCTCTGGACTGCGCCAACCCCCATGCTCCCGTTTCTTCCGCACGGCATAGATGGCGTAGACAGGCGCCAGGATGCTGACGCACCCAATGACAGCCCACCGCACCAGAGGAACCGTCCCGTCATCGGGCGGGTAGGCAATACAGCGCAGACAGGGTGCGGTCGTGGGAGCCGTTCCATCTCCCATCTCGAAACCGGGCAACAGCCTCTCCAAGGTCTCCAGGAAGGCGTTCCACCGTCCCATCTTCGGCAGTTCCTGCTCCCAGAGTGCCTCCAAGCGCTCCGCCTTGGGGCTCCGTTCCTGCCGGAGATAGTACTGCTCATCCGTTCGCCAATACCGCCCGGCCACCTCCAGCAATTGCTCCTCGGTCAATGGGGTCACCATGTCCGTATCCTCAAAGAAGAGAGTCGCCAAACTGGACAGGCGGAGCCTTTGACTGACATGTCCTTGTCATCTGCGCGCCATCAATGGAAGCAGCGACAGTGGGTGCGAGAGCCGTCTTGAACTCCTCACAGAGCAGCCCCAGGGGTGAAGCAGGAGTCGCCCTGCCAAAGACGAGATCGAGTGGCTTCCGGCATTCCGCGGCACCTCGCTGAATCCATGCCCCACGCAGGTGGTTCATCGTAGCGAGCCTGCGGAGCGACCGCGCCCCATGCCCATCGACCCGTCATGACTCCAACATTGCCTCGGGGGTGAAATTCACCGCGCCTGAAACTCCCCCGCAACCTTTCCAGCGCCCCCGGGTTCATCACGGAAACCACCGCGGACTCCACCGTCCGCCACCGCTCCGGGACCTCCCATGCGCCACTCCCTCGTCGCCGCCGCCGCCACCGTCGCCTTCCTCCTCGGCGGTGCCGCCAACCAGGCCTACGCCGAACGCCAACCGCGCATGCGCGACGCGCTGGCCCACCTGGAGACCGCGCTGTCGGACCTGCGCGCCGCCAACAGTGACAAGGGCGGCCACCGCGTGAAGGCCATCCAGCTCACGGAACAGGCCATCGCCGCCGTGCGCGACGGCATCCAGTTCGACAACCGTCACTGACAGCCCCGCGCTTCACCCGCGTTCGATGATGTCCCGGATGCGCGTGGCCAGCGCCTCCATCGCGAAGGGCTTCGTCATCATCGCCATGCCCGGCTCCAGGAACCCGGAGGACACCGCCGCGTTCTCCGCGTAGCCCGTCATGAACAACACCTTCAGCCCCGGACGCGCGGCCCGCCCCGCGTCCGCCAACTGCCGGCCGTTCAACCCCGGCAACCCCATGTCCGTCACCAGCAGATCCAACCGGGGCGCGCCGCGCAAGAGCCGCAGGCCCTCCGTCCCGTCGCACGCCTCCAGCGCGCGGTAGCCCAATTCCCGCAGCACCTCCACGATGAGCGCCCGGATGACCTCCTCGTCCTCCACCACCAGCACCGTCTCCCCGGACTCCGCCGTGTGCGCATCCGTGAGCTCCCGGGGCGCCTGCACGTCCTCCGGCACGCCCTCGCCCTGGTAGCGCGGCAGGTACAGCCGCACCGTCGTGCCCTTCCCGGGCTCGCTGTACAACTGCACGGAGCCCTCCGACTGGCGCGCGAAGCCGTAGATCATCGACAGGCCCAGCCCCGTGCCCTGCCCCAGCGGCTTCGTGGTGAAGAACGGCTCGAACGCCCGCTCCAACACCTCCGGCGACATCCCCGTCCCCGTGTCGCTCACGCTCACGCTCACGTACTGCCCCGGCGCCAGGTCCCGCACCTGGGCCACGGCGCCCGCGTCCAGGGACACGTTGCCCGTCTCCACCGTGAGCGTCCCACCCCCGGGCATCGCATCCCGGGCGTTGATGACCAGGTTGAGCAGCGCCGTCTCCAACTGGTTCGGGTCGCACTTCGTGAGCCACAGCCCGCCCGCGAGCGCCAATTCCAGCCGCATCTGTTCGCCCAGCGTCCGGCGCAGCAGGTCCTCCATGGACACCACCAGCGGATTCACCTTCACCGGCTTGGGGTCCAACGGCTGCAACCGCGAGAACGCCAGCAGCCGGTGCGTCAGCGCCGCCGCCCGGTGCGCGGAGCTCATCGCGCTGGTGATGAAGCGGTCCAGCTCCGACGTGCGCCCCTGCTGCAAGCGCTTCCGCAACAACCCCAGCGACCCCACGATGCCCTGGAGCAGGTTGTTGAAGTCGTGCGCGATGCCCCCCGTCAACTGCCCCACCGCCTCCATCTTCTGCGACTGCCGCAACGCGGACTCCGCGGCGGTCAGCGCCTCGCGCGCCTCGCGCTCCTCCGTGATGTCCCGCCCCACCGCCATCAACATCGACGGGTTGGCCTCCACCACCGACCAGGAAATCCACCGCCACCGCCCATCCTTGTGCTGGTAGCGGTTGTCCTTGCTGCGCAGCGTCCGTCCCTCGCGCCGCTCCTCCACGTACTGCGTGGAGCTCGCCAGGTCGTCCGGGTGCAGGAAGTGCTGCACCGGCGTCCCCACCAGCTCCGCCTCCGTCCACCCCAGCAGCCGCTCCCACGCGGGGTTCGCCGCGACGATGTTCCCATCGCGCTTCAAATCCACCACGATCATCAGGTCCTGGCTGAGCCGCCACATCAGGTCGCGCTCGGCGGTGCGTTCGGCGACGCGCGCCTCCAGCGTTTCATTGAGCGCCCGCAGGCCCTCTTCCGCCCGCTTGCGCTCCGTGATGTCGCGCGACGCGCCCATCAGCCGCACCACCCGGCCGTCCGGCCCGACGACGGGCCGCGCCTGCACCGACAACCAGTGCACCGAACCGTCTGGCCACAGCACCCGGTATTCGACGTCGTAGTCCACCCGCTCCGCGAGCGTGCGTGCCAGGGCGGCCCGCCTCCGCTCCACGTCCTCCGGGTGGACGGAGGCCAGCAGCTCCTCGTAGCCGAACGGCGCCTCCCCATCGCGCCCGAAGTTCATCTTGCTCGTCGCGGACAAGGTGAGCGTCATCGTCGCCACGTCCAGCACCCACTCGCCCAGCCTCCCCGCCTTGAGCGTGAACTTCAGCCGGGCTTCGCTGTCGCGCAGTTGCTGCTCGCCGCGCATCCGGTCCGTCGTCTCCCGCACCACCGCGAGCACGCCCTGGATGTGGCCTTGCGCGTCGCGCACCGGGCTGTAGTCCAGGTCCATCCAGACGTCCTCGGGCGCGCCATGGCGCGACAGCACCATCGGTTCATCCCGGAACGACACCGTGCCGCCCGCGAACACCGTGGCCAGCACGTGGCGGTTGAGCTCCGCCATCTCCGGCCAGGCCTCCAGCGCCGGCCTGCCCAGCAGCCCGGGGTGCCTGCCCCCCGCCACGACCGAGAACGCATCGTTGTAGAGCAGCACGCCGTCCGCGCCCCACAACAGCACCAGCGGGACGGGCGATGAGAGCACCAGGCCCACCGTCGTCCGCAAGGCGTCGGACCACGCCAGGGGCGGCCCCAACGACGTCGCTGCCCAGTCGAACGCGCGGATCCGGGCGCGCTGTTCGCCCTCTCCAGCCAGGAAGTCAGGATGCGCGGGCGAACTCATCACGAGGACGCTAACGTCGGACCCTGGCCTACTCCACCCCCGTGACCTGACAGGAGGTCCAATGGGGCCTTCAGGACGAACATGCTTGCCAACCAGGGCACCAGCCCCTGAACGCTTGCATCCTTCCTTGCCTGGACAGTACCGGCCCAAGCGGTTACGCACTGCATCCCGCCCCTGATGCCTCCCCTTCCCTCCCCGCCAGCGTCTTCCCGTGACTCGCCCCAGGTCTGGTTGCTGGAGGACTCGTCCCTGGAGGCGCGATTCACGCAGGAGGCGCTGTCCTCTTCCTGTGAGGTCACCCACTTCGCCGACGGGGCCACGCTGGTGGAGGCCCTGGGCTTCCGGACACCTCCCGACGTGATGGTGCTGGACCGGGAGACGCCTGGACTCACGGGCCTGGAGGTCTGCCGCTTCCTGCGCGGCAATCCCGCCACCGCCCTGATTCCCGTGCTGCTGCTCACCTCCCACCAGCGTCCCGAGGACG
This sequence comes from Corallococcus terminator, assembly GCF_003611635.1. GTDB lineage: Bacteria > Myxococcota > Myxococcia > Myxococcales > Myxococcaceae > Corallococcus > Corallococcus terminator. The sequence goes on along the minus strand of NZ_RAVZ01000131.1, from coordinate 18,238 downwards.
TCGCGGAGGGGCTGGACGCGGGCGCCAACGACTACGCCTTCAAGCCCTTCCGGAGCACGGAGCTGGTCGCCCGCGTCCACGGACTGGCGCGCTGGGGCTGGCGCCAGCGGCAGAGCGCGCGGGACGCGGCGGAGGCGCTCGAACAGACCCAGAGGCACCTGACGGACGAGCAGGCCCGGCGGGACCTGGCCGAAAGCACGCTGCAGGAAGTCCGCGACGCGGAGGCGCGAGCCTGGCGCAGTGACCAGCGCTTCCGGCTGGCCGCGCGCGCCACCCGGGACGCCATCTGGGAGTGGGAACAGGAGACGGACAGCCTGGACTGGAGCAGCAGCGACCCGACGCTCGTCGGCGTGCTGGAGTCCCCGCGCGTGTCGCGCTACGACTGGTGGCGGGAGCACATCCACCCCGAGGACCTGCCCGCGGTCCGCAAGGGCTTCCGCGACGCCATCGAGGGAACGGAGGACACGTGGCAGAGTGCCCACCGGTTTCGGAGCGTGTCGGGCGCGTGGCTGGACGTGGAGGAGCGGGCCATCATCGTCCGGGACGAGAAGGGCCGGGCCGTGCAGGTGGTGGGCGCCCTCAAGGACGTCACCGCGCGCAAGCGGTTGGAGCAGGAGCACCGCCAGCGCAGTGACTTCGAACGGCAGCTCATCGGTATCGTGAGCCACGACCTGCGCAACCCCCTGGCCGTCGTCCTCCTCTCCGCCAACCTGCTGCTGCGGCGCCACGGGATGGAGCCGGCCCAGGAGAAGCAGGTCCGCCGCATCGTCACGTCCACCGAGCGGGCCGTCCGGCTGATCCGCGACCTGCTCGACTTCACGCAGGTCCGCCACGGCAGCCTGAAGCTGCACTACCAGGACCTGGACTTCCATGCCCTGGTGGAGACCGCCGTCGAGGAGGCCCAGGCCTCCTCCCCGACCCGGACCCTCACGCGGACCCGGGACGGCGACGGCGACGGCAGGTGGGATGCAGACCGGCTGGCCCAGGTGGTGGGCAACCTGCTGGGCAACGCGCTGGCCTACGGCGACCCGGAGACCCCCATCCGCGTGAGCAGCTACGTGCAGGAGCACGAGGCGGTGCTGGAGGTGCACAATGCCGGCCTCCCCATCCCCGCCAACGTGCTGCCGCGCCTCTTCGAGCCGATGGAGCGCGGCGCCGCCCACCAGGAGATAAGAGTGGACCGCAGCATCGGCCTGGGGCTCTTCATCGTGCGGCAGATGGTGCGCGCCCACGGCGGCACCGTGACCGCGCGCTCCTCGCCGGAGGCGGGCACCACCTTCACGGTGCGGCTGCCCCGTCGCCCCCCCGCTTCACAGCCAGCGACACTGCCCGGGTGAACTGCTCGATGTCATAGGGTTTCAACAGCAACTCGATGACGTCCGGTCCGGTGTAGTCCTTCGCGCCCTCGCGGTTGGTGGTGGTGAGCACGAAGGGGATGCCCGCGGCGACAGGGGAGGCGGCCAGCTTCTGGAACGCACTCCAGCTCAGGTCGAACGGCACGCTGATGTCGTAGACGATGACCGCCGGGTGGGTCTCCTTCACCAGCGTGGTGAAATCCAACGGGCCGCGGACGAGGTCCTGCACCCGGGCCCCCCGGGTCTGGAAGCCCGCTTCGTCCAGCAACTCCTCCAGGGCCTCGATGAGGTCCTCACTTCCATTCAGCACCAGCACGGTGGGTTTTTTCCCCATGAGGACAAAGTGCTTCCTCCCGCTTGGGAGGGCATGAGGTCACGCACCGGCTGTACGGCACCGGACAGAGCTTGCCTGGGGGCTCCCGCTCGCGGGACGGCTTGCTCGGACCCGCGCGGGCCCGCTCAAGCCCGGACGGCCGGCGGCCCCGCGCGCGGCAGCCGCACGCTGAAGGTGGAGCCCCTGCCTTCGGTGCTCGTCACGGACACCTGACCGCCGTGGGCCTCCACGATGCGGTGCAACCGGTACAGCCCCAGGCCCAGCCCGCCGTAGTTGCGGGCGGGCACCGCGCGCCCGAAGCGACGGAACAGGCCCTCCACCCGGTCCGGTGCGATGCCGATGCCGTGGTCGCGCACCACCAGCAGCGCCGAGTCCGCGTCCCCCTGGACCTCCAGCTCCACCGGCTTGCCCGGACCGAACTTCACCGCGTTCACCAGCAGGTGCGTCACCACCTGGCCCAGGCGGACGGCGTCCCAGTGGCCCAGCGTGGGCGTGGCTTCGCGCAGCACCAGCCGGCACCCCGCGCGCGACGCCGCCTCCTCCGTGCGCCCCATCACGTCGCGCACCACCTGCGTGAGGTCCACGTCGTCCAGGTTCAGCCGGGGCGAATGGCTCTGCAACTGCGACACGTCCAGCAGCCCCTCCACCAGGTCCGCAAGCCTTTGCACCTGGCGGTCCGCCGCCACCAGCGCGCGCTCCAGCCGCTCCGGGGCCACCTGGCGCTCCAGCTTGAGCGCCGCCGCGGTGCCCTGCACCCGCAGGCGCAGCGCGGCCAGGGGCGTGCGCAGCTCGTGCGCGGCCACCGCCAGGAATTCGTCCCGGGCGCGCACCGCGTCGCGCGTCTCGCGGTACAGCCGCAGTTGCTCCGTCACGTCGCCAATGATGCCCGCCATGCGCACCGGCAGCCCGCGCGCGTCCCGGAGCGCCCGGCCCCGGCTCACGCACGAACGGTAGCTGCCATCCGCGTGCCGCAGGCGGAAGGACACGTCGTAGGGCGTGCCCTGCTCCAGGTGCTGCGCGAGCGCGGTGGCCACCTCACCCCGGTCCTCCGGGTGCACCCGCGCGAGGAACGCGTCGGGGGTGCCGGAGAAGCCCTCCGGCTTGAGCCCCAACATCTCCAGCAGGCGCGGGCTCCAGTACATCGTCTGGGCGCGCACGTCCCAATCCCAGACACCGTCATAGGAGCCGGACACCACCAGCCGGTAGCGCTCCTCGCTCTCGCGCGCGTCGCGTTCGGCCTGCTCCAGGAGCCCCACGCGCCGCTCCAACTGCCGCACCATCGCGTACAGGTGCGACTCCGTGGACAGCTCGCCGGGCACCGGCGCGGGCAGCGGCCCTTCCGCGCGGACTTCGCGCAGGAGCAGCGCCACCAGTTCGTTGTCGCCCTGGGTGCGCCGCACGAAGCCGTTGGCCCCCACGTTGGTGGCCATGCGCAGGTCCAGCTCATCCGGCGCGGTGGCATGCGTGAGGATGACGGGCACGCGGGAAAGCTTCGGATCCTGGCGCAGCGTCAGGCACAGCCGGAAGCCGTCCAGGCGCGGCATCAGCACGTCCGCCACCACGATGTCCGGGGGCCGCCGCCGCGCCAGCTCCAGTGCGGCCAGCCCGTCCTCCGCCACCAGCACCTCGAAGCGGAACGGGGCCAGGGACAGTTGCAGCAGCTTGCGGAAGACGGGGTCGTCCTCCGCCACCAGCACCCGCAGGGGCCGGGTCACTTCCGCGTCCCGCGCCTCCGGAGGCAGCGCCTGCCGCACCGCCTCCAGCCGGGCGCCCAGCGACACCGGGGACGCCAGGAAGCCCGCCACCGGAACGCCCAGTCGCCCCAGGGCCTCCCGCTCCCCCGGCGGCGCCTCCACCCAGAGGCTCGCTTTGGAGGCCGCCAACGCCTCGCGCAGCAGGTCCGCCTGCCCGCCCAGGACCGTCAACACCCCACCGGTCATCAGCACCAGGTCGACGGGCGGGGTGTCGCGCAGCGCGCGCGTCAGCGCCTCCATGCCGGTCGCCAACAGCACCCGCCACCCCTGACTCTGGAAGGCCAGCGACAGCAGCTCCCGGTGGGCTCCGGGGGCGTCAACGAGCAACAGGGTGGGCTTCATCGGGTGGAGGCGAACGGAACGGACAAGGCGCGAACGACGGATCGGTCTGGCGGGTGGAACCCCAACGGCCCACGCCCAGGTTGCAGGAAAGCCGCAGTGTGAGGACGAGCCGCAGTGAGTCAAGGCACCCGTTGGGAAGTGTTGGAAGCTGGAAGCCCCCACGCCCGCCCTGCACCGGCGCGAGGCAGCGCCCGCGGCCAGCGCCACCGCCCGCCCTACCGCCGTGACGCGTCACAGCTACAACCGGGCTACAGGTACAACTTCGCTCGCGGTGGCCGGGACGCGGCGCGTTGGCTGTGTTATTCGACCTTCCATGGGTGCCAAGAAAATCTCGGCGCAGGAGAAACTGACCGGGTTCCAGGACCGGATTCGCGCCGCGGGGCTGCGCAGCACCGCCCCCCGGGTGGCCGTCCTGCGCAAGCTGGAGACCGCCACCGCGCCGATGAGCCACGCGGACCTGGTGGAGGAGCTGGGGGGCGAGGGCTACGACCGCGTCACCATCTACCGCAACCTCACCGACCTGACCGAAGCAGGCCTCGTCGTCCGCGCCGACCTGGGCGACCACGTCTGGCGCTTCGAGCTCAAGCGCGCCGGCGGCACCGAACACACCAACAGCCACCCCCACTTCACCTGCACCGACTGCGGCACCGTCGCCTGCCTCCCGGAAGAGTCCGTGCGCATCACCGCCGCCCGGGGCGTGCCCCGCGCCGTGTCCCAGCGCGCCGTGGAAGTGCAGTTGCGCGGCCTCTGCGACCGCTGCGAGTAGCCCGCCCCTCCCCTCCCGCCCGGCATGGGGGCGACCCTGGGCTGTGTGGCCATCGGTAGGCATAAACCTACATTTGCCGCTTCCGCTCGCCCTCCTCCGGGTACAGATTGGTTCTGGCGAGGGTAGGAGGCCCGCCGTCCCGGCTCGGGGGACGGCCTGGGGGCGCTCCCAAGGCTCGCAGGGGGAACGGGATGGAAGCCCACCACACGCTGCTGGTCGTCGACGACGACATGGACATCCGGGATGCGCTCCAGGACGTGCTGGAACTGGAGGGGTACGCCGTGCAGCTCGCGGCGGACGGCCTGGAGGCGTTGGAGCGGCTGCGTTCCTCGGAGCCCCGGCCGCAGCTCATCCTGCTGGACCTGATGATGCCGCGCATGGACGGCATCGCCTTTCGTGAGGCGCTGCGCCACGAGCGGGCCTGTTCGGACATCCCTGTACTGGTGGCCAGCGCGGAGCTGGACGTGCGCAGCACGGTGGATGGGATGGGCGTCGCGGGCTACCTGCGAAAGCCGCTGGACCTGTCCGCGCTCCTGACCACCGTGAAGCGGCTGTGCCTGCCGTCGGACGGGCTCGTGAGCGCTGGCGCCTGACTGCCTGCCTGCCCTGCCTCCGGCCGGGCGGCGCTGACGCAGGGAGCCAGTTGGCGCGGGAACATGGCCGCCCCACCCTTTCAGGCAGACGCGGCCCATCGGGACGCGGAACCACACACTCGAACCAAGGGAGCGGGACCATGAAGAAGCTCATCGTCGCGGCAGTGATGTGCCTGGGTACGGCCGCTTTCGCGCAGAGCCCCACGGGAACGCCGTCCAACCCGGCGCCGAGCGCGCCCAGCACCGGACAGATGAACGGCCCGACCACGGGCGTGGAGGCCCAGGAGGTGGGGCCCGCCATCAGCAACACCGCCAAGAAGGTGGTGGGCGCCGACAAGGACAAGGCGGCCGGCACCGGCGCCTGGAAGATGAAGGACGCGTACAGCCTGTCCGGCACCGTGAGCGGCCAGGACGACGACGACGTCACCATCGCGCGCACCGGCGACCTGCCGGCGGTGAAGCTGGACGTGCGCGACCAGACGGTCGTCACCCTGGACGGCAAGACGGTGAAGGCGAACGAGCTGCCGGAGGGCGCCAGCGTGCGCGCGAAGTTCCAGTTGGAGGGGGATGACTCCGTCGCGCTGGAGCTGAAGGCCACCTCGCCGAAGGGCGCGGTGAAGAAGTAACGCGCGTCTTCCAGACCCCGGGCGCTCCAGGCCCCGGCCGTTGATCATCTTCCGGGCCCGCCTCCCATTCAGGGATGGCGGGCCCGGCTTTTTTACTGCTCATTTTTACGGCTCATCCAGGGCACCCGCGTGGACCGGATGGGAAAGGGATTGCCCTCTTCCGGGTGGCCCGTGAGCGGAACACCCGTGCTCCAGGGCAGGTACGCCGATTGCTTAGGGAACGCGCGGGGAGATCACGGTGAATCGACGACTGCTGGGCGTGTGTGTTGGGGCGATGGTGATGTCGGCGTGGGGTTGCGGCGGGTCGGAGGGGCCCACCAACCCAGTGGATGACGGGAACAACATCGATCCCCGGCCAGGGATTGATGCGGGAACCGGCGGGGGCTCCGACGGAGGGACGGATCCCGGAACGGATGCGGGCACCGACGACGGGGGCACGAACCCCGGGACGGACGCGGGCACCGACGGCGGCACGGATCCCGGAACGGACGCGGGCACCGACGGCGGCACGGACGCGGGCACCGACGGCGGCGTGGTGGACCCCGACCCCGTGGGGGACCGGTGGCCCACGGATCCAGTGACGAACTATTCGGAGCGCTACGGCATCGGGCGGGTGCAGTCGGTGGGCCTGGACCAGGGCAAGAACCTCTGGGTGCTGGATGGCAGCCGCATCGGCGTGGTGCGCGCGGACACGCAGCAGTTGGTCTGGGTATCGGGCGCGGTGGGGCAGGCGGCGGCGGGCGGCAACGCCACGGTCATCTGCGGCGGCGCGGCGGGCCGGGCCTACGTGGGCTACAGCGCGGAGGACCTCCAGCCGGATCCGGAGTTCCCCGGCCTGCACACCAACTTCATCGTCACCAACCCGCCGTGCGAGGTGCCGGTGGGTGACACCCAGTGCTACGCGTACAGCGAGCGGCGCCTGAACTTCTACAAGGCCGGTGACGTGGACGCGGTGAAGCTGACCGCCAACGGCCAGGTCGCCTTCGAGGAGCACATCAACCAGTCGGTGCGCCACTCCTCGGGTGGGGCCGCCGTGCAGACGGGCCCGCGCGTCGTCAACGGCGTCAGCCTGGGCATCCGCAACAGCAACGACCACCACTTCGACGAGGACCGCAGCATGCTGAGCTGCGTGTCGGTGATGCGCGGCCCGAACAAGGGCGACGTCTACGTGGGCAGCAACCACGGCGTCACGCGCATCCGCGAGCTCCAGTACAACGCGCACCGGCACCCGGTGTGGTTCGACGCGCGCGGCTCGCAGTACGCGGGCTACACGTACGGCCTGGGCATCGCGCAGGACGGCGACGTGCTGATGGCCAACGACTGGACCTTCGGCATGGTGAGCCCGTCGCCCCGCCTGGGTGACTGGGACAACACCGACACGGCCATCAACCCGTCCAAGGTGAAGTCCTCCTACCTGCCGGAGCTCAACTCGCAGGCGGAGTTCGACTACTGGCGCGGCTTCCAGCAGACCACCGACGGCGCCTACTACCTGGGCAGCAAGTCGCTGGGCCTGTGGAAGGTGGGCCTCACCTCCTCCACCAGCCCCACGCAGCAGGGCACGCGCATCGGCGCGGACGTGGGCGCGCTCGACGCCATCAACTCGCTGGCGGCCACCAATGACGGCTCGCTCTTCATCGCCACCAACTCCGGCGGCCTGTACCGGCTGACGCCCGCCAAGACGCTGGAGAAGGTGGACGCCGTGCGCGCCAACAAGGTCCTCCAGTTGGTCTACGACCCCTCGGTGACGCCCGGCATGCTGCTGGTGCTCACGACCGACGGCCTCACGGTCCTGCGCGGCTACTGAGCGACAGCCGCCCTTGAGGGCGCACGCACGGCCGCATCCATGAGACCCCTCGGCGTGCCTCGCTGGCGCCGCGGGGTCCGCGTGTCTCCGGCGGGTCCCACCCAGGCGACAGGGCACGGCGCATGTCGCACGGAAAGGCAGCCGGGCCTACCTGCCTGGACGCCGGGAAGCGGGCGGAAATGTTCCGGGAGGCGACCCGGTTCTGATTCCACCCCGCGCTGGCAGCAAGGGGAACAGGCGGGCCGGGGCTCCAGGGCTTACGGCGATCCGGTCCGCTCTCTACAATCGCTTCCCGCCTCGCTGGAGGAATCCGAACGCATGCGCCTGAGACTCGCCCGCCGCCGTCACGCCGCAGGTGCCTCCTCCTCCGTCGCCCAGGCCGAAGCCCTGGAGATGGAGTCGCACGGCCGCAACGAGCTCCTGGCGCGAGGCCCAGACCCGTTCCGTCCCGACCGCCGGCTGCGCTGGCGTGACCACTTCGTGCTCACCGAGCACCTGCTCCAGTTGAACGGCATCTCCCCGGAGCATGACGGGCTGCGCATCGCTCAGTTGTCGGACGTGCACGTGGGGCAGGCGACGTCGGACGTGCGCATCCGTCGCGCGGTGGCCGCGGTGAACGCGGCGGCGCCGGACCTGGTGTTCCTCACGGGCGACTACGTCACGCACAGCCCCAAGCCGCTGCCGCGCGTGCGCGAGCTGCTCAAGGGCCTGGAAGGGCCCGTCTTCGTGGTGATGGGCAACCACGACCACTGGGTGGACGTGCGCTACCTGCGCGCGGGCTTCGAGGACCTGGGCTACACGGTGCTCCAGAACGAGCACCGCGTGGTGCACGTGAAGGGCGCGCCGGTGACGGTGCTGGGCATCGACGACGGACTGACGCGCATGGACGACGTGGAGGCCACCTTCCGGGGGGCGCCCACGTCGGGCACGCGGCTGGTGCTGGCCCACACGCCGCCCACGGTGGAGAAGCTGCCGTCGCACGCGGGCCTGGTGCAGTTCTCCGGACACACGCACGGCGGGCAGTTCATCGTCCGAGGCCTCACGGAGGCCCTCTTCCGCCGCGCGGGCCAGCCGTACATCCGTGGCCACTACCGCGTGAACGGCAACCACCTGTACGTGAACCAGGGCCTGGGCTTCGGCTTCGGCGGCCCGTACCTGCGCCGGGGCAGCACGCCGGAGGTCGCCTTCTTCACCCTGCGCAACACCGCGGCGGCCCACGTCGGCGCGCCCTGATCCGCGCCGGACCTCCTGAAGCGCCCGGCCCCTCGCACCCGGACATGGGAGCGGGGGGCTTTCGTCAGCGCAGCGGGGTGCCCAGCTTCATGCCCCCGAGCGACGTCTCGCGCTTCTTGCGCGACAGGCTGAAGGGGCCGGGCCCGTAATAGACGATGAGCAGCGCGCCTCCCGCCATGGAGAGGTTCTTCATGAAGTGGATGAGGTTGTTCTGCGCCTGCACCGGGTCCTCCATCCGCCAGAAGTGGTGGACCATGAAGGCGGAGGCCAGCAGGAAGACGGCGAGCATGGCCGCGCCCAGGCGAGCGAACACGCCCAGCAGCACGCACAGGCCGCCCACCACCAGCACCCCACCGGACACCAGCACCGCCAGTCGCGGGTCGGGCACACCGGACGCCTGGGCGTAGGCCGTCAGGGCCTGGAGCTGGAAGAAGTGATTCAGGCCGCTGGTGATGAAGATGACCGAAAACATCAGCCGGCCCAGCGGCGCGAGCAACCCCATGGATGACCTCCGTAACGTCTAGCCTCTCCCCCTCAACGTGGACGGGCCGGTGTCATTCTCTACTTGTGCACGGATGGGCGGGCGGACAGGCAGCCTCCGCTCCCCCGGCTGGCCCCCGGACGACAGGACAGGGGGTGCGTCTCCAGGCCGACGCACCGGCGGGCTGCGACAACTCGCCGCAGTTTCCCGGGACGGGGGGACGCTAGGGTGGCCACGCCTTGAGAACCGCCCCGACCCTGGCCCTGGCCGTCCTGTGCGCCGCGCTCCTCGTCCCCGCCTCGCGGGCGTGGGCCTGCGCGAGCTGCGCGTGTGGTGATCCGACGCTCACGTCCATGGGCGGCGAGCAGCCCTTCGAAGGCCGCCTGCGGCTGTCCACCATGCTGCGCGCCTGGGGACACACGGAGGGCCAGCAGAACCTGGACGCGCAGCGGCTGCGCGAGGTGCGCATGGACGTGGCGGTGGCGTACGCGCCCCGGCCCTGGCTGGTGCTGGCGGTGAACCTGCCACTCCAGGCCCGCGAGGTGCTGGACGTGAGCCTCGCGCGGGAACGCGGCTGGGGGTTGGGCGACATCGACGTGAGCGCGAAGGCGTTCGTGTGGAAGGACAAGGAGTTCTCGCCGGACCACCTGGTGAGCGTGGTGGGCGGGGTGAAGCTGCCCACGGGTCCCCGGCTGAACGCGCGGGACGGCACGGCGCTGGGGTTGGATGCGCAGCCGGGCAGCGGCTCGGTGGATCCGATGGGGGGCCTGGCGTGGCAGGGCTTCCGGGGGTCGTGGTCGTTCATGGCCAGCGTCCTGGGCTTCCTGCCCACGCGCGGGCGCGAGGACTTCCGGCTGGGCGCGTCGGTGCGCACGTCGGTGGGGGCGCAGTACCAGCCCTCGACGCGCTGGGCAGTGCGGCTGGGATTGGACAGCCGGGCGGAGCGGGCGGCGGACACCGCCGGCGTGTCCGAGGAGAACGGCGGAGGCTTCATCGCCTATGTGTCGCCGGACGTGCTCTTCAGCCCGGGCATGGATGTGGTGGTGCAGGCCGGGGTGCGCATCCCGGTCGTCAATCAGTTGCGCCGGGTGAGCTCCACGCCCATCGCGCAGCTCTCGCTCGCGTACGACCTGTGATGCCATTGCCTTCGCGTATCGTGTCGGGTGTGTGGTTGCTCGGGGCCCTGTGCGGCCTGGGCGGCTGTGGTGAGCGCGTGGACGGGGTGCACGTCACGCTGGGGCTCGAACACCGGGCCACCTCCCACGGCGTGGAGGCCTCCGGCGGAGAGCGCTCCTTCACGCGGACGGATGGACAGACGCTCACGCTGACGCGCGGCTATGTGACGCTGGGCAGCGTGGAATTGAAGCCGTGTGAGGAGGCCCTGGGCTGGCGCCTGCTGCGGGCGGTGTCTCCCATTGGCACCGCGCACGCGCACTCCACGGGGTCGCCGCGGCTGCTGGGCACGCCTCACGTCAGCGGCCTGGAGCGGCCGGATGGCAACGTGTTGACGCTGGGCACGCTCAGGCCCGCGCCGGGGCGCTACTGCCGGGCACGGCTCACCTTCGAGCCCGCGGACACGGACGCCGAGGGACTGGCGCTCGCGGCGGACAGCGGCGTGGACATGGTGGGCCGCACGCTGTGGCTGGAGGGGACGCGGGTGCCAGCGGGAGGAGGCGAGCCCCAGCCCTTCCGCCTGGTCACGTCGAACATCGCCTCGGTGGAGGTGGTGCTGGACGGGCTGACGTTGTCCGAGGAGGAGCCCGTGGCCGAGCGCACCTTCGTGCTCGCCTGGGACCGGTGGCTCGCGAGCGTGGACCTGGAGTCCCAGGGAGCGGCGGCCACGGTGCTGGACACGGTGGCCCGCTCCGTGGCGATGTCCTCCGTCGCGCCATGACGATCCCGCCGCCCGCGTCCGCCCTCCCTGCCGAACCCTCGCCCCGGGCCCGCATCAACCTGGTGTGGCTGTTGCGGCTGCGCTGGGGCGTGCTCGTCGGGCAGGCGGTGCTGGTGGCGGTGGCCGCGTGGGGCCTGAAGCTGGCGCTGCCGGTGTCAGCGCTGGTGGCGCTGCTCGCGGTGGAGGCGCTGACGAACGCGGCGGTGCGCATGGGCCTGTCCCGCGCGCGGCCGGTGGCGGAAGCGGCCATCTTCGGGCTGATGCTCTGGGACACGCTGGTGCTCACGGGGCTGCTCGCGCTGAGCGGCGGGACGCACAACCCCTTCACCACGCTGTATCTGGTGAACGTGGCACTGGGCACGGTGCTGCTGCCGGCGCGGCGGACGTGGGCCATGCTGGTTTTCACGCTGCTCGCATTCGGTTCGCTGTTCGTGTTGCAGGACGTGACGCTGCCGGGGCTGGCGCGGCCGGACCACGCGGAGCTGATGCGTCTGCATTTGAGCGGCATGTGGGTGGCGTTCGCGGTGGCCGCGGGCTTCATCGTGTATTTCATTCAACGCGTGACGCGGGCGCTGGCGGAGCGTGAGCAGGAATTGGCGCAGACGCGAGCCCGGCACGCGCGGCAGGAGAAGGTGGCCTCGCTGGCAACGCTGGCGGCGGGCGCGGCGCATGAGCTGTCCACGCCGCTGTCCACCATCGCGGTCGTGGCGAAGGAGCTGGAGCGGGCGCTCACCGCGTCCCAGACCTCGGAGTCCGTGCGCGAGGACCTGAGGTTGATCCGCCAGCAGGTGGACCGGTGCCGGGACGTGCTGGTGCAGATGTCCGCGGACGCGGGCCAGACGACGGGCGAGCCCTTCCACCCCATTGCGCTGGAGCGACTGGTGGAGGAGACCCTGTCGGAGCTGTCGGGCCGGGAGCGCGTGCGCGTGGACGTGCCGGAGGCGCTGAAGGCCTACCAGGTGCACGGGCCACCCAGGGCCCTGGCGCGGGTGCTGCGAGGACTGGTGAAGAACGCCCTCCAGGCCACGCCCAGGGACCGACGGGTGGAGCTGCGCGCGAGGGCGGAGGCGACGGGGGCGCGGCTGGAGGTGCGCGACGAGGGCGCGGGCATGCCGGACGCGGTGCTGGCCCGGGCGGGTGAGCCCTTCTTCACGACGAAGGCGCCGGGCGAAGGCATGGGCCTGGGGTTGTTCCTGGCGCGTTCGCTGGCGGAGCAATTGGGCGGCTCGCTGGAGCTGCGCTCGAAGGCGGGAGAAGGCACGACGGTGGGCTTGAGCCTGCCGGCCGCGAGCGCGCAGGAGGCGGCGGCGTGAGCACGACCGTGGTGGACCACCGCCCCAGCCTGTTGCTGGTGGACGACGACGCGACGTTGCGCGAGCGGCTGGCCCGGGCCTTCCGCGAGCGCGGCTGGGACGTGACGACGGCGGGCCACCACGAGGAGGCGATGGCGGCGGCGGGACGCGAGTCGCCCGAGTACGCGGTGGTGGACCTGCGGATGCCGGGGCACAGTGGGCTGGAGCTGGTGCGCGACCTGCTGGCGGTGGACGCGTCCACGCGCATCATCGTGCTGACGGGCTACGGCAGCATCTCCACGACGGTGGACGCCATCCGGCTGGGGGCGGTGAACTACCTGCCGAAGCCCGCGGACGCGGACGACATCCTGGCGGCGTTCGCCAGGGCCGCGGAGGAGCCATCCGTGGCCGCGCCGGAGACCCTCCAGGCGCCGTCATTGGCGCGGGCGGAGTGGGAGCACATCCACCGGGTGCTCGCGGACAGCGCGGGCAACATCTCCGAGGCCGCGCGCAAGCTGGGCATCCACCGGCGCTCGCTCCAGCGCAAGCTGCAGAAGTACCCGCCGTCGCGCTGACGGCACCCTCCGAAATAAATCCTCACAAAGCGGCGATATGGCGCCGTCCCCCTGGCGTTGCACCTCCACGTCCCCCTTCGCGGGACGGGGTCGTCCATCTCCGCCGGGGGAGCCGATGCACTGTCGCTGGATTCTCGTCGCCGTGACCTTGATGTCCGTGGGCTGCGCCCATTCACAGCGTGGGTCCGATTCAGAGCTGCCCAAGTACGAGCACGTCTTCCAGAAGCCCCTGGCGGAAGCCCTGACCGTCACGCGCCAGTTGCTGGAGGAGAAGGGCTACAGCTTCGAGGAGACCGAAGACCCCAACCAGCTCGTCACCACGTGGAAGTCGCCCGACAAGACCCAGGGCCGGGTGGACACCTATTCGCGCTACCTGGTGACGGGCATCGTCCTGAGCCCGCGCCAGTCCGTGGTCCGCATCTTCCGCATGTCCCATGAGACGGCGACCAACGACGTCGAATGGCGCAAGCATTGGTGGAAGGTGTCCGCCTTCTGGGGAGAGCACTACTCGGACGCTTTCGTGAAGGAAGTGGACCTGAGGCCGGACAGCACCAGCGAGAAGCGTCTGGCCATGCTGCGCGGCGTCCAGCACGGCACCCGCGACATGGACCTGGAGCAGGCGCTCACGCTCCGGCTGGAGTCCGCACCCTCCGTCGAGGTCATCAGCGGCAACATCGCGGAGGAGAAGCGGCCCAGCGCGGTGAGGGATTCGGACTTCTACCTGGAGGGCTGGAAGGAAGAGCCGAGCGCGGAGGGCCCGTGCACCACGACCGTGAAGGGCCTGCCGGAATTGCTGCACCCGGGCCTGACGCTGCTCATCGGCGAGCAATTGGGTTCGAACGAAGCGCCCCAGATGGTGGGGCACGTGGTGTGTCAGGCCGCGCAGACGGGCCTCGCGGTGGTGCTCGGCCTGTCCATCCCGGACACGGAGCAGGCGCGCGTGGACGCATACCTGGCCAGCCCCGGCGCCCCGGCGGATCAAGACGCGCTGTTGGAAGGGCGCTTCTGGTCGCGTCCCTACCAGGACGGCCGCAGCAGCCGCGCCATCATGGAGCTCATCGACCGCGTGCGCGCGCTGCGCACGGCGGGACAGCGGGTGTCGCTGGTGGCCTACGACACGGACGTGCTGCGCGGCAGCGAGCGCGACGCGGCCCAGGCGAAGCTGTGGACCGAGCGTCGGGCCGCGAAGCCGAATGAAATCCACATCGTGATGGCGGGCAACACGCACACGCGCATCGAGAAGGGCACCGAGTGGGACCAGGGCTTCACGCCGATGGGGCACCTGATGAAGGACTATCCATCGCTCGTGGTGCTGGAGATGAGCTACGCCCAGGGCACGCGCTGGGGCTGCGACCTGAACCGCGACGGCAAGCTGGCCTGCGGACTCGTGGGCGCCACGCCGGCCCCCAAGGTGGCCGCCCGGGAAGGACTCAGCCCGTACATCCAGCGGCTCGACGTGCCCGCCAGCGAAGGCTTCCAGGGCCTGCTCTACGTGGGAAAAATCACCCCCTCACTGCCCGCCATCCTGGGTCCACAAGAGGCCTCCACCGGGCCCTCGTTCAACCTCACCCCCCAGCCCCGCACGGGCGGAACGCCCAGGCCGTTCTAGCCAGCACCTGTCCGCGTCGAGAGGCCCGGCTTCCCACAAGGGAGGTCGGGCCTTTTCGCGTCCTGTGCGCTGGATTGCCAGGGTCACGGAAGCCCCTTCCGTCAGCCCCACCCTGACACGCCTGTCATCACCCCGAGTGAAGACATCTCATTTCCTCGGTGCGGCCCCCTGACATCTGAAACAGACGCGTGAATTCTGTGACGGAGTATCACGCATTGACGGCTTTTCTGTTATGTCGGGTTCGTAATTTTATCACCCAGATTGAATCCCTCTCAGGCCGTCCTCCCCTCCCGAGGAGGAATCCCCTCGCCATGACCCGACTCACCCTCTTCTTGAGCAGTCTCTTCGTCGCCCCCCTGGCGCATGCGGTGGAACCCGCGCCCCTTCCCACCGTGGAGGAGGAAGCCCCGGTGCCGCCGGAGGTCCTCTACCCGGTGGACTTCGCGGGGGGCCCCCGGGGCGGCTTTGCCCCCGCGGCCCTGGCCCCGCTCACGGGCCTGGCCCCCGCGCCCCTGCCCTCCTGGACGAAGGAGCACGGGACCGTTGGAACGGAGCAGGCCACGGCGACCGCGACGTGCGGCGGGTTCCTCTACACGGTGGGCACGGCGAACCGGGCCCTGCCGGGGGGATTGAGCGCGGGCGGAATGGATGTCTTCCTGCTCAAGCACAAGACGAGCAACGGTCAGCTCATCTGGACGGAGCAGTTCGGCTCCGCCTCCGAGGACTACGCCACCGGCGTCGCCATCCAGGGCTGCGCGAGCGGCAATCCCTCCATCTACGTGACGGGCTACACCAAGGGCACCCTGCCCGGCGGCGCCCTCCACACCGGGACGAACCAGGGCGGCTACGACGTCTTCGTGCGCAAGTACAACCTCAACAAGGGGTTGCAGTGGAGCCGCCAGCGGGGCTCCGACAGGGATGACCTGTCGTATGGCATCGCCGCCAACGAGACGACGGGCGACATCTACCTCACCGGCTACACCCTGGGGTCCTTCGTTCCCGGCGTCACCGCCAGCAGCTTCGACATCATCGTCGCTCGCTACCTGGCCAACGGCACCGCATCCGCCGCCCTCCAGTTGGGCACGACCGCCAACCGGACGGACATCGCCCGGAGCCTCACGGTGGACCGCGACGGCAACGTCTACGTCGCCGGCTACACCAACGGCACGCTCCCCGGCCAGGCTCCGCTGGGAGGCATCGACTTCTTCCTGATGAAGTACTCCGCGGACCTCGGCACCCGGGACTGGGTGCGCCAGGAGGGCACCTCGGGCGCGGACTACGGGTACGCGGTGACGGCGTCCCGCAACGCGACGGGGGCGACGGAGCTCTACCTGGTGGGACACACCCTCGGCGCGACGCTCCTCCCCGGCCTCCTGGGCACCGGCACCCTGGCCAACGCGGGCGACTACGACGCGGTCATCTTCCAGTACAGCACCGCGGGCGTGAAGCAGCGGGCCACCCTGCTGGGCTCCCTGGGCCGCGAGTCCGTCACCGCCATCACCTCCGACGGTGGGGCCAACCTCTACGTCGTCGGCACGACCACGTACGACCTGAAGAGCGTCCCCGGTTCGTTCCTGGGCAACGTGGACACCTTCCTGGCGAAGTTCGACGTGCAGCTCAACCTCAAGTCCCTCCACCAGTACGGCTCCACCCATCCGAACCCCGCCCTGAAGGACGAGACGGCCACGGGCGTCGCCGCGGACAACGACACGGGCGTCTACGTGGTGGGCTACTCCAAGGGCCACATCGGCACCGGGACGAACCAGGGCGACACCGACCTCTTCGTGATGCGCTACGCGGACGGCTGCTCCGTGGATCCGGCCCTCGTGGCCTCGTGCCGCAGCGGCAATGGCTGGGGCGACCCGCACCTCGTCACCTCCGACCGCTACAACTACGACTTCCAGGGCGTGGGCGAGTTCATCCTGACGGAGTCCGTCCCCGTGGCCGCCGAGCCCTTCACCGTGCAGGCGCGCCAGAAGGCCAGCGGCAACCGCGTGGCGCTCTACAGCGGCGTCGCCGCCCGCTTCGGCACCGACCGCGTGGCGGTCTACGCGCGCACCACCCAGCCCCTGATGGTGAACGGCGCGGCGGTCTCGCTCCCGGTGGGCGACGTGCGGCCCCTGTCCGACGGCACCCGCGTCTTCCGGCCCACCTCCACGCGCTACGTCGTCACGTCGGCCCAGGGCGACCAGCTCATCGTGGACCACTTCACGTCCTACCTGAACCTCGCGCTCACCCTGGCGCCCTCGCGCGCGGGCCTGGTGCGCGGCCTGCTGGGCAACTACAACAACGTGCGCGCGGACGACTTCGCCCTGCGCGATGGCACGCAGCTCACCGCGCCGCTCAGCTTCAACCAGCTCTACAAGAACACCTCCAACTTCGCGGACAGCTGGCGCATCACCCAGGCGGAGTCCCTGTTCGACTACGGCGCGGGGGAGAGCACCACCAGCCTCACCAACCGCGCCCTGCCGTCATCCACGACCACGCTCAAGGCCCTGTCGCGGTCGCAGCAGGAGGCCGCGGAGCAGACCTGCCAGGAGGCGGGCGTCACCGACGTCATCCAGTTGGAAGGCTGCATCCTGGACGTGACCCTGACGGGTGACAGCACGCTCGCCACGGGCGCGGCGGAAGCACAGGCGTTGCAGCCGCTCGCCAACGAGGTGTACCTGGGCCACTTCGCGACCCGGGTCGGCACCGAGTGGAGCCACCCATCCACCCGCCTGAGCCCCTCCGGCGACCGCCTCTTCCTGGGCGAGTTCGGCAACGAGAGCGTCCAGTTGTCCCTGGCCTCGCTGCCCGCGCACGGCACCGTCACGGTGAGCTTCGACCTGTTCATCCTCCAGGGCTGGGATGGCAACGGCCCCTCCATCCCGCACACCTGGGGCGTGCGCGCCGACGGCGTGGGCGACGTGTTCCGCACCACCTTCTCCAACACGTCGAGCCGTCAGGACTACCCGGCCCAGGTGGGCGGCACCGCCAGCCCCGCGGGCACCAGCGCCACGGAGCGCGGCACGCTCCTCTACCCGAATGGTGATTCCACCTACCGCGTGAGCTTCACGTTCGAGCACACGGCGCCGGAGCTGGCCCTCCAGTTCTTCGCGGACGGCCTGCCCGGCCTCCCGCAGGCGGCGTGGGGTCTGGACAGCGTGCAGGTGCAGGCGCGCTAGCAAGGCCCCCTCCTCCATCAGGTCAGCGTCACCCGGGGCCCGTCCCACGCGTCGTCGTGGGGCGGGCCTTTGGTTTGTCCTTCCACACGTCAGGGTCGGGAATGCCCCTCCCGCACAACCCACCCTGACACGTTTGTCATCACCCAGAGTGAAGACACCTCATTACATTCGTGTAACACCAGGACATCTGAAACAAACGCGCGACGGTCCGGACAGGAAGCACACATTTATTGATTTTCTGTTATGTCGGCTCCGCAACTCACTTTGCCCCCGAAAATCCCTTTCAGGTTGTCCTCCCGTCCCGAGGTGAGGTCCCTTGACCATGTCCAGAGTCCCCTTTTTCTTGAGCAGTCTATTCGTCGCCTCCCTGGCCCAGGCCGTGGAGCGGACCCCGGTGGAGCGGGACCCCCGTC
>NZ_RAVZ01000130.1 GCF_003611635.1 Corallococcus terminator | reverse complement strand
TCCCGGGACGCCGGACTGACAGGCCGTCACACCGGCCCCTGCCTGCTTTTGACAAATTGTCCGGACGCGTTGTCAGCCCCGCTCCCAAAGCCGGGGAGCCGTCCTATTCCGAAATAATTTCGCGTACTTGGCCGTAAGTCCTGGGTTTCCCACCCGCCCAGCGATGGCACCTGCCTTGCTCACGGTCCCATGTGGGGCTGGCTTTCTCCCGGAAGCGTGATGGAACTCTTCTTTCGTAAATACTTCTGGAGCGTGAACCTGCTGTTCATCCTGCTCGTCGCCCTGTTGGCGGCGCGCACGGTGAATCTGTTCGTCGAATCCTCCATCTCCCCCTCGCCCGCGTCGGAGGCGCCCGCGCGCGTCGCGCAGCGCACCCACGCCGCGGACACCACGCTGGCGTCCATCGACGCGGAGCGCCTGTCGAAGCTCACCGGCGTGAAGCTGCCGGAGCCGGAGGTCGCGGTGAAGCCGCCGGATCAGACCCGTCCGGAGTTCGACGCCAACGCCCCCCCGGCCAAGAGCGGCCTGCGGGTGAAGCTGCTGGGCACGCTCGTCGCCAGCAATCCGGACTGGTCCTTCGCGTCCATCCAGGACATGACCACGCAGCGCTCGCAGACGTACATGATCGGCAACGACCTGATGGGCGCCACCGTCATGGAGATTGAACGCGAGCGCGTCATCATCAACAACGGCGGTCGCAAGGAGTTCATCGACGGGCAGCCCGGGGACGGCGCCGTCGCTGCCTACACCCCGCCCGTCACCGCGCCGACCGCCCCCGCGCCCAACGGCCTGGGCACCGGCATCAAGTCCACCGGGGAGAACGAGTACGAAGTCCCCAAGGCGGAAATCGACAAGACCCTGGCCAACCTCAACGACGTGGCCATGCAGGCGCGCATCGTGCCCGCCTTCAAGGATGGTCAGGCGGTGGGCTTCAAGCTGTTCTCCATCCGCCCGGACTCCATCTATTCGAAGATCGGCGTCCAGAACGGAGACGTCATCCGTCGCATCAACGGCTTCGACCTGAACAGCCCCGAGAAGGCGTTGGAGGTCTATTCGAAGATGAAGGACTCCTCCCGCATCGAGATCGAGATCGAGCGCAACGGAGCGCCGATCCGCAAATCCTACAACGTCCGTTAAACACCCCGTCAGCGCCCGCTCCTCCATGAAGACGCTCCCGTCCTGGATGCTCTGTTTGTGCCTCGCGCTCTCCGTGCCCGCGTGGGCCCAGCGCCGTCCGTCGCAGCCCGGTACGCCCCCCGCGGCCCCGGACCGCGACCGCGACCGCACCATCACCCCGCAGGGGACCACCCCGCCGGCCCGCACCACGGGCACGGTCACCGCGGCCCCGGAGGAGAACCAGGGGCCGCGCCAGACGCCCACGTGTGAAGAGGCCCGGCGCCGCGCGCGCTATGGCATCTACTTCGACAAGGTGGACATCGAGAAGCTCGTCCAGACCGTGTCGGACGCCACCTGCCGCACGTTCATCCTCCCGGAGAACGTGCGCGGGAAGATCTCCATCATCGGTCCGGAGAACGGCCGCGTGGAGGTGGACTCGGAATCGTTCTACTCCGCGTTCCTGGCCGCGCTCGACGCCAACGGGCTCGCCGTCTACCCGTACGGCCGCTTCCTGAAGATCGTCGACAAGCGGTCCGCGAAGCAGAACCCCATCCCGACGATCGTGGACGAATCGACGCCGTACACCACGAACGAGCAGATGATCACCAAGCTGTTCAAGATCAAGTACGTGGAAGTGGAGCCCCTGCGCGGCGTGCTCCAGCAGTTGGTGTCCAAGGACGGCGACACCATCCCGTACCCGCCGGACACGATCATCGTCAACGACGTGGGCTCCAACATCCACCGCCTGGAGCGCCTCATCAACCAACTGGACAGCCGCTCCTCCAGCGATGAGATGCGCATCATCCAGGTGCAGTACGCCACCGCCCAGGACGTCGCGAACACCGTGCAGAAGCTCTTCGAAGCCAAGAGCGGCGCCCGCCCCGGCCAGCGCCCCGGCAGCTTCCCGCAGGGCGTCCCCGGCCAGCCTCCCGGCGCCGAGGGCGGCGTCGCCCCGGGCGGCGGCACCGACACGGGCGGCGCGGTGACGCTGTCGCAGATCATCCCGGACGAGCGCACCAACAAGCTCATCGTCGTGGCCAGCCCCGCGGCCTTCAGCCGCATCCAGGACATCGTCAAGGAAGTCGACATCCCGTCGGAGACGGGCAACAAGATCCAGGTCTACCCGCTGGAGAACGCCAACTCGGAAGAGCTGGCCAGCACCCTCCAGTCGCTGGCGCAGGGCACCGCCAACCGCCCGCAGCGCGGCCCCGTGGTGCAGCAGCCCCAGGGCATCCCGCGCGCGACCACCACCCAGGCCGCGGAGCTGTTCAGCGGCGAGGTGAAGATCTCCGCGGACAAGGGCACGAACTCGCTCGTCATCGTCGCCAGCCCGTCCGACTACAAGAACATCGTCAAGATCATCCAGCAGTTGGATCAGCCGCGCCGCCAGGTGTTCGTGGAGGCGGTCATCATGGAAGTGAACCTGGACCGCAACAGCGAGTTCGGCATCAACTTCCACCAGGGCTTCAGCCTGAAGACGGACGACGGCGCCATCCCCGGCATCTTCGGCACCAACTACGCCGGCGGCGGCGTGCCCCCATCCTTCTCGCTGGCGAACCTGGCCAGCATGGGCGGCTTCCTCGCCGGCATCCAGGGCCCCGTCCTGCCGGAGCTCAAGAACCTGGGCATCGACATCCCGGCCTTCGGCGTGGTGCTCAACGCCATGCAGCAGTCCTCCGACGTGAACGTGCTGTCCACGCCGCACCTGCTCACCAGCGACAACGAGGAGGCGGAGATCACGGTGGGCCAGAACGTGCCCTTCCAGTCCGGCTTCTCCCCGTCCAGCCTGGGCGGCGCGGTCGCGGGCGGCGGCACCACCGGCGGCATCACCCCGTCGCTCCTGGGTTCGCTGGGCGGCCTGGGTTCGCTGTACGCGCCCATCACCCGCCAGAACGTGGAGCTCAAGCTCACCGTGAAGCCGCAGATCAACGAGAGCGACTACATCCGCCTCGTCATCACGGAGCAGACGGAGGAGATCGCCTCGTCGGACCCGGTGCTCGGCCCCACCACGTCGAAGCGCAGCGCGAAGACGACGGTCATCGCCAAGGACATGGAGACGGTCGTCATCGGCGGCATCATGCAGGACCGCACCCTGGAGTCCGTCTCCAAGGTGCCGGTGCTGGGTGACATCCCGCTCCTGGGTCACCTGTTCCGCGACACCACGCGCCGCAAGACGAAGACGAACCTGCTGCTGTTCCTCACGCCCTACATCATCCGCGGCCAGGAGGACTTCCGGCGCATCTTCGAGCGCAAGATGAAGGAGCGTCAGCAGTTCGTGGAGCAGTTCTACGGCCAGGTCCCCGGCTACGACGTGGCGGTGGACTTCAGCCGCAAGCCCGGTCCCCTGTCGCGCATGAACCAGTCCGTCATCAAGGAGGAGCAGCGCGTGGAGAACGGTGGGCCCGGCACCACCAACGAGCGCGTCATCCGCCCGGCGGGCAGCCCCGCCCCCGGCGCCCGTCCCGGAAGCCAGCCCGGCACGCAAGCGCCTGCTTCGCCGAACGGCGCCACGCCCTCCCCCGAGGGCGAGCAGGCTCCGCGAAATTTCGAAGCGCCTCAGGAAGGTTCAGAGAGATCAGTGCCCGCTGAACCGGCACCGCAACCCGAGGTGATCGCGCCCGCTCCGGACGCCGACGCCGACCGGCTGCGCATCCAGCCGGGAAATGGGGAGTAACCTTCATGAACCTGACCGCCGACCCCACGACCCTCCAAGCCGCTGACGCGTCCACTGACGTGGTGGGCGGCCGCAACGACTCCACCCAGGTCGTCGCCCACGGGCAGGCGTACCTGTGTGGCCGGCCGCTCGGGGAGATCCTCCGCGCGCTCGTCCCTGCCCTCACCCCGGAGAAGATCCAGGAGGCGCTCGCCGCGCAGCAGGAGAAGGGTGGCCGGCTGGGCGAAATCCTGGTGGGCATGAAGGCGATCACCGAAGAGGACGTGGCGCGCGCGCTCGGCCACCAGTTGGACCTGCCCTACCTCCAGCGCATCTTCGTGGAGGAGGTGGACGCGAATCTGGTCAAGCGCATCCCCATCAACTTCGCCCGCCAGACGCAGTTGCTGCCCCTGTCCCTGGAGGGTGACGAGGTCATCCTCGCGGTGGCGGATCCGCTGGACACCACCGCGTTGGACCACGCGCGGTTGCTGCTGGGCCAGAGCATCCAGCCCCGCATCGCGCTCGCCTCCACCATCGTGGACGCCATCAACAGCGTGTACGACCGTTCGGTCAACGAGACCGCGGACCTCGTGGACGAGATGGAGACCACCGAGGACCTGGACTCCCTCGCGCACGAGCTGGAGGAGCCCAAGGACCTGCTGGACGCGGACGACGAGGCCCCGGTCATTCGGCTCGTGAACTCCGTGCTCTTCCGCGCCGCCAAGGAGCGCGCGAGCGATATCCACATCGAGCCCGGGGAGCGCGAACTGCTGGTGCGCTTCCGCATCGACGGCGTGCTCCAGGAAGTCATCAAGCCGCCCAAGCGCTACCAGAACTCCATCATCGCGCGCGTCAAGGTGATGGGGCAGCTCAACATCGCGGAGAAGCGCCTGCCGCAGGACGGCCGCATCCGCATCAAGCTGGCCGGTCGCGACATCGACATCCGTCTGTCCACCACGCCCACGTCCTTCGGCGAGCGCATCGTCATGCGTCTGCTGGACAAGACGGCGACGCTGCTGGACCTGGCCGAAATCGGCATGAGCCAGCAGGTGCTCTCGGCGATGCAGTCCGTCATCAAGCGCTCGCACGGCATCGTGCTGGTGACGGGCCCCACGGGCTCCGGCAAGACGACGACGCTCTACGGCGCGCTCTCCAAAATCAACACGTCCGACCTCAACATCCTCACCGTCGAGGACCCGGTCGAATACCAGCTCAAGGGCATTGGCCAGATGGCCATCGCCCCGAAGATCGGCCTGACGTTCGCGCAAGGCCTGCGCTCCTTCCTGCGCCAGGACCCGGACGTCATCATGGTCGGTGAGATCCGCGACAAGGAGACGGCGGAAATCGCCATCCAGGCCTCGCTCACGGGCCACCTGGTGCTCTCCACCGTCCACACCAACGACGCGGCCGGCGCCGTCACCCGTCTGGTGGACATGGGCGTGCAGCCCTTCCTCGTGGCCTCGTCGCTCACCGGCATCCTCGCCCAGCGCCTCGTGCGCCGGGTGTGCCCGGACTGCCGCGCGCCGTACACGCCCACGGACGCGGACCTGAAGGAGCTGGGCTTCACGTTCAAGAGCTTCAAGGACCGCTTCAACACCGACCGCATCTACAAGGCGGTGGGCTGCCCGTCGTGCAACCGCAACGGCTACCGCGGTCGCTCCGGCATCTACGAGTTCCTCTTCGTGGACGACGATGTGCGCCAGCTCGTGCTCAAGAACGTGGACGCGTCCACCATCAAGAAGTCCGCGCTCGCCAAGGGCATGATCACCCTCCTGGACGACGGCGTGCGGAAGATCGCCCTGGGCGAGACGACCATCGCCGAAGTCCTGAGCATCACGCAGGAGGACATCTAGTCCGCCATGCCCGTCTTCGAATACAGAGGCCTCGACTCCCACGGCAAGCAGAAGAAGGGCTTGCTCGAAGCGGACTCGCCCAAGACGCTGCGCTCCAAGCTGCGCGCGGACGGCATCTTCCTGACCGACGTGCTCGGGCAGGCGGAAGGCAGCCGCGCGGGCGTGTCCAAGGGCGCCAACGCGTCGCTCGTGGCGCGCGACGTGGACCTGCGCAAGCTGGCCGGCGGTCGCGTCAGCACGGAAGACGTCGCCATCCTCACCCGCCAGCTCGCGACCCTGCTGGGCGCGGGCGTCACCATCGTGGATTCACTCAACGCGCTGGTGGACCAGGCGGAGAAGGAGCGCTTGAAGCGCGCCCTCTCCGACATCAAGCAACGCGTGAACGAAGGCTCGTCCCTGGCGGACGCGTTCAGCCAGCACCCGAAGATCTTCCCCAGCATCTACATCAACATGGTGCGCGCGGGTGAGGCCTCCGGCGCGCTGGACACCGTGCTGCTGCGGCTGGCGGACTTCACGGAGAACCAGGCCAAGCTCCAGCAGAAGATCATCGGCACCATGCTCTACCCCGCCATCATGTTGCTGGTGGGCGGCGGCATCCTGGTGCTGCTGATGGTGTTCGTCGTGCCGAAGGTCACGAAGATCTTCGAGACGATGAAGGCCACCCTGCCCCTGAACACGCGCATCCTCATCGGCGCGTCCAACTTCATGCAGGCGTGGTGGTTCCTGGTGATTCCGTCCATCGTGGCGGGCTTCATCTTCTTCATGCGCTGGACGAAGAGCCCCAAGGGCAAGCCCAAGTGGGACCGCTTCACGCTCAAGGCCCCCATCTTCGGCAGCCTGGTGCGCCTCTTGGCCATCTCCCGCTTCGCGCGCACGCTGTCCACGCTGCTCAAGAGCGGCGTGCCCATGCTGGCCGCGCTGGACATCGTCAAGGCGGTGATGACGAACTCGGTGCTGGCGGACGCGGTGGAGAACGCCCGCGAGTCCATCCGCGAGGGCGAAAGCATCGCCACGCCCCTCAAGCGCTCAGGCCAGTTTCCGCCGCTCGTGTACCACATGGTCGCCATCGGTGAGAAATCAGGCCAGTTGGAGGACATGCTCCTCTCCGTGGCGGACTCCTACGAGACGCAGGTGAACGTGCGCATCGGTGCGCTCACCAGCCTCCTGGAGCCCCTGCTCATCGTGGTGATGGGCGTGATGATTGCATTCGTAGCGCTCTCCATCCTGATGCCGATTCTTCAGGTGAACACGGCCATCCATTAGGAGGCGTAAGCCGAGCCCATGATGAACGACACGCTCGACCGGTGGATCCAACGCGCGACGCTGGTGGGGCTGATTGCCCTGGCCGCCACGCTGGCGACGGTGGGAGCCTCGCTGTACGCCCACCGGGACCCGCCCACGGCCTCCGGACACCACGGCCCTCCCTGAAGCGCCCCTGACATCCCGACACACCCCAGGCCGGGTGGCCTGCCAGAAAGTCAGTCACCCGAAGGTGAGTGAAGACATGACGACGACGAACGCGAAGAAGCAGCAGGCCCGCCGCAACCGCGGCATGACCCTCATCGAGATCATGGTGGTCATCACCATCCTCGGGCTCATCGCGGCGGCGGTGGGCGTGGCCGTCATCCCGAAGCTGGAAGAGGCCAAGCAGGACACCGCCCGCCTGGACATCCGCAACATCCAGAGCGCGATGAAGCTCTACTACACGAAGAAGGGCTCCTATCCGGACACCGCCACGGGCCTCAAGGCGCTGGTTGACACCCAGAACCTGGAGCGCATGCCCACGGACCCCTGGGGCAAGGAGTACGTGTACATGAACGAGGGCGGCAAGCCGGTCATCACCAGCTACGGCTCCGACGGCAACCCGGGCGGCGAGGGCTCCGACGCCGACATCTCCTCCAAGGACACGGGGCCCAAGCAGTAACCCGTCGATTCTTCCTGAAGCAAAGCCGCGCCTCCCGCGTGTTGTCGTAGGAATGCCCGAGATGACTCCCGAGCACACTTCCTCACCGACGTCCGCGCGTGAGGCGCGTCCCGTTCCTGGCGCGCCCGCCCCCAAGGCCCGCGCTCCGTCCTCCCGGCTGGGTCGCCTGCTGCTCTTGGGCGTGTTCGGCGGGGCCACCCTGCTCGCGTTCGCGCTGGTGTGGGCCACCGAGGACAACACCCTCACCCCCACGCAGCGCCAGGCGCGCGAGCAGATCCGCCGCCTGGAGGGCTTCTTCAAGGCCCACCACCGGCTGATGGGCTTCTTCCCCACCCAGGAGGAGGGCTTCACGCCGCTCATCGCCTCCAGGGTGCTGGAGGGGACGCCCATCGACCCGTGGGGCCACCCATACGTCTACCGCATGGCGGGCAAGACGGGCGCCGTGCTGTCCCTGGGCTCCGACGGGAAGCCGGGCGGCACCGGCGACGCCGCGGACCTCTTCAGCGGCGGCATCGTGGCACAGGGGGTGCAGCCATGACGTCCGCCATGTCCCCTCGTCCTGCCCGCCGCCGGGGTGCGCCCCGCGGTCTGACGCTGATTGAGATCTCCATCGCCATCGCCATCGCGGCGGTGCTGTTCGCCGCGGTGACGGTGGGCATCGGCGCGCTCACGGGCGCCAAGGCGAAGGGCAGCGCGACGGAGCTCGCGGGCGTCATCCGCTCGCTCTACGACTCGGCGGCGCTCAGCGGCAAGACGTGCCGGCTGGTGTTCGAAATCCCGGACCCGAAGCGCGAGCAGCCCACGAAGTACCACGCGGAATGCGCCGCGGGCGGCATCACCACCGCGCGCGACCGGGACAATGCGCTGCGCGAGGACGAGCGCGACCGGGAGAAGGCGGCGCGCAGCGGCGGTGGACAGGATGAGCGCAAGAACTACACGCGCTCGGACAATTCGTCACCGTCCGCGCAGGAGCTGATGGAGCAGGAGAAGACGCGCATCGAGTCCCAGTCCACCTTCTCCGCGTACACGGCGGAGGAAATCAGCCCGCGAGAGCTGCCTGCGGGTGTGGCCGTGTCGGTGTGGACGCGGCAACAGCGCCAGCCGGTGGAGAGCGGCGTCGCCTATCTCTACTTCTTCCCGCAGGGGTACACGGAGAAGGCCATGGTGTTCCTGCGCCAGGGCGACAACGCGTGGACGCTGGACGTGTCACCCCTGACGGGCAAGGTGAACATCGCATCCGAGGCGCTGGAGGTGCCCCGCTCATGAGACATCCGACTCGACGACGGGGCGGCTTCACCCTGCTGGAGACGATGGTCGCCATGGCCATCCTGAGCGTGGCGCTGATGGCCATCTTCGACCTCAACGCGGGCGCGGTCTCCAACCACGTCTACACCAAGCGGCTCACCGTCGCGTCGCTGCTGGCCCGCTCGAAGATGACGGACCTGGAGCAGGACCTCTACGACGACGGCTTCGATGTCGACGACGACGAGAAGTCCGGCGACTTCTCCGACGACGGCTGGCCCCAGTTCAAGTGGCGCGCGCGCATCATCGCGCCCAAGACGGACGGCGTGACGCCGGACCAGCTCATTGGCGCCATCTTCAACCTGCCCATGGGCGGGGGCGGCGACAGCGGCGACCCGTTGGGCGGCCTCGCGGGCCTCTTCGGCGGCGCGGGCGGTGACAAGGGCGGCGCTTCCGGCGGCACCACCACCTCCAGCCCGCTGGGCGGGGCGGCGATGGGCATGGCGCAGCCCATGTTCACGCAGATGGTGGACCAGCTCACCAAGGCCGTGCGCGAGGTGCACCTCACCGTGTACTGGAAGGAAGGCACCCAGGTGGAGAGCGTGGACGTGGTGACGCACGTCGTGTCGCTGGGGCCGGGCGGCGACCGCAACGGCGGCGCCGCGACCAACGCGTCGGGCGGCAACACCGAAGGCGCCCAGAACCAGTGGGTGGATGCCAACGGCCGCGTGGTGGAGAACCCCATCCCGGGTCCCAACGGGACGATGCTGGATCCGAACACGCGCCAGCCGCTGCGCAACCGCCAGCAGTTGCTGGATGAGCTCAACCGGGGCGCAGGTCAGCAGCCGGGCGGCACGGGCGGCATCAACCCGCGCGCGCCGGGCGGCATCTTCGGCGGTGGCGGTGGCCGCGGGGGCTTCCCCAACCTGCCCCTGCCGGGCCGAGGGAGCACCCGATGAGAAGGCGTTCGCGAGGCTTCACGCTGATGGAGGTGATGGTGGCCGTCTCCATCACCGCGCTCATGGGCACCGTCGTGGCCATGGCCTTCCAGACCGGCATCAACGCCAAGGAAGTGGTGGAGGGCGAGGCGGAGCGCTACCGCATGGTGCGCGTGTCACTCAACCGCATGGCGCGCGAAATCGGCTCCGCCTTCGTGAGCGACCGCTACGACCTGCGCCGCTTCCGCGACCAGAACGACCGGCCCACCAACTTCATTGGCGAGCGCAACAAGCTGCTCTTCACCACGTTCTCCCACCAGCGCCTGTACACGGACGTGAAGGAGTCCGACCAGGCGGTGGTGGAGTACTTCGTGGAGAACTCCACGGAGCGCGCCACGCGCCAGCGCATGGACCTGAAGCGCCGGGTGAACCCCAACGTGGGCGAGCGCATGGACCGGGGCGGCACCACGGACGTGCTCTTCGAAGGCGTCAAGAGCGTGGAGTTCGCCTACTGGGATTCGGAGAAGAAGGAGTGGGATGACGAATGGGACACGCGGCGCACGGAGAAGAAGGCCATTCTCCCCACGCGCGTGCGCATCACCGTCGTCGCCCTGGACGAGTCGGGCAAGGAAGCGCGCTACACCACGCAGACGCGCATCGTGCTCAACACGGAACTGCCGAGGTTCAACTGATGGCCCCCTCCTTCTTCCGACAGGTGTCCCGCCGTCGCAGGCAGGCGCAGGCGCCCATCCCGGGCGCGCCGGCCACGAAGGCCGTGCGCCGCGACAAGCGCTCGCGCGGCGTGGCGCTCATCATCGCCATCGTCTCCATCGCGCTGCTCACAGTGGTGGCCACGGAGTTCGCGTACAACAGCCGCGTGGACCTGCAGTTGGCGGCCAACCAGCGGGATGAAGTGCGCGCCTACTACATGGCGCGTTCGGGCATCGCGCTGGGGCGGCTCCTGATGCGCTTCCAGAAGCAGGTGGACCAGACGCCCATCCCCAACCCCATGGCCATGCTGGGGCAGTTGGGCGCCGCGCTCGGAGGCCAGACACCGGCCGCGGGCGGTCAGGCCTTCCAGCCGCAGTCGCTCAACATCCAGTTGTGGAAGCTGGCGCGGGTGGACTGCCACATGCTCAAGGGGCTGGTGAAGAGCGAGGGTGCGCAGGTGGAGGACGACAGCGGCGGCGGCACCCGCAGCCGGCTGGAGAACGACCCCGTGGAGGTGGATCCGAACTTCCAGATGGAGGACGGGGAAGAGGGCGGCGCGGCCATGCAGATGGCGTCGCAGATGCAGCGCCGGTCCTTTGGCGGCTTCGAGGGCTGCTTCCTCGCGACCATCAGCGACGAGGAGGAGAAGCTCAACGTCATGCGCCTGAACACCGGCGGCGCGGAGGCGCAGGCCACCGCGGCGCGCATGATGGACATGCTCGGCGACAAGCGCTTCGAATTCCTCTGGCAGCAGGACGACGCGAACCACGTGCGCTCCACGCCGCAGGACACCGTCATCGCGCTGAAGGACTGGGCGGACGAGGACCCGACGCAGTCGGCGTTCAACCGCCAGGACCCGACGAACCCCTTCGTCGCGGGTTTCGCGGACGAGGGCTCACCGTACAGCCGCTACGAGCCGCGCTACGAGGTGAAGAACGCGCGCTTCGACAGCCTGGACGAGCTGTACCGCGTCCACGGCGTCAACGACCGCTTCATGGCGGCCTTCCGCGACCGGCTCACGGTGTACCCGGACATCAACTCCAAGCCGAACATCAACACCGACGACCCCATCATGCTGGGGCTGGCCATCATGTCCGCGGCGGACCCGAACCGTCCGGACCCGCGCTTGACGGACCCGGTGTTCCTCAACGAGCTCATCAGCCGCATCCGCGCCGCGCGCATGTTCAGCTTCTTCGGCATGTCGGTGCAGGACTTCGTGGGCGTGGTGGAGCAGGCGGGCATCGCGGTCAACCCGGCCATCAAGGGCAACGTCGCGCAGAACCGCTACCTGGGCGACAAGAGCAAGACATTCACCATCAAGTCGGTGGGAGAAGCGGGCAGCGTCCAGAAGACGCTCACCGCGGTCATCCGCCTGGACGACGGGCTGGGCAAGCTCGTGTATTACAGAGAGGAATAGCATGGCCCGCATTCTTGGCCTGGACCTCGGCAGCCACTCCGTGAAGGGGGTGGTGCTGGACTCCGGAACGAAAAGCCACATCACCCAGGCCTTCGCCGAGGTGCGCCGCGCGCAGGAAGGCGAGCGCCCGGAAACCCTGCGCGCCGCCGTGGAGGAGCTGCTCCAGAAGATGCCCGAGGGGCACGTGGATCAGGTCGTCATCGCCCTGCCCGGCCCGTCGCTCACCACGCACGCGGTGAGCCTGCCCTTCTCCGACGCCAAGCGCGTGGAGGCGACGCTGCCCTTCGAGGTCGGCAGCCAACTGCCGTTCGACATCTCGGAGGTCGTGTACGACTACCAGGTGGTCGGCCAGAAGGACACCGGCGGCAAGGACAAGGCCGCGGACCTGCTGGTGGGCGTGGTGCGCAAGGAGGAGCTGAAGTCGCTGCTGGAGCTGCTCACGGGCCTCCAGGTGGATCCGCGCGTCATCACCCACCCGGCGCTCGCGTACCAGAACCTCTTCATCCAGGCGCCCGGCCTCTTCGAGGGCGTGGGCGAGGGCGGCACCATCGCGGTGGTGGACATCGGCCATGAGCGCACGTCGGTGGCCATTGGCCGTCCGGGCCAGGGCGTGGAGTTCGCGCGCACCTTCTCCGGCGGCGGGCGCGACCTGACGCGGGCGCTGGCCACGGAGTTCCAGACGACGCCGGCGGAAGCGCACCAGTGGAAGGAAGCGCACGGCGCGATGGCCAGCGCGGCGCAGGGCCCGGACGCCGAGCGCGCCGCGAACGCCTTCGTGCGGGGCCTGCAACAGGTGCTGCGCGAGCTGCGGCCCTCCTTCAAGTCCTTCACCGCGCGCACCCGCCGGCCCGTCACCGCGGTGGTGCTGGCGGGCGGCACCGCGCGCATGCCGGGCCTGGCGGAGCAGTTGTCCAAGGACCTGAACCTGCCGGTGCGCGTGCTGGCGCTGCCGGCGGACTCGGCCGGGAAGATTCCCGCTTCGGATGCGCCCGCCGCGGCGCAGGCGTACGCGCTGGCGATGCGCGGCAACGCGGCCGGGGCGAAGGCCCCCCGCTTCAACCTGCGCCGGGGTGAGTTCGCCTTCAAGGGCGGCTACGACTACGTGAAGGACCGGCTGGGCCTCCTGGCGTCGTTCGCCGTGACGCTGCTGCTGCTGCTCGTCGCCTTCGGGGTGGTGCGCAACACGGTGCTGGCGCGGCGCGAGGCGGAGGTGGACGCGGTGCTGTGCAAGACGACCCAGCGCATCCTGGGCACGTGTGAACAGAACTACGACCGCGCCATCAACATGCTCAAGGGCGTGGAGAGCCCGGCCGCGGCGCTGCCCTCCATGTCGGCGGTGAACCTGCTGGCGGAAATCACCCAGCGGGTGCCCCCGGAGGTGCCGGTGCGGTTCGACCGCATCCAGGTGGACCTGGACCGCGTGATGCTCCAGGGGGAGACGGACAGCTCCAAGCAGATCGACACGCTCTCCACCGCCTTGAAGGGCCACCGCTGCTTCAAGGACGTGAAGGAGGGCAAGGTGGAGAAGACGCGTGATGGGCAGAAGGTGACCTTCCGCCTGGACGTGCAGGTGCAGTGCCCTGGCGAGACGCAGGGTGGGGAGACCTGAGATGGCGGACATGGGAAAGCTCAAGGAAGTCTTCGCACCGCTCCAGACGTGGTTCGAGCGGCTGAGCGACCGCGAGCGCAAGCTCGTGGCCCTCGCCGGTTCGGCCGTGACGGTGTTCGTCCTCTTCGTCGTCCTCTTCAGCTTCGCCAACAGCGCGTCCGGCTACCGCCGGCGCACGCAGGACAAGCTGGCGAAGCTGCAGGAGGTGCAGGCGCTGGCGACCAGCTACGGCGCCGCCCAGCAGGAGCGCCAGGCGGTGGAGCAGCAGCTCACCAGCAGCAACGTGCGCCTCATCACGTACATCGAGGACAAGGCCACCGCCGCGGGCCTCACCGTGCCGAACATGTCGCCCAAGGGCGACGTGGGTGTGGGTGACGGGAAGATCATCGAAAGCTCCGTGGAGCTGACGTTCACCGACGTGGACCTGCGCAAGCTGACGGACTTCCTGCGCACGGTGGAGACGGGCCCGGGCATCGTGAAGGTGAAGTACCTGCGCGTGGAGCCCCGCCCGGCCACGGACACCCTGACGGCGTGGACCACCGTCGCCACCTACCGGATGAAGCAATAGCCATGGCCTCCGAAACGAAGACTGCCCGCTGGAAGCTCATCGCCGGCTACACCGCGTTCTCCGTGGTGGCGTTCATCCTCTGCCTGATGCTCACCTTCCCGTACGACGCGGTCCGCACGCGCATCGTCACGGAGGCCGCGGCCCAGGGGCTCGCGGTGCGCATTGGAAGCCTGCGGCCCGGCCTGTTCGGCGTCACCGCCACCAACGTGCGCGTGAGCAAGCCGCCCACGCCGCTGGGCGCGGACTCGGTGGCGGCGCTCGCCCGGGGTGAGGCCGGCGGCCTGGGCCCCGCGGAGCTGGGCGAGGCCGTGACGTTCGACAGCGTGGCGCTGCGTCCCGCGCTCTTCCCGCCGGGCCTGGTGGTGAACGCGAAGGCCATGGGCGGCACGGTGCACGTCGCCGTGGGTGGCCTGAGCGCCACGTCGCTGGACGTGGACGTGAGCGGCCTGCAGGCGGGCGGCGGCAACCTGCCGGCCTACACCGGCGTGGACATGGAGGGCCTGCTCAACGCGAAGGTGTCCCTCACCGCGCCGGGCGCGCTCGTGCGCGGGCAGGCGGCGGACTGGTCCCAGGCGACGGGCACGGTGGCCCTGGACACCCAGGGGCTCACCATCAAGGGCGGCACGGCGGCCATCCCCATGGGCGGGGGCCCCGCGATGCCCATGACCCTGCCGCGCATGCTCCTGGGCGACCTGAAGGGCGACTTCCAGTTCGACAAGGGCATGGGCACGGTGCGGACGCTGGACCTCAAGAGCGAGGACCTGGAGGGCACGGGCTCCGGCACGGTGAAGCTGGGCAAGCGGCTGGAGTACAGCGAGCTGGGGCTCGACGTGCGGCTGAAGTTCGAGCAGGCCTTCCAGCAGCGGCTGGGCCCCCTGGCCATCGCGGTGAACATGCTGCCGCAGGACCGGGACAACCCGGGCTACCGAGGCGGCCGGCTCACCGGCATGGTGAGCAGCCCGCGCTTCGGGCCCAAGCGCTAGCCACATCAGGCGGCCTCTCCCAGGTCCCCACCGCCCCCGGTTGAAGCCCGCGCACGCGCCGTGTAAAGCGCTGGCCGCTGCTCCCGGTGCCGGGGGCGCTGGGAGAGGTCGGAATGCCGGAGTTGGTGTTCTTCCGTCGAGGCGAGGAAGTGCTGCGGGTGGCGGTGGACCGGGCGCGGCTGGTGCTCGGTCGGGGCGACTCGAGCGACGTGGCCATTCCGGATCCCGAGGTGAGCCGCCAGCAGGTGGCCCTCCTGTGGGATGGCCAGCAGTGCCGGGTGGAGGACCTGTCCGGCAAGGGCACGAAGGTCGCCGGCAAGCTGGTGGACAAGGGCGACCTGGCTGACGGCGCGGACGTGGAGCTGGGCCAGTGGCGCGCGGTGTTCCGCAAGCACGGCGCCAGCGAGGACGCGGACACGGCCACCGACGTGGGCAACGCCACCGCGGTGCAGGGCCGGGACGCACAGCGCTGGCAGGCCGCGCAGGTGCGCGTGAAGCAGGGCACCACGGAGACGGTGCACCGGCTTACCGGCGACAGCTTCACGGTGGGCAAGGACGCGGGCTGCGACCTGGTGCTCCAGGACCGGTTCATCTCCGGCAAGCACCTGAAGGTGACGCGCCAGGATGGCGTGTTCCACGTCGTGGACCTGCGCTCCACCAATGGCACGTGGCTGGGCCCGGTGCGCCTGTTCGAGGCGGAGGTGACGCTGCCCACCAGCCTGCGCGTGGGCGAGGCGGAGCTCATCCTGGAGACGGTGCCGGCCACGAAGAAGGAGGCGCAGTCCTTCCACGGCATCCTCGGCAGCGACGCGTCGGTGCGGCAGCTCACGGACCTCATCCAGCGCGTGGCGCCGTCCACCGCGGCCGTCACCATCCTGGGCGAGTCCGGCACGGGCAAGGAGCTGGTGGCGAACGCGCTGCACGCGTGCTCGCCGCGCTCGAACCGGCCGCTCATCCCGGTCAACTGCGCGGCCATCTCCAAGGAGCTGATCGAGAGCGAGCTGTTCGGCCACGAGAAGGGCGCCTTCACCGGCTCCGTGGGCGCGCGCAAGGGCGCCTTCGAGGAAGCCGACGGCGGCACGCTCTTCCTGGATGAGATTGGAGAACTGCCGTTGGATCTCCAGGCGAAGCTCTTGCGCGCGCTGGAGAGCGGTGAAATCAAGCGCGTGGGCGCGAGCCGCCCCATGCACGTGGACGTGCGCGTGGTGGCCGCCACCAACCGCGACCTGCTGGCGGCGTCGCGCGAGGGCCGCTTCCGCGAGGACCTCTACTACCGCCTGTGCGTCGTGCCGCTGCACCTGCCGCCCCTGCGCAACCGCCGGGGGGACGTCGTCGGACTGGCGGAGCACTTCGTGAAGGCGTTCGCCCCGCGCGGGCAGACGGTGCGCCTCACCCAGCCCGCGCTGGACCGGCTCCAGCAGCACGCGTGGCCGGGCAACATCCGCGAGCTGCGCAACGTGGTGCACCGCGCACTGCTCCTGCGCAAGGGGCCCTCCATCGACGCGGGCGACCTTTCCTTCGATCAGGAGGTCAACCGCGAGACGGGCATCACCGTGCCGGAGCTGCCGCCGGGCATGACGCTGGAGCAGATGCTGGAGAAGCTGGAGCGGCAGATCATCGAAACCGCGCTGCGCCGCTTCAACAACAACCGCGAGCGCGTGGCCCGGGAGCTGGGCCTCGCACGCTCCACCCTCTTCAAGCGCCTGAAGGACTGGGGCATGACGAAGCAGGACGAGCAGGAGTAGCACCCGTCAGGGGGCGCCGGTGCGGGGCGCCCCCTGCCGCGCTTCACGGGTGCTCGTCGGGCGCGTTCCAGGCCGAGTGCGGCGCCGTCTGTCCGGCGCTGCGCAGGTACCAGGGCACGCTGACCACCACCAGCCGGCGCTCTCCGGACAACAGCAGCGCGCTGCGCATCAGCTCCGAGCGGCGGCCGTACAGCATGGCGCGGTACCAGCGCGCCTCCAGCAACTCCGGCAGCACGATGGCGACGGTGCGGCCCGGCGACTCCGCGAGCAGCGAGTCCAGGTAGTCCAACAGCGGCCACACCAGCGCGCGGTACGGCGACGACACGTGCACGAGCGGCGGAGGCATGCGGCCGGCCTCCATCAGCGGCCCCTGGACGAAGTGCTGCCAGTGGGAGTCCAGCTCCTGCTCGTCGGTGTCTCCGCTGCAGATGTGCACCGCGCGCACGTCGTCGCTGAGCTCCAGCGCGAAGCGCAGCGCCGTCTCCGACGCGTGCGACCAGCGGTCCACCGGCACCACGGCGACCAGCGGCGTGGCCGGGGACAGGTGCACGGGGCGGCGCAACTCCGTGTCCCGCCGCGTGCGCGTGTAGGCCGCGTGGACGCGCGTCAGCAGCAGGATGCCCACGGGGATGATGACGAACGCGGCCCAGCCGCCGTGCGCGAACTTGGACACGCCGACGATGATGAGGGTGAGCGCCGTCATCACCGCGCCGAAGCCGTTGAGCGCGCGGCGCCACTGCCAGCCCTCGCCCCGGTGCCGGTTCCAGTGCACCACCATGCCCGCCTGCGACAGCGTGAAGGCCATCAACGCGCCAATGGCGAACAGGGGAATCAGCCGGTCGGTGATGCCCCGGCACGCGATGAGCAGCAGCGCCGCGAGCCCCGACAGGGTGAGGATGCCGCGCGACAGGGCCAGCCGCCGGCCCCGGTGCGCGAAGCCCGGGGGCAGGTAGCGCTCGCGCGCCAGCACCTGGCAGACGAGCGGGAAGCCCGCGTAGCTGGTGTTGGCGGACAGCGCGAGCACGCAGAGGATGGCGGCCATCGCCACGAAGTAGAAGGCGCCGCGCCCCATCACCGCCGCGATGAGCTGCGACAGCACCGTCTGGTAGCCCACGGAGCCGGGCACCGTCGCGCCCACGCCGTACGCCCGGCACAACAGCGCGATGCCCAGCAGCATCGTGACGAGGATGCCGACGATGACGCCCAGCGTGACGCGCGCGCGGCGGATGGTCGGGTCCCGGAAGATGGGCACGGCGTTGCTGATGGCCTCCACGCCCGTCATGGCCGTGCACCCGCTGGCGAAGGCGCGGATGACGAGCCACGCCCCCACGGAGGCGGTGGGCAGCGCCAGGGGCGGAGGCGCCTGGATGGGCGTCGCGTGGCCCGTGACGAGCTTGAACAGGCCCACAACCAGCACCACGCCGAGCGACCCGATGAAGAACCACGTGGGCACGACGAACACCGCGCCCGCTTCGCTCACACCGCGCAGGTTCACCAGGGTGAGCAGCGCGAGGATGCCCAGGGCGATGGGCAGCACATGCGGCTGGAGCGCGGGGAACGCGGACACCAGCGCGCCCGTGCCGGCGGAGATGCCCACGGCCACGTTGAGCATGTAGTCGAGCATCAACGCCGTGGCGGCCAGCAGGCCCGCGCCCCGCCCCAGGTTCTGCTTCGCCACGGTGTACGCGCCGCCGCCGCTCGGGTACGCGGCGATGGTCTGCGCGTAGGAGCCCGCCACGACCATCAGCAGCCCGACGATGGCCGCGGTGATGGGAAAGAGCAGCCACAGCCCCGCGGGCCCCAGGGGCCGCAGCACGGTGAGCGCGGCCTCCGGTCCGTACGCGGCGGAGGACAGCGCATCCAGTCCGAGCAGGGCCACACCGGTGAGCACGCCCGTCTTCTCCTGCATCGCCTGGGCGCTGGTGAGCGGGCGCCCCAGGAGCAGGTCCACGATGCCGCTGCCCTCCCGCTTCCGGGGCATGTACGGCCTCCTGCTTCCCATGTCCGCCGTCTGAGCCATGGCGCCCCCCAGGACAGCAACGTGCGCACCGGCCGCGCCGTGGGGGCCCCAGGGCCCGGCTCCGTGGACGGAGTCCGGTGGGGCCTGCGGGAGGACGGCCGGCCCGGGGCCCCTCCCCGGAGTCCGAGAAGACGGTGCGGTGGCCTCCGTGCCGCTGCCCTCCGGGGCGATAGACCCTTTTCGCGCGCCCATTCGTTTCAGGAGGCAGACACAGGAGACCGTCCGCCATGGGCCCGCACGCCGCCGCCGTCTTCCCCTTCCCCACCCTGAATGACCTGTACGCCCATCACCGTCCCCGGGCCCTGGCCATCGCCCGGCGCATCGTGGGGGACACGGACGACGCGGAGGACGTGGTGCAGGACGTCTTCCTGCGCCTGTCGCGTCAACCGCCGGGGCTGGACGGCCGGGCGACGTGGACCACGTGGCTGCACCGGGTGATGGTCAACAGCAGCATCAACTGGCTGCGCGCGCGCAGGCGCCGGGAGCGGCTGACGCATGCGCCCCAGGAGACCGTGTCGCCCGAAGCGCACGCCATGGGCGAACAGATGCAGCGCCACTTCCACGAAGCGCTGGAGGAGGTGAACCCCCAGCAGCGGCAGGTGCTCTACCTGCGCGAGGTGCGCGGCCTGGGCTCGGCGGAGATCGCCCGGCTCCTGCGCATCCCGGAGGGCACGGTGAAGAGCGCCCTGCACCGGGGCCGCCAGCGCGCCCTCACCGTGATGGAGGAGCGCGGCCAGCGGCCGTGAGGCCTATTCGTCGCCCTTGCTGCCGACGAATTGATCCGTCTTCTCCTTGAAGAGGACGTTGAAGCTGGTGAGCGACCCGTACACGCGGGTGATGTAGCTCTGCATCTCCACCTTCTCCGCCTCGGAGAGCTTGGGGTGGGCGTTGAGCTTCTGCTCCAGCACGCGCAGCCGGTCGCGCACCATCGTGACCTTGTGGAACAGGTTGTCGATGGGCAGGTCCTTCGCCTGGAGCTCCGGGTTGCCCGGGACGAGGCGCACCGTGCCGCCCTCCCACTTGGCGGCGAGCGGCGGCTCACTGAGGCCGGACGCCTCCCGGAAGATGTCCATCAGCTCTTCGCGCGTCATGTTCAGCCCTTCCAGGTCCACCACGTCGTTGGGGTCCGCGCGCCGGCGCACCACCACGGGCGCCACGCTGCGTGCCGTGCGGCCCCGCGCACTGCCTTGCGCCACGGGAAGCGGGGCCGCGGAGCCCTTGGGCGCGTACTTGTCACAGATGGGGGCGGAGGGCGGAAACATGCCGCGCGAGTTCTGCATGCGGCACGGCCCCACCCACCCCCGGTGATCCACGGAGTGCGGACTCCACAGCTTGCAGTTGCCGCACACCCGTTCCTCGGGACGGAAGGTGGGAAGTGCTGGCGACCCCTCTCCCGCGTCCGACATATCAGCGCGCCTCCTTCACCACCGGCGAGCCCTTGCGGATGTTGAGCTCACGCAAGAGCGCGTCCGCGTTCTCGACCTGGTCGAGGTTCCACAGCAGGTAGCGCACGTCCACGTTGACGTTCCGGGCCACGTCCGGATTGTAGCCGAAGTCGTTCGCGACGTTCTCCCACACGCGGTCGAAGTTCACGCCCACCAGCTCGCCCTTGCCGTTCACCGTGGGGCTGCCGGAGTTGCCGCCCGTGGTGTCCGCGTCCGACAGGAAGTCCACCGGCACGTCCTTGAGCTTGGGGTCCACCCACGGGCCGAACTTCTTCGCCTCCGCGGTGGCGCGCACCTTGGGGGGCGCGTTGAAGGGCTCCTCGCCGGTGTGCTTCTGGAGCATGCCCGTCAGCGTCGTCTGCGGCATGTACACCGCGCCGTCGCGCGGCGTGTAGCCCTGCACCTTGCCGAACGACACGCGCAGCGTGCTGTTGGCGTCCGGCGCGATGGGCTTGCCCGCCTGCGCCATCACCGCCGCGCGCCACGCCGGCCGCAGCCGGGACGCCGCGCCCTGACGCCGGTCGCGGGTTTCATCCAGCGCCGCCTGCTCCTTGGCCAGCGCCTGGCCGAACGCGAGCAGCGGATCCTTGCGCGCGTCGAGCTGCGCGGGGGTTTCGTCCGCCATCTTCAGGCGCTCCGCCAGCGTGAGGACCTTCGTGCCCGCGTAGAGCGCGTCGATCTTCGCGGTGACGTCCTTCTGCACGTAGGCCTTGCCGAAGTGGGTGTCCACGGCGCTGATGCGCTCGTCGGGCTTGAGCGCCTGGGCGCGCTTCACGAACGCGTGCAAGAGCGCCTTGTCCGCGGCGATGAAGAGGTTCTTCTGGGCGCGCTCCAGGCCGTCCTTGATGCGAGGCAGCTCGCGGTCCATGTACTCCGGGCGGCGCTCCAGGTCCGGCTTCGCGCGCTCCATGGACAGCCGGGACAGCCTCGTCGCAAGCGCGGGCCCCTGCGCCAGACGGCCGGACATGCCGAGCAGGAAGTCGCGCTCGAAGGTCTTCGCGGACGCCTGCTGTTCGGTGAGCAGTGCGTCGCGGGCCTGGAGCGCGTCGGTCCACTTCGCGCCGCCCTTCTGGGCCCAGGCGACGACGGTGGCTTCGGCGGCGCGCTGCTTCTCCACCAGTTGGCCGCGCCGCATGCCGGTGAGCTGACCGTCCGCGTTCTTGTAGACGTTGTGCAGGCTCTTGAGCTGCGAGGCCACGGCGATCTTCCCCGCGGGGTCCTTCTCGCCTTCGGCCTCCAGCAGGGAGATGGCCTCGCCCAGCACGTCGCGGATGCGCGGGTAGTGGCGCGCCTGACGCTCGGCCATCTCGTCCGCGAGCAGCGTGCGGTAGGTCATGCCCGGGTAGCCCAGCACCATCACGAAGTCGCCCGGCTTCACGCCCTCGGTGGACAGAGGGAAGAAGAACTCCGCCTTGTAGGGCACGTTCTTCTCGCTGTACGCGGCGGAGCTTCCGTCCGGCGCGGTGTACGCGCGGATGATGGAGAAGTCGCCGGTGTGGCGCGGCCAG
Source organism: Corallococcus terminator (assembly GCF_003611635.1). Lineage (GTDB taxonomy): Bacteria > Myxococcota > Myxococcia > Myxococcales > Myxococcaceae > Corallococcus > Corallococcus terminator. Next base: position 3,004 of record NZ_RAVZ01000130.1, on the reverse strand, counting down.
GACCAGTTGTCCTCTTCCCCGCCGTACTCGCCCACCGCGCGGGGCGGCGCGTACACGAGCCGCACGTCCTGCAACTCCACCGCGTCCACCAGCGTGTAGTTGACGCCGCCATCGAAGGTCGCGACCTGGCAACGGGTGGCGGGGCGCTTCTCGCACTCGGCGACCAGCTCCTTCTGCTTGCGGTCCACGGCCTTGTAGCGCGCCAGGTCGTCCGCGCCCTGAGGCACCGCGGCGTTGATCTGCGCCGTCACGTCCGTGAAGGCGCGCGGCACCTGCACGCGCGAGCCCTTGCCCGGGAGCTCCTCGGCCGGGCTCTTCGCGAGGAAGCCGCCGGTGATGAGGTCGCGCTGCGGGGAGCTGTGCTCCTGGATGATGCCGAAGGCGCAGTGGTGGTTGGTGATGATGAGGCCGGAGGCGGAGATGAACGACCCGGAGCAGCCGCCGGTGTTCACCGTGCCCGCCAGCAGGCCAGTGCCCCTTTTGGGGTCCCACAGCTTGTTGGGAGGAAGCTTCAGGCCCTGGGCCTTGAGCCAGGCGGGGCTGAGTTCCAGCACCTGCTGGGGGGTCCACTTGCCTTCCCCGGCGAAGGCCGGGGCCGCCACGAGACAGAGGAGGAGGAGCGTCTTCTTCATGGTGTCCCCTCCCTACCCCGTCCGGTGCCCGGGCGCGACCGTTCCGGTGTCAGCGGAAGGCGTTTTCGCGGAAGATGGAACGCCCCTGGATGTTGCGGTGTCCAGGCAGGCAGGGGCGAGGGAGTCAGCGATGCGAACGGCGAGCGGAGCAACCCTGGATGTCGGTCGGCTGGCGCTGCTCCTGCTGATGCTGGGGGCGTCCTGGTATTTCTGGGACTCGCCGGTGCTCTACCCGGTGAAGCTGCTGGTGGTGATGATGCATGAGAGCGGGCATGCCATCGGCACGCTGGTCATGGGGGGCTCGGTGGACCGGGTGCACCTGGCAATGAACGAGGGCGGCGAGTGCATGTCGCGCATCCCCCCGGGCTTCCTCAACATGGTGGTGCTGTACTCGTCCGGCTACCTGGGCAGCGCGGTGGCGGGCGCGGCGCTGATGGTGGCCACGTTCCGCTTCCAGTTGGGCCGCGCGGTGATGGGCGCGGCGGCGGTGTGGCTGGCGGTGATGGGCGTCTTCTACGCGGGGGACCCGTTCACGCTGGTGTTCTGCCTGGGCATGGCGGTGGCGCTGGGCCTGGGGACGCGGTTCCTGCCGTCGGTGGTGGTGGACGCGCTCAACCTGTTCCTGGCGGCCTTCACGTCGCTCTACGCGCTCTTCGACCTGCGCTCCGACCTGTGGGACAGCACCCGGCGGAACATGACGGACGCGGCGCTGCTGGCCAACGTCACCTGGGTGCCGTCCATCGTCTGGGCGGCGCTGTGGTCGCTGCTGTCGGTGGTCCTGCTCATCGCGGCCGCGTACTGGTCGCTGCACGCGAAGCCCCGCGACGGCGGCGGCGTGCGCATGCCGCCCGTGGCCCGGGCCCGGCGGGTGTGACCGGGCCCCGGGGGAAGCCGCGGCCCTACTTGCGCGGCCGCATCCGGAACGCCACGAACGACGCCATGTCGGGGAAGGCGAAGTACGGGTTCTTCTGGCGCACGGCGTCCATGCCCGCCACCGGCACGTCCGCGTAGTCGTGCCCCGGGAACAGCCGCGCCGAGTCCGGCACCTTCAGGAGCACCTGTGACAGCGAGAGGTACATCGCCTCCGGGTTGCTGCCCGGCAGGTCGCACCGGCCGCACCCGTTGATGAACACCGTGTCCCCGGACACCAGCGCGTCGTCGGCCAGCAGGCAGTGCGACCCCGGCGTGTGCCCGGGCGTGTGCAGCGCCTGGAACGTGCGCGAGCCCACCGGCACCGGATCCCCCGCCTTGAGCGGACGCAGCGCGTCGCCGCCCCACTTGCGCAGCTCGCGCGAGAAGGCGACCTCCTCCTCCTGCGCGTACACCGGCACGTCGTGGCGTGACAGCAGCTCCTCCAGGCCGTTGATGTGGTCGCCGTGGCAGTGGGACACGAACGCCCCCACCACCCGCTTGCCGTCCTGGGCCACCGCCGACTCGATCTCCATCACGTCCCAGGCGGGATCCACCACCACCACCTCCGGCCCGTCCGCGGGCCCCACGAGGTAGACGAAGTTGTCCATCGGTCCCAGCTTCAACTGGCGTACGTACGGCATGGGCATGGTTGTCCTCCGAGCGACCACTCTACGACCAAGGCTTGCCGCCCTGGGCCTGTTCCCGTTGAATGCCTCTTTTGACGTGGCGACGCCCGTCCCCTCAGGAGGTCTCCCTTCCGTGAAGCGCCTGCCCACCCTGCTCGCCTGCTCGCTGCTCGCCAGCGCGAATGTCTCCGCCGCGAGCCGGGGGACCGCATCCACCTTCCGCTACAAGCCCACCAGCGACGATGAGCGCCCCGTCGTCGTGGACGCCACCATCGGGCCCCAGGGCAGCGACTTCGCCATGCGGCTGAAGTTCAACAAGCTGCCGTTCGGCGAGGAGTGCAAGCAGCGCTGCGCCAACGTCACCCTCTTCCTGGACACCGACTCCAGCGTCCAGTCCGGCCTCCACCTGGCCACCAAGGGTCCGGAGAACGGCGCCGACCTGGCCGTCGTCATCCAGGGCGTGCGCGAGTACAAGCGCCAGGACGCCCCCCCCGTGATGATGCTCCGCGTGAAGGTGCGCCAGTTGGGCACCGACGCCAACAGCACGGACGGCGGCGAATTGCTCGCCGACCTCAACGACCGCCAGGACCCCGAGCGCATCCAGGTCGACGGCAACACCGTCTACCTGCTGGTGGACGCCACCAGCGCCCTGCTGCCCTCCGCCCGCAAGGTCCGCGTCGTCTACCACCCCCCCGGCGGCAATGCCGTCCAGGCCACCATCCCCGGAATGCTCGGAAGCAGCTCCGGCCGGGGCGTGCAGATCTTCAAGAACGGCAGCGGCAACTGGGGCCGCGCCCCGGCCGGAGCTGCTTCCGAGCATTCCGGGGATGGTGG
>NZ_RAVZ01000012.1 GCF_003611635.1 Corallococcus terminator | reverse complement strand
CGCGCGGCTGGAGGCGGGGGAGGGCGTGGTGTGGCTGTCGGTGGATGGCGAGCCGCAGCCCCTCCTGGATGTGGAGGCCACGCCCGCGTCCCCTGTCGCGGCGCCGGGGGCCCCCGTGGCCGGAAGCGACATGGTGCTGACGCTGGGTGCGGACACGGGGACGCCGCTGGCGTTCACGGTGGAGCACCTGCACCTGATGGCGGAGCCCGTGGGGCCGTTGGATCCCGCGCTGCGCCGCTCCGTCACCGCCCCCTCGCGGCTGCGGCCCGGGGACGTGGTGGTGCTGGGCGACTGCGAGGACGGCTACCGCATTGGCAAGCGGCGCTTCCAGGCGCTGGCGCTGGCGGTGGACGGCGACGAGGTGACGCTCAGCCGTCCCGTGGAGGGCGGCTGGACGCGGGGCCGCACGCTGGTGTTCCAGGAGGAGTGCTTCTTCTTCCAGACCCAGTTGCGCCGCAGGGACGACCTGCTGAACCACCTGTACCGCTGCAGCGTGGACTACCGGGTGTCCGCGCTGATGGAGGAGCTGAACGCGCGCACCAGCGCCCGGCTCGTGGAGAAGCCACAGGTGGAGCTTGTCCCGCGGGGCGCTTCACGCGCCGCTGGCGGCCACCCGGGAACGTCGGTCACCGAAGTCGACACCGCCAAGCGCGGGGCCATCTGAAACCAGGAGGACGAACGTGCCAGAGCGATTGCATCCGGGCGTGTATGTCGAAGAGAAGAGTGCCGGTGCACGCCCCATCGAAGGGGTGGGCACCTCCACGGCGGCGTTCATCGGGCAGGCGGCGCGCGGCATCCCGGGAATGGCCTGGTTCCTCACCGGCTTCGCGGAATACGAGCGCGCGTTCGGTGGACACCAGCCCGGGGAGGCGGGGCTGCTCGCCCAGGCGGTGGAGGCGTTCTTCGATTCGGGCGGCCGGCGTGCCTACGTCGTGCGCGTGCTGCCGTCGGACGCGGTGACCGGCGCCTCCACGGCCCTGGCCTCGCGCGCGGGTGGCGGCCTCAACGCGCTCACCTTCCTGGCCCGGGGCGCGGGGGAGTGGTCGGAGTTCCTGCGCATCCACGTGGCGGACTCCACCAACTTCCCCAGCGAGGCGTTCCGCGTGGACGTCGTCTGGACGGAGGCCGGGGCCACCCGGACGCTGGAGACCTTCGACGATCTGCGCATGGATCCGTCCGTCGAGGACTACGTCGGCGAGCGCATCAACGACATCTCCCGGTACATCCGGATCCTCGACGAGTACCAGGTGAAGCTGGCCGCGTCGCCGTCCGGGACGGTGCTCGTCGCCGCCCAGGTGCCCCGGCTCAAGGCCCTCGTGCCGGTCAGCGGCAAGTACACCCTGTATGACGGCGCGAAGCTCCAGGTCGTGACGTCGGATGCCGCCCTGCCGGACGTGGAGCCCACGACGCTGGACATCCCCGTCACGCAGGCCCTGGTGGTCGCCGCCGTCCCGGCCGCGACGTTCAGCAATGGCAGGGTCCTGCTGACCGCCGCGGAGTTCAAGACCTTCCTCGGCAACGCCGTGACGGCCGCGGCGCTCACCGGCACCTTCGTCATCGAAGGCACGGACGCGCCGGAGATTTCCCTCAAGGTGGCCACCGGGCCCACGCTCTCCATCGCGAAGCCCGTCGCCCCGGCCACCGCCTATGATCTGGATGCGGGGGACCTCGAAATCACGCTCGGCACGCCGGGTGGAGACACGGACGTCCCCATCCCCATCCTCGCGGCCGACGACACGGCGGTGACGCCCGAGGAGCTGCGCGCGTCGCTCGCCGCCGCGCTCGCCGGCCAGGTCGCGTCGGTGGTCATCGCCTCCGGGGGCAACATCCTCATCACCGGCCTGCCTGGCGCGGCGGGCACCACCACGCTCGCGGTGAGCGGCACCGGCGTCACCGGCACGGCCACCGCCGGGGCCGCCGGGCTGACGTCGACGAACCAAGACGGCCTCCAGCTCTCCATCTCCGAAACGCTCCAGCCCACGGTGCCGCCCATGCTCCGGCTGCTGGGCTTCCCGCCGCGCGCGCGGGGCTACGCGGTGAACTCACCGGCCAACCCGCTGGTGCGGCCCACGATCATCACCCAGGTGCGCCTCCTGGGCGGCAGCGATGGCAGCACGGCGCTGGACACCTCCGACTTCGCGGGTGACGCCAGGACGCGCACGGGCCTGCATGCGCTGGACGGCGAGGACGTCAACCTGGTGGCGCTGCCGGGCAAGAACGAGGTCGCGTACATCTCCACCGGCATCGCGTACTGCGACAACCGGGGTGACTGCCTGTTCCTGGCGGACGGCCCCGGCGGCGTGGACAAGGACTTCGCCGTCGCCCCGGACGACGCCAAGCAGTTCATCGAGGGCCTGCCGTCGCGGTCCAAGAACTCCGCCATGTTCTACCCGTGGATCCGCGTGGTGGATCCGGTGGGCGTGGGCCGCAATCCCACGCGGCTCGTGCCCCCGTCGGGCCATGTCGCGGGCCTCTTCGCGCGCACGGACAACACGCGCGGTGTGTGGAAGGCGCCCGCCGGCATCGAAGCGTCCATCTCCGAGGCGCTGGGGCTCCAGTACCCGGTCATCGACGAGGAGCAGGACATCCTCAACCCGGTGAACCTCAACTGCCTGCGCCAGTTCCCCGGGGTGGGCATCGTGTCGTGGGGCTCCCGCACGCTGTCGCCGGATCCGGAGTGGCGCTACATCCCGGTGCGCAGAACCGCGCTCTTCCTCAAGGAGTCGCTGCGGCGCGGCCTGCGGTGGGCGGTGTTCGAACCCAACGACGAGTTCCTCTGGAGCCGGATCCGCAACGCCATCCAGGCCTTCATGCTGGGCCTGTTCCGCCAGGGCGCGTTCCAGGGCACCACGCCAGAGGAGGCCTTCAGCGTGGTGTGCGACCGGAGCACCAACCCGCAGGAGCTCGTGGACGCGGGCATCGTCACCGCGCAGGTGGCCTTCGCGCCGCTCAAGCCCGCGGAGTTCGTGGTCCTCGAAATCAGCCAGAAGAGCCAACTGGCCGCCTGATGACGACGCCCGTCCCCGCCAACGCGCGCAATCCGCTGCGGACCTACCGCTTCCGCCTGCGCATGGACACGTCCGCCGCCGGTGACTACGTGGCGGGCGTGCGCTCCGTGTCCGGGCTCACCGTCCAGGTGGGCGCCTACGAGGTGTGGGAGGGCGGCAACAACCTGCACCGCTATGCCCAGCCCCACAAGGTGGCCTGGGAGAACATCGTCCTGGAGCAGGGCCTGGCGGTGGACGACACGCTGGAGCGCTGGGCGCGCGCGGTGCTGGAGTTCGCGCGCACCGGCAAGGCGCCCGGCGAGGCGGTGAAGCGCGATGTCTTCATCGACCTGTGGGACGAGTACGCCCATCCCACCGAAGTCCCGGCGCCCGGCCCGGCGTCGGCGCGCATCCGCAGCTTCCACGTCCACAACGCGTGGGTGAGCAAGTACCACGCGCTGCCCAAACTGGACGCCATGGCGGGGGAGGTGGCGCTGATGACGGTGGAGCTCACCCACGAAGGCTGGGAGCCGGTGCCCCGTCCGTCCCCCACGAAACCCGCGCCGTCCACGACGCCTGCCTGACGTCCCCTGCTTCCTTCGAGGTGCCAGCCATGCCCCGATTCGTCGAATCCACGAAGCGAGATCCCTTCCGGAACTTCAACTTCCGCGTGCTCCTCAACAACGTGGAGGTGTACGCGTGCCGGAAGATCTCCGGCCTCACCGGCACCGTGGAGGTGGTGAAGTTCCGCGCCGGCAACAACCTGAGCTCCGTGGATGAGTTGTCCCCGGGCCGCGTGCACTACGACACCGTCACGCTGGAGGCGGGGCTCACCAACGACACGTCCTTCCTGGACTGGGCCACCCAGCTCATCCGCCACGAGGCCACCCCCGGCCTGCGGGCCGTGGAGCCTGAGTACCGGCGCACCGTGGAGATCCTCGTCTACGACCTGGACCAGAACAAGCCGGTGAAGAAGTTCATCCTCCACAACGCGTGGGTGTCGAAGTTCACCGCGATGTCGGAGCTCGCGGCGGAAGCGAACGAGATCCTCGTCTCCATCGTCGAACTCCAGCACGAGGGCTTCACCAGCGAGCCGGTGGCCTGACGTGCTCTTCGAGCCCCCCATCCCGGTGCTGCTGCCCCACGGCCTCTTCGACGAGGACGGACGGTGCCACCGCCAGGGCGAGCTGCGCCCGCTCACCGGCCGCGAGGAGTGGGCGCTGGCCCAGGCGGGCGAGCAGTTGGGCCCGCGCACCGTGAGCGCGCTGCTCGCTTCGTGTCTGGGACGGTTGGGGGCGTATCCGAACGTGGATGCGTCGCTCGCGGCGGCGCTGACGCGCGGGGACCGGCACCACCTGGCCCTGCACCTGCGGGCCCGGATGTATGGGGACCGGCTGATGCTGGTGGCGCGCTGCCCGGCGCCGGGTTGTGGCGCGATGGCGGACGTGGACGTGTGCCTGTCCGCGCTGGCGCCGGAGCGGCCGGACGCGGCCCCGGAAGTCCTTCGCGTGGTGCTGCCGGAGGGACATGCCGAAGTGCGCGAGCCGACGGGGGAGGACGACGCGGTGCTTTGGGATGTGGAGGGCTCGCGCGAGGAACGCTCCGCGCTCCTGTGGTCGCGGCTGGTGGAGGTGGAGGGACGGCCGCTGTCGCCCGGGGATTGGAGGGCGCTGCCCGCGAAGTCCCGGCACGCGGTGGCGCTGGCGCTGGCGGAGGGAACGACGGCGCCGGACCTGGGGCTCCTGGCGCGCTGTCCCCGGTGTTCGGCGTGGCTGGAGCTGGAGCTGGATCCGTTCGCGCTCCTGGCACGCGAGCTGCGGGGTGGGGCGGAGCGGCTGGAGACGGAGGTGCACGTCCTGGCGTTCCACTACCACTGGTCGGAGACGGACATCCTGGCGCTGCCCCGGTCGCGGCGGTGGCGCTACCTGGAGCTGCTTCGCAGAGAGCTGGACGGCCGTCCGCTGGTGGATGGCTGGAGCTGACGAGAGGACCCAAACGCCATGGCCCCACCCCCCGTGCATGGACAGGTCGGACTCACCCGCCGCGAGCTGGAGCGCGAGCTGGCGTGGATGCTGCGCACCATTCCGGAGGACCCGCGCGAGCTGGTGAAGCTGTTCACCCAGACGATGGTGTCGCTCATCGACAAGAACAACGACGCCATCGCCCGGAGCCTCGCCCTGCGTGAGGCGTCCGGTGACCTGCGGGGCAACGGATGACGCGCAACCTGGATCCGACGCTCCTCGCGTTCGATCAACAGCTCGCTCGGGGCATGCTGGTGACGCTGCCGCAGACGGCCGACGCCACGACGTCCGAGCCGAGCGTCCGCGCGCTGCGCTTCCAGTACAACCCGGAGACGGTGACGCGCACCCGTGCGGGCCAGTGGGAGACGAAGCCGGGCAAGACGCCGGAGCAGACCAAGGTCCTCACCGACGGGCAGCGCGGCGGCGGCCTGCACGCCAAGAGCGAAACCATTGCGTTGAAGCTCATCTTCGACGTGACGGAGGCGCTGCTGCGCGACCGCGAGTGGGCGGGCACGTCCGGCGTGCTGCCGGAGCTGGCGATCCTGGAGGGCATGGCGCTGGGCAAGGATCAGACGGGGGAGGAGGAGAAGAAGCCCGCGACGAAGCTGGTGTCGCTCAATCCCACGGAGCTGTTGCTGCTGCTGGGGCCGCGCAAGTTCCCGGTGATCATCACCGGGATGACCATCGTGGAGCAGCGCTTCGACACCGGGCTGTTCCCGCTGCGCGCGGAGGTGGACCTGCGCATGCGCATCCTGGAGGTGGGGGAGAACGCGGCCAACAGCAAGGTGGCCCAGGCCTTCAAGAACCTGAGGGATCAGCGGCTGGAGATGGAGGACCTGGCGGCGGTGAAGGGCGCGGACGCGCAGACCCTCATCGCCCAGGCGCTGGAGCCCGGACTCAAATCGAACGGCACGGTCTGACGGCCATGAGCGACCCCTCGTCCCGGAACAAGGATCAGCCGATGTACGCGGTGCCCCTGGGCGCGGGTGGCGCCACGGTGTCGCTGTACATGCCTCGCGTGGCGCCCCGTCAGGCCACGGCCCTGCTGCACAAGGTGGCGGCGGGGGACCGGTTGGACCTGCTCGCGCAGCGCTACTTCAGCGACCCGTTCCAGGCGTGGCGCATCGTGGACGCCAACCCCACCTTCGTCCCCGAGTCGCTCCTGGAGCCGGGCACGGTGCTGTTCATCCCGGAGAAGCCCTGATGGCGGAGCAACGCGCGGCGTTCCTCCAGCTATGGATCGACGGGCAGCCGATGACGGATGCCCGGGGACGGGTGTCGCGCCTGGAGGTGGACGAGCGCACCGACGACGCGTCGTCCTTCCACCTGTCGCTGGACATGTCGCCCACGGACGCCGGGGACTGGGACGCGCTGGCGGACGGGCGCTTCCAACTGCTCAAGCGCATCACCATCAGCTTCGGGCTGGGCGCGCCGGACAGCGAGGCGCCGGACGTGGAGGAGGTGGTGTTCGACGGGTACATCACCGCCGTGGAGCCGTACTTCGGCCCGTCGCGGGTGCCGGACTCGTCGCTGGAATTGTACGGGCTGGACGCGTCGTGCCTGATGCATCTGGAGGAGCGCACGCGTTCGTTCAGCGACCTGTCCGACGCGGGCATCGTCCGGCAGCTCTACGGTGAGTATGGCTTCGCGCTGGACGTGCAGGAGACGGCGCCGGTGCGGGATGCGGCGCGCGCGGTGGTGCTCCAGCGCGGCACGGACGCGGCGCTCCTCCGGTGGCTCGCGCGGCGCAACGGGTATGAGGCGTTCGTGGAGCGCAAGCCGGGCCCGGTGGGCGCGGGCGCCAACGCGGCGGCGGAGTGCGTGGGCCACTTCCACCTGCCCCGGCCAGAGGCGCCGAAGCAGCCGGACCTGTCGCTCTTGCCGCGCTCCACGCCGTCGGTCATGGAGCTCAAGGCGCGGTGGGAGAGCCACCGGCCCACGGAGCTGAGGGGCGCGCACATCGACGAGCGCACCCGGCGCATCCGCTCCGCCACGGTGTCCGCGCCGCGCTTTCCGCGCATGGGGAGCACCAGCCGCGCGGACATCCTGAAGGCGCGCATGGCGGCGGTGCTGCCCAAGCGGCCCGACGTGACGGCGGTGGGGTTGCAGTACGTGGACGTGCCGCACGACGTGCCGGAGGTGGAGAACCTGGCGTGGGCGGACTACCGCGAGGCGGACTGGCTGGCGGAGGCGAACGGCACGGTGCAGGGCCTGCGCTACGAGCGCATCCTCCGGGCGCGGCGTCCGGTGGGGCTGGTGGGGGCGGGCAAGCTGATGGACGGCACGTGGTACGTGCGCGGCGCCCGGCACCGCTGGGTGTGGGCGGAGGCCCTGGCCCGCTACGAAGTGGATGTGGACCTGGCGCGCGACGCGCTCAACGGGGTGGCGTGATGGGTCGCGGTCTGCACTTCCCCTTCCAGTTGGGAGACCTGGGCACGCCTCGCACCGTGGGGCCCGCGCAGGTCATCCGGCAGCAACTGGAGCAACTGCTCTTCACGCTGCCCGGGGAACGCGTGAACCGGCCGCGCTTCGGGTGCGGCGTGCAGAAGATGGTCTTCGGCGCGGCGAGCCCGGAAGCCGCCGCGGCGGCCGAGTACATCATCCGCCTCAACGTGCAGGAGTTCATGCGCGAGCAGGTGCGGCTGGACGCGGTGAAGGTGACCGCCGAGGACGCGACCCTCTACGTGGACATCCTCTACACGCTGCTGGCGACGGGCGAGGAGCACGCGGAGCTGTTCCGCCGGACGCTGGAGGCGCCTCCGTGAGCGCGCTCTTCCTGACGCTGCCGCTGGAGGATTCACTGGAGGCGGCGAACACGGCGTTGCAGACCGCGCCCCCGGGCGAGGTGGAGTGGGTGCTGCCCGTGGGCGTGGGCGTGCTCACCACCGACTTCGTCATCGGCTCGCCGGTGCATGCGCTGCGGCTGCGGGGCGGCGACGGTGTGACGCTGCGGCTCAATGGAGGGTCGCTCGAACTCACCGGCACGATGACGGGCCTGTCGGATGTGAAGGTCGTGGCCGAGGAGTCCGCGAAGGGCGTGGTCCTCAAGGGCGGGCGGGTGGAGGTGTCGGACGTGTCGGTGGCCGCCACGGCTTCGGCGGATTGCACGGCGCTGACGGTGGAGTCGCCCGACGGCACGGTGGTCATCGACTCGCTCACGGTGATGGCGTCGAAGGGCTCGGACGCGACAGGGCTGCGGCTCCTGGCGAAGGAGGCTCACCTCACCGGACTGTCCCTCTCCCATGTGGAGGCTTCATCCGGAGATGCCTTCGGCGTGCGGGCCGTCTGCCAGCGCTCGCAGTGGGCGGACGTGGCGGTGCGGGAGGTCCACGGCGGGCAGGTGGGCGTGGGCCTGGAACTCGCGGGCCTCTTCCGCGCGGACCTCTCCGGGCTCACGGTGTCGAAGGTCTCCGGCGCCCGCGCCGTCGGGGCCCGGGTGCTGGTGTCCCGCGAGGAGGGCGAGGGTCTCTCTTCGGTGGACGTGTCCGTCAGCGAGGTGGAGGCGCTGGAGTCGGAGTGGTGCGTGGGGCTGCTGGTCGGCTCGTCAGGGCCGCTCCAGGTGCGCGGCTTCACCGTGCGAGAGGTGTTGGGTGCGTTCGCGCTGGGCATGCTCGCGCTGGGTGGACGCGGCATCGAGGTGAGTATCGGGCAGGTGGAGGAGATCCTGGGTGGCACCGTGGCCACGGGCATGCGGGTGCTGGGGGGACCTTCGCTCCAGCCGGTGAGCGTGCGCGACGTGGAGGTGAGCCGCGTGTCGGCGGCGCCCGTGCCCGCGGATGCGCATCCGGGCCCGGCCTGGTCGGACTGGCTCCTCGCCGCGCTGGACTCCCTCGCGGGGGCGGTCTTCGGTCCGCTGACGCTGCCCGTATTTCCGTCGGTCGCGGACGTGGTGGGCCTGCATGTGGCCGCTCCGCTGGGGGGACTGGAGCCCGTGCTGGACGTGGGCACCCCAGGGGAAATCACCGTCGAGGACTGCTCGCTGTTCGTCATCACCGGCACCGCACTGCAACTGGAGGGCGGGCTGCGCACGGCGCTGGTGCGGCGCACCGAAGCGTGGACAGCCGTGCACGGGGGATGGCTCCAGGCGGAACAGCTCCTGCTGGCACAGCTCACCTGGCACCGGCACGCGCACGGGCTCCGGCTGGGGCCGGGCGAGGTGCGCGCGTATGACTCGCTCTTCACGGCCATCGTCGGCAAGCCGTTCGTGTTGGAGCTGGACGCGGAGCTGTCCGCGTCGCCCGCGCTCTTCGCCGAAGGGGCGGGGCCTCCGTTCCTGGAGGTGGGCCCGCTTCCCTACGTGACGCCGGGGACGCCGACCGTGCCCGCGGTGTTGCTCACCGGCAGCCTGCCTCCGCCGGAGACGGTGGACCTGCGGTTGGTGCCGGACGCGGTGGTCACTCGCGCCGCCGTGGCCGTGCCGGGGGACGGTCCTCGTGATCCGGCGCCCTTCGTCGGGGCGTGGGCTCCGGACGTGGTGCCGGGGTGTGACGTGCGCGACCCGCAGCCCCGCCCGTGGCTTCCGGCCCCGGAGCGTCCGGCGCCCGGCGCGCTGGTGGACTACCTGGCCCGGGATGCGCGCTCGCTGCTGGCGGTGATGCTGGAGCGGGCCCGCACGGTGATGGCGCCTTGGGAGGACCGGGGGCCGGCGGACTTCACCACCATGTTGCTGGAGGCCGTGGCTGCGCAGTTGGACTCGCTCGCCTATCAGCAGGAGCGCGCGGTGGTGGAGGGCTTCCTGGAGGACGCGCGGTTGCGCCGCTCCGTGGAGGACCATGCGCGCGCGCTGGACTGCACGCCGGACCCCGGCCTGTCCGCCACGGCGATGCTGCGCTTCCGGTTGGATGCGGAGGCGCTCGCGACGCTGGTGAAGGCACGGTTGGAGGAACTGGACCTGCCCTCGCTTCCTCCCGGCACCACGGCCCTGGAGTTCCTGACTGGAGGGGGCGTGCTGGAGCTTCCGGCGGACACGCTGGTGGCCAACAGCTCCACGCAGGAGCAGTCGCTGGTGTTCGTCACCGAAGCGCCCCTGTCGTACTTCCCGCGTCTGGAATCCATCCCGCTCGCGGAGTCGGTGCGGGTGGGGGACACCGGGGCCACGCTCGCGGGTGTGTTCCCGGAGCTGGAGCCCGGCCGGTGGCTGGTGCTGTACCGGGGACGCGGCGAGGGTGGGCACGTGGTGCGCGTCACATCGGTGGCGCTCGCCACAGACACGACCTTCGTCGGGTGGGATCCGCGCCGGCTCGCGACGGAGACCTTCCTGGCCCCTGGCGATCCGATACCGGGGCCCCGTGCGGTGGTGCTGGGCAACGTCGTGCCCGCGCACCATGGGCTGCCGGTGACGCCGTTGCCGGAAGGCTTCGAGTCGGATTCAGCGGAGCCCTTCGCGCGCAGCCTCGCGCAGTGGCGCGCGTTGCTGTCCCCCACCGTGGACGGCAGCCGTGAGCGCGAGGTGGTGCTGCCCTTCCATCCCATCAGCGTCCAGGCCCCCGGGTATCCCCTGCCGGGAGACGAGCCGAGGCGCGGCACGCCCCAGCTCCAGGTGAGCGTGGAGGACGATCCCTGGACGCTGGTGGAGGACCTGTCCGTGCAGGGACCGGGGGATGAAGTCGTCGTGCTGCGCGCGACCCCCAACGGTGGCGCAAGCCTCCGGTACGGGGATGGCATCAACGGCGCCGCGCTGCCGCCGCGCATGACGGCACTGGGCCTGTCGTTGCGCGTGGGGTTGGGCACGGTGGCCAACGTGGGGGAGGGCGTGCTCACGCGCCTGCTCCAGGTGCCGCTGGATGCCCAGCGTTCGGCGTCGGCGGGGGCGCTGCTCGACCAGTCGATGGACGACGTGCGCCTGTTGGTGCGGGTGGACAACCCGCTGCCCGCGGTCGGGGGACGCGATCCGGAATCGCTCGACTCCATCCGCTACCGCGCACCGGCGGGAGTTTCAGAGCCGCTGTCCGCCGTCACCGTCGAGGACTACGTGAGCCTGCTCCAGCGGATGCCGGAGGTCGCTGGGGCCTCCGCGCGGGTCGTGGCCAGGGATCTGCGCACCGTCATCCGCGTCACTGTGTTGCTGCGGGACGAGGACACGCTGGACCCGGATGAAATCCTGCGCCGGTGGGCGGGCGTGCGGCGGAGGCTGGAGGAGATCCGCCTGCTGGGCGTGGACGTGGAGGCACTGCCGCCCCGGTGGGTGCCGCTCGATCTGGACCTGGAGGTGGACGCCGCGCCGCATGCGCAGGCGGATGGGGTGCGCGACGCGGTGGTGGGCGCCATCGCGGGGGACGGAGGGTTGTTGGACCCGGACCGCTCCGGGCTGAACGGCGATGTGCAGCTCGCGGACCTGTACCAGGCGGTGCTGCGCGTGGCCGGAGTGACGGCGGTGCGGGTGAAGCGCTTCCGGCGGTTGGAGTCGCACGCGCCGGAGCGGCTGGCCGAAGGGGTCATCCCCATCGGTCCGGAAGAGGTGGCCACCGCGCGCGGCGGCTTCTGGCCGGGCTCCGAAGGAGTCCTCACGGTGCGCGTCTGCGGAGGGCTGCGATGAGCCGCGTTCCCGACGTGCATCAGGCGCTGTCGCACGAACAGCTTCGCACGCGCCTGGGTGAGACCGCGCGCGGCACCTTCACCCGCGGGGACGATGCGCCCACGTGGAACCCGCTCGCGTACGCGGCCCCGTCGTCGGTGGACCTGGGGCGCGGGATGCTGGACAGCGTGGCGCTCGCGCTGCATGTGCTGTGGACGTACCAGCAGGCCTGGTCGGAAGAGTGCTTCCTCGCCACCGCGCGGCTGGAAGGGTCCGTCTCCAAGCTGCTCGGGCACATCGGCTACCGGCCGAGCCCTGGCACGGCGGCGGTGGGGCTCCAGCACTTCCGGTGCAAGGCGAGCGTGAGCGGCACGCTGCCGGCGGGCTTCGCGGTGACGTCTTCCGCGCAAGGGGAGGAGCTGGCCGCCACCTTCGAGACGCTCGCACCGCTGCGCGTGCTGCCAGAACTCAACGAGCTGCGCGCGTTCATGCCGCCCCGCGCGGGCTCGGACTCTGGGACCGGGACAGGCGGGACGGGCACGGGCGGAACGGGCACGGGCGGAACGGGCACCGGAGGAACGGGCGGGAACGGGGGGACTGGCGGCACGGGAGGCACGGAGGTGCCTTCGGGCGAAGCGGGCGAGCCCGGGGCCCCTGCTCCCACGGGCGGCATCTTCGGTCCCGGCTCGGTGCTCGCGGGACTCCAGGACCGCATCGAGGTGCAGCGCCACGGACCGCTGGAGGAGCGGCGGGTGGCTCGCGCGAAACAGGACGCGCGCAAGCTGGCGTCGCTCATGAAGACGCTGGACCTGGAGGGGGACTCCGGCTGCAAGAGCACCCTCGACTCGCTCTGCGAGCAGCTTTGCGAGGCCCAGAAGGTGGTGGCCCAGGCGGTGCCCCCCGCCGGTCGTCCGGTGGGCGCGCTGTCCGAGTCGCAGGAGATCGTCGCGCGGCAGTTGCGCAACCTCCAGAAGCGGCAGGCGGACGCGCTCGCCGCGTTGGAGGAAGCCCTGGCGCCGTGCGCGGACGAAGACCCGGCCGCGCACGCGCGACGGTTGGACCGGATGGTCACGTTCCTGGATGCCTTCGTGAATGGCCTCATCCAGGAGGCGCGCGATCAACTCGTCCTCCTGAAGGGCAGCGAGGCGCTGAACCGCGCGGACATCGCCTTTGGCGCGGAGGCGGGGGTGGCCCGGCCGCTGGGCCTCGCCGGTGCCGGGGCGGACACGTTCTTCCTACAGCCCCTGACGGACGCCTCGGGGCTCTCCTCCCAGGAACCCCCGGTGCGGCCGGGCGACTGGCTGGTGCTCGCGGAGGACGTGGAGCGCCTGGGCCCCGCGGGCGCCAAGGGCACGGAGCGCATCTACCGCGAAGCGCTGCGGGTGCTTCGCGTGCGCATGGAGACGCCCGCCGGGCAGCGCACGCCGATGACGCAGGTGACATTCCA
This sequence comes from Corallococcus terminator, assembly GCF_003611635.1. Taxonomy (GTDB): domain Bacteria; phylum Myxococcota; class Myxococcia; order Myxococcales; family Myxococcaceae; genus Corallococcus; species Corallococcus terminator. Next base: position 42,938 of record NZ_RAVZ01000012.1, on the reverse strand, counting down.
GCCGCCGCTGTCCCGCGCGTATGCGTTGGACCGGGTGGTGCTGCTGGGCAACAACACCCTGGTCAGCGAAGGGGCCACGGTGGAGGAGGTCGCCGAGCCCACGCTGGACCGGCGCACGGTGCCCCTGCTGCACGCTCCAGTGACCTGGCTGCGGGACGCGAGCCACGCGGGAGGCCGCAGGCCCGAGGTGTCCCTGACGGTGGGCGGTCGTGCGTGGCGACCGGTGGACTCACTCCTGGAGGCCGCGCCGGATGAGCCCGTGTTCGCGGTGGAGCCGTTGCCGGGAGGCGCCGCGAGGCTGCGGGTGGGCGGCCAGGACCACGGCGCGGCGCTGCCGCTGGGCGCGGAGGTGCGCGTGCGCTACCGCGTGGGCCGGGGCGTGGGAGGCAACCGGACGGCGCTGCGGCTGACGGCGATGGGCAGCCCCCATCCCTGCGTGGAGAAGACCTTCAACCCGCTGCCGTTGTCCGGAGGGACGGACTCGGAGGACCCGGCGCTGGCGCGGGTGCGGGGGCCCGCGATGGTGGGCGCGATGGACCGAGCGGTGTCGCTGTCGGATGTGCGGGCGCTGACGCAGGTCTTCGACGGCGTGCACCGGGCGAACGTGTTCCGCGATGGCGTGCGCAGTCGTCTGCTGACGGTGGTGGTGTCGGGACCGGACGGCGCGGCCCTGGGGCGGGAGGACCTGGAGGCCCTGGGCGCGCACCTGGCGGCGAGGGTTGCCCCTGGCGTGGAGCTGCGCCTGAAGAACCGGCAGCGCGTGGAGGTGCGGTTGCGGCTGCTCCTGCGGGTGGTGAAGGGCGCGGATCCGGTGACGGTGCTCCAGGAGACGCGCCTGCGGCTGGGGGTGGACCGGGATCCGGAGCGTGCACCGGGCCTGTTGGACGCCAACCGCGTGGAGCTGGGCGCGGACCTCCAGTTGTCGGACGTGTATGGCGCCCTGGCGGACATCGAAGGGCTGCGCTCGGTGGTGGTGCAGGGGCTGCATCACGAAGGCACGCCGCCGTCGCTCTCCGAGCGCATCACCGCCGCGCCAGGAGAGCTGCTCGGGTGGGCGCCGCCTTCGGGTGGAAGCGATGGCGTCGCGCTGTTCTACGAGGAGGCGCAGGACCCATGAGCCTTCCCTCGCAGCGTCTGCTCCAGCTCCTGCCCGGCCTCTACACGGCGCGGGACGCCGGCCTCGCGGACCATCCCTTCCTCAAGCTGCTCGCCGTGCTGGGCACGGAGCTGGACGCGTTCTCCTTCGCGGTGGACCAGCTCTGGGATGATCACTTCGTCGAACGTGCCGGGCCGCAGGCGCTGCCGCTGCTGGCGGAGCTGCTGGGCGCGAGGCTGATCACCGGCGACCCTCGCGTGCAGCGCGGCGTGGTGGCGCGCGCGGTGGCGTGGCGTCGTCGGAAAGGCACGCTCGCGTCGCTGGAGGAGATGCTGTCCGTCACCAGCCTCTGGGACGCGGAGGTGGATGAGGCCTTCCGATCGCTCCTGGAGACGCAGGACCTCAACGACCTGCTGCCCTGGCGTGGGCGCACCGCGGTGGTGTGGGATCCCATCGGCCTCGCGGACCCGCTCACGCGCCGCTCGCCCGGCATCGAACGTCCCCGCGACGGCGTCCCCGAACGGGGGCCGTTGCTGGGCGTGGCACCGGGCGAGACGTTGGATCAGGCCCTGCGCCGGTTGGGCCGCGCGGACGCGGGACGCAACGCCGCCTCGCCGCGCACGTTGGACCTGCTGGGCTGGGCCCGTCCGGACGTGGCCCTCATCCGCACCGCGCGCCTGACGCCCGTGGAGCTGGAGGAGGTGACTCCCGCGATCGTGCACGTCCTGCCCAACGGCTACCGGGGCTTCCGCGTGGATCCGCTGGACCGCGACGGACCGCTGGTGTGGCTCAAGCCGCTGGAGCGCGCGGACCTCACCGGAGGTCTCACCGCGCGGCATGAACCCGAACCCGCCTCGCCCGCGACGGGCCGCACGGCGGCGATGCTGCTGACGCCCACCGCGCTGGCGGAAGACGCGGACGCGGCCGAGCGGGCGGATGCCCTCACCGTCTCCGTGGATGGCATTCCCCTGGTGGGCCCGGAAGCGCTGCCGCTCTTGCGAGGCCCGCTGCCCACCGCACCCGTGGGGCCTTCGCCCACGCTCCGGTTCGCGGACCGGGGACGGCCCTCGGCGGGAGACCAGTGGCGCCTCACGCTGCTCGCCGCGCGTGAGGACTCGGACACGCCGCTGCTGTCCACCGTGCTCGAACCGGGCGCGCCGAACATCGTCACCATCACCCCGGAAGCAAACCAGTCCCTGGGCGGCACCACGGCCGCGTTGCTCGTCGAGCGCTTGAAGGGAGATCCGCGCCTGCGCGACACGGATGGCACGTGGCGCACGCTCACCTCCGGCATCCGCCTGGGCCTGCCCCGGAGCAACGCGGTCCGCGTGCTGCTTGCGGGAGTCCCATGGGTGGCGCGCATCGAACAGCACCTCGCGGACGGGAGCCTGCGCCTCGTCCGCTTCGATGCGAGCGGCGACGGTGGGCCCTGGCAGGCGGAGGAACTGGTGGGGGCCCTGCCTCCGGATGGGCCGGGCATGGCGGTGGCGGCGCTCGCGGACGCGCTGCTGCTGGTGGCTCCGGATGGCGCGGGGAAGCTGGGCGTGTGGTCGGTGACGGGCCTGGACGGTGCCACGCCAACGGCGACCCGGCTGGACACCCCGAGTCCACGACAGCCGGCGGCGCGATGGGCCCCCAGCCTGTGCGTGCGCGGGGGGCGGCTCTTCATCTTTGGCGGAGACCTGGGCGGTGCGCCCACCGGGGACCTGTGGTCGCTCCCGGTCGCGGGCGGCACGTGGCGTCCGCATGCGGTGCGCAACCGCCAGGAGCGCAAGGCGGCCACGCTGCTCGGCACGCCGCAGGGACTGGTGCTCGTGGGCGGAGAGGCCGTGACGGGGGAGCTGGCCGTGACGGTGATGGGCTGTGACCCCGCGTCCGCGAGTCCCGCCTGGCGTCCGCTGGCCCCGCTGCCCATTGAACCGGGACTGCCCGGGGTGCTCGTGGCCCGGGAGACCGCGACCGGCGTGGAGGTGCTCGTCTGGGCGGACACGCCCCGGCCCCGGCTGTTGTCGCTGACCTCGGGTGAGAGCGCCTGGGTGTGGGGCGTCCTGGAGGCGGACGGCGCGAACCCTCCGATTCCCGGTCAGGCGCTGTACGCCGACGGGCGCGTGCTCTTCGTGGACCCTTCGCCGCTGCCCGCGTCGGAGGTCGTCTTCTCGCTGGGGGGACGCGGCTACCTCGCGTTCCTGCCGGAGCTGGCGCTGCTGCCGGATGAGTTCCTGCGCTTCAACGTCGCCAATGACGGCGCGGTCTTCATCGAGCCTCGTCCGGGGCAGCCTCTTCCGCTGGATGCGCGACCCGGCGGCGCGTACCACGCACGGGACGCCTCGCGGTCCGGTGATGCGCGCCGGTACTCGGTGCCCGGTCGTCTGCGGCGTCACCCGTTCCGGCTGCGTCAGCGCAGCCTGGGGCCATGGGGCGCGCTGGCCCCGAGCAACGCCGACGGCATCGTGGCGGTGGATCCGCGCCTGGGCCGCATCGTGCTCCAGGACGATGCTCCCGAGGGCCTCGTCACCGTCTCCGCCCGCGTGGGCCGGGGCGCGTCCCTGGGCGCCGGCCTGCTCACCCCGGATCGTCGTCCGCCGGACGAGTGGGCGGAGCCGGACCTGCCGTTCCCCGAGCCCCCGGATCGCCCTGGCGATCGCTCCGGCACCGGGCGTCCCGTCACGGCGTGGATCTCCCCGTCGCGCGCGGGAGGCGTGCTCGCGGCCGGAGATGTGGAGCGGCCCATCGTCGCCACGCTCGCGGAATGCCTGGGCATCGGCACGCCGCCATTGGTGGGCATCATCGGGTCGCCTCGACTTCCGCCGGAGCGTCTGTCCCTGGGCCTGGAGTCGGGCCTGTCCCTCTTCGCCGCGGACACCGGCGCCGCGCCCTGCATCGGCGCGGATGAGCACGGCCTCTCGCTGGCGCTCTACCCGGGCTTCGGTGGCGGCGCCGACACGCGCGTGTGGCTCGCGGGGTTGTGGCTCACCGGGCGGTTGGACCTGGTGCTCGCGCGAGGGCAGGCGGACCTGCGCTGGTGCAACCTGGGCGCGCCCGGGCAGGTGGGACTGTGGATGCCGGGTGGTGGGCACCAGGACATCAGCGCGCGCCGCTCCCTGCCTCCGGCCGACGTGGAGCTGCGCCTCTACGGCTGCCTGGTGGGCGCCATCGAGCTGCCACCCTGGGTCCACCTCATCGCCGCGGGGTGCACCTTCGATGCGGGCAGTCGCGAAGCCACCGCCATCCGAGCGGCTGGCGCGAGCGTGAGGCTGCGGCACTGCACGGTGCTGGGCGCGACCGAGGCGGGCGTGCTGGAGGCGTCTTCCTGCGCCTTCGCGGGCGAGGTGCGCACGGACCGGCCGGACCTGGGCTGGGTCCGCTACAGCCTGCTGGGGCGCGGGGGACAGCCGCCGGTGTCGCACCAGTCGCGGGTGCACACCGTGTCGTTCCAATCCAACCGCCAGACAGAGCCGGGCTACCTCGTGCTGGCGGACAACAACGGCCCTGACGCGCTCCGCGCTTCCGAACGCGGCGGCACTCCGGGCGCCCACGGCGAACGCTCCGACCACGAGCGTGAACTCTTCGCGCGCACCGACGACAGCATGCCCATTGGCGTGACGCCGTTCCACGCCGACCGCACCCAAGACGACCTGACCCGGATGAGCCGATCATGACCGTGAAAGCGTACACCTCCAGGTCCCGCTTCGACGAAGCCCGGCGATTCTCCGGCGTCTATCAGCAGATGGGGCGCATGAGCCTCGACGCCGACCACAACGAGGAGGTCCGGCTGCGCACCGTGGACGCGCGCCGCCGCTCCGCCGACGTGGCCAACGGTTCGCCCGACGACGGCTTCCGCATCGTCGATACCTTCCTCGTGGACCCCATCGGCAACGTGCTCGGCTGGGCGGGTCAGGGGCTGCCCGCGGACGACGAGCGCGTCATCCCGCGCGAGCTGCGCCTGGACCGCTACGACGCGGAGACGCTGCCCTTCGTGGTGCGCAGCCGGGGGCACGTGGCGCTGCGCCGCACGCTGCCCACGCCGCTGGACCTCACCACCGTGGTGAGGTCGGACGGATCCACCTTCAGTGCCTCCGCGCTCGTCATGGGCCTGCGCTTCGAGCGTCCCCCCACCGACGATGAGCTCGTGGACATCCGCGTGGTCGTCGCGGACACGGACGGCCGCGAGGCCATCCTCTCCGCCGGCCTGGGCCAGCGTCCCTCCGGGTGGCACGACGTGCGCTTCCCCGTCGCCGCGCTCGCGGGCGTGGACGCGAGGAGGGTGAAGTCCTGGGGCGTGCTGGGCCTGCCTCCGGTGGCGCGGACGTGGGTGTCCGCGCTGCGCGTGGAGGACGCGACGCTGGGCCCCGATGTCGTCATCCGGGGCGGCGATGGGACGCTGCCCGGAGCGGGCCGCCTGCTCCTCGACGGCGTGCGCGTCTTCCTGGAGCGCGACCTGCGCTACACCGCGCAGCCGGACCTGCCGGAGGCGCCCCCGCTGGCCGCGCTGCCGGCGGACGGCAGCCGTCACCACTTCTTCTTCCTGGACTGCTGGGAGGTGACCACCACCCGGTACGACGACGTGTTCCTGGACGAGCCGGCGCTGGACGGCCAGGACACCACCGTGCGCCTGCGGCTCGTCTCCCAGGTGCGCGCGCTCCAGGGGCTGTCCAACACCGGCGCGGAGGTGCTGCCCACGCCGACGGGTGGGGGACGCCTCACGACGAACATCCCGACGGGCGCGCTGCCGGACCGCTTTCCGCCAGAGCCGTTGGATCCGTGCCGTGACCGCTGCCTCTCCACGGAGAATGCCTCCACGGGTGAAGGCTACCTGGGCACCGACAACCTCCACGTCCGCGTGGAGCTCTTCAAGGGCGGGGAGCGGCCGGTGGTGCTGTGGTCGCGCGACAACGGCTCCACGGTGCTGCCGCTCACCGCGCCCGCCTCCGCGGATGCGATGACGCTCCAGGTGTCCCCCGCGAGCGCCGCGAAGCTGCGGGCCGGCGACCTCATCGTCATCGAGGACCGTGTCACACGGCTCCAGCCGGAGGGCGAGCCGCAGCCGGTGCTGCGGCGGCTGCGCGGCGTGCAGGCGGACACCGGCAAGCTGGAGCTGGCGGACGCGAGCGCCGTGCTGACCACGGACCCCGTGCCGCTGCCGGTGGGGGGCACGCTGGGGCGGGCCTTCACTCCGGCGCAGGGCGCGCTGGTGCGGCGGTGGGATGGCGGCGACCTGCTCGTCACCGGCCTGCGCTACCGCTTCTCGGATGGCATCACGCTGGCGTTCTCCGGCAGCGGCTGGCGGGCGGGGGACTACTGGTCCTTCACCGCGCGGGTGCACGCGGCGGACGGGGCGGCCCGGGGAGTCGTGGAGCAGCTCACCGACGCGCCCGTGCATGGCCCCGTGCACCACTTCGTGCCGCTGGCCCGCGTGAAGGGCGGAGCGACGCGCGTGTTCGAGGACCTGCGGCCCCGCTACCTCCCGCTCGCGCAGGTGAGGGACCGGCTCGTGGAGCTGTCCGAACGGGTGACGGGCCCGGGCGTCTTCACGGTGGTGGTGGGCGACGGCGTGCGCAGCTTCGGCGACATCGACCAGGACATGCTCGAAGGCATCACCGGGGACGAAGCCCTCCAGGCGGCGGTGGACCGGCTGAGCGGGCAGGGCGGCTCCATCTTCGTGCGGGCCGGCCGCTACAAGCTGGAGCACCCGGTGCTCTTGCGCAACCTGTCCTCCGTGCACCTGCTGGGGGACGGGGACGCCACCGAGCTGCGCACCCAGGGCTCCGGCGGCGCGTTCTTCGTGGACCGCTGCGGCCTGCTGGGCGACGTGCGCATCGAGGACTTCCGGTTGGTGGAGGCGCCCTTCGAGGACGTGGTGATTGGCGAGCCCCGGCCCTCCCTCCTCACGCCCACCCCCCGCGTGGCGACGACGGACGGCCTGCGCTTCGTGCCGCTGCTGGAGGTGGACGACGACCGCGTGCTGGAGACGGACGACGTGAAGCACCCGTCCGCCGAAGCCGACTTCGTGGACGTGGTGGCCGAGCGCATCAAGGTCCTCGTGCCCGGCCAGGGCCGCGCCGCGGGTTCGGTGGTGGCGACGCTGGTGCAACTGCGCAAGCTGCAACGGCTGCACCCCGGCAAGCCGCTGGAGGACGTGCCGCAGGCAAAGCCGCTGCTGGAAGCGCTGGAGACACTGCCGCACGGCGTGGTGACCCTGGCGGACTCCCACGGCGTGTCGCTGCGCCGCTGCCACCTCCAGGCGAACCAGGCCGGCAGCGAGGCGACGGGCGTGCTGGTGACGGGCACCTGCTCGCGGATCATCATCGACGACAACCGCATCGGCGCGGCCACCGGCATCGCCGTCGCACCGTACGCGCCCTATCTGGCCGAGCGCTTCCTCGCATCCTTCCCGCGCGCGGGCCTCTTCATCGACACGCTGTCCATCACCAGCAACCGGCTCCAGCCGCTGGGCGAGGCGACCACCGGCATCCACGTGGCGGACGGAACGCTGTCCGGCGTGGAGGTGCGGGGCAACCGCGTGCAGGGCTTCCACGTGGGCATCCTCGTGCAGGACCTGGCGGAGGGCGGCGCCACCGGCCCGGTGGACCGCGTGCTGGTGGCGGAGAACCAGGTGCTGGGCTCCTCGGCGGTAGGCATCCAGGTCGCGGGCGACGGCGTGGACGTCGTGGGCAATGAAATCCGCAACGCGGCGTCCAACGGCCTGTTCCAGGTGGGCATCCAGCTCTCTGGTCGGGGCCTGCGCGTGCGCGACTCGTGGATCGCACTGCCCGCCGTGCCCGCCGCGTCGGTGCTGGGCGTGGTGGCCGGCATCGTCGTGGGAGATGGCCTGGATGACGGCCAGTCCAACGGCCGCCCCGCCGTGGACGTGGAGGTGGTGGACAACCGCATCGAGGGCGCGGGCGAAGCGACGCCGGGCTTCGGCATCCTGCTGGGCGGACCGCAGCCGGTGTTCGACGTGCGCATCCGGGGCAACGTGGTGCGCTCGCTGGGCGACGCAGCGGTGCGCGCCTGGGGCACGGGCGGCGCGGTGGGGCGCATCCGCGTGGAGGACAACCGCTTCGAACAGGTGGCCCTCGCGGACGTGCCATCGCAGACGGACAACACCCTGGCCCTGTCCCGGTTGGATCCGGGCCTGGAGACGAAGCTGAGCCCGGCCGCGCTGTCCCGGCCCCGGCCGTTGCTGGAGGCGCTGGTCGCGAACGTGACGCCCCGGGTGCGCGCGCCCCTGGACGCGACGCTGCGGTGGTTGGAGCGGCTGACGCTGCGCGGAGCGGTGGTGCTGGCGGGGGTGGAGGAGGCCCACGTGAGCGGCAATCGGCTGCTCCAGGTGGGGCGCACGGTCGCGTACGGTGAGCCCGGCCTGGAGGACGCGGAGGTGCGCGCGGCGGGCATCGCGGTGGTGTCCGGCCAGGGCCTCACCGTGGAAGCCAACGAGGTGGAGACCCTCCGCGCGCCGGTGCGCAAGACGGCGGTGCCGCCGGTGAAGCCGCCAGTGAAGCTGCCACCCATCGCCGGGGTCCTCCTTCAAATGGGCCTCGCGCCGGCCACCGTCCGGCTGGAGCGCGGCGATGTGCACTCCGCCGTGGTGGGCATGTACGCCACCGTGTTGCAGTACACGGGGGCCGACGAGGACGGACGCCAGCAGCTTGGCCGGGGCCTCTACGGTCCGCTGGACACACTCGCGCAGCAGTTGAAGGACCTGGGCGGTACGCCCGCGACCCTCACGGAGATGCTGGTGCGCGAGGTCGCGGAGATGCGCGCGGCCCAGGGCTACGAGGACCACACGAAGACGTCGCACGCGGTCCGCTCGTCGCTGGCCCGCGCCTCCAGCTTCACCGCGCCGGATGACCTGTCCCAGGACGCCTGGGACACCGTGGCGCAGTTCGACCTGGCGACCGTGTCCGGCAAGGAGGCGGTGGCGAAGACGGCGGACCGCATCAAGGGCTCCCTGGATGTCCTGGTGCAGGGCCTGCCCGACACGGTGAAGAAGCCGCTCCTGAAGGCGCTCGCGGAGGTGCAGGGCGAACCGGACGACCTGCAACGGATGGTCGCGCTGTCCGCGAACCTGGCCCAGGTGGCGCAGTTGCGCGAGGTGCAGGCCCAGAAGGCCCGGCTGCCCGTCATCGGTGAGGCGGTGGGCCCCCGGAAGACCATCATCGGCACCTTCGCCACCAGCGCGCTGGAGCAGCTTCCGCGCAAGGGCCGCTCCATGGGCGTGAAGGCCAGCGCGGACGTGCTGCTGCAACTGCGCCAGTCCAAGGAGGCCCTGGCGGATCAGCTCAAGGACGTCAACCCGCAGTTGGCCCAGCAGGTGGAGACGGACTACCGCGACGTGGAGCGCACGGGAGGTCAGGCCCGGCCGGTGGAGCGGCTGCGCTCTACCCTCAAGCAGGTACTGGAGTTCACCCACGGCGTGGTGGCCCCGGTGGAGCTGTCCGTGGAGGACGCGGAGCGCGTGACGGCGCAGGGCCGCACGGCCACCATCGGCCTCTACACCGCGAACCTGGATCGGCAGGCGGCGGGCCTCATCACCGAGTCCGAGGACACGGTGGAGAAGCAGTTGCGCTCCTTCAGCACGGCCGTGGGGCAACTTTCGGAACTGGTGAGCGGGGATGCACAGTTGTCCGCGTTCTCCACCCAGGCGCATCAGGCGGTGCTCGCCGCCATCGCGCAGCCGCAGAAGCGCTCGGAGCAGGTGGCCATCGCGCGAGGCCTGTTGGATCGCATCCGCGTGCAGACGCTGGACGTGCTGCCGATGCCGGTCGCGCTGCCTCCCACCGGGTCGGTGTGGGCGGATCCCCTGGACCGCAGGCTCGCCGCGCTGGGCGCGCTGGTGCTCGCGGTGCGAGGCGTCCCCCCCGGGAAGGTGCTCACGGAGTCGATGGCGCTCTATGTGTCGCACTACAGCCGTGCCCTGGACATCGTGGGCATCGACGGGAAGCTCCGGGAGAGCATCCTGCAACGCATCCGGGAAGCCATCCAGCGACTCACGGGCAACGAGCCGGGCGACGCCCCGCGCCAGGCACTGCACCAGCTTGCGAGGGAGCCGGCCGATCTCGCCGCCGAGGCCGTGGGCAAGAGTTCGGGGTCGGCTTCCGCCAAGGCCGGCAGCTCGGTGACGCCGGAGCTGGAGGCGACCGCGGTGCTGCTGCGGGCCTCGGAGCAGGGCCTGAACCCGGCCGAGGACGACGCGTCGCGCATCGCCCGGCTCCAGGAGTACCTGCGACAGCGCGCCACGAAGGTCTCCGCGTCGCTCGTCGTCATCGTCACCGGCATGACGGACCTGGGCGGCATCCTGGACGTGCTGCGCAAGGGCCTGGAGCAACTGGCGCGGGGCGAGGCGCCGGATCCAGGCGACCTGGTTCCGCCCGTCTTCGACACCTTCCCGCAGCCCGCGGATGGCCTCTTCCTGTCGGGCGTGGGGGGCCGGGTGAGGTTGTCCGGCAACACCGTGCGGGACGCTGTCACCGGCATCACCGTCCTGCCCGCGTCGGGGCACGTCATGACGGAGTCGGAGGTGCAGCCGGGCTCGCTCCTCGACGTGGAGGGCAACCGGCTGGAAGGGTGCGCGGTGGCGGGCCTCGTCCTGCGGCAGGGGCTGGCGGTGACGGTGGTGGCGGACAACCACTTCTTCGCGTGCGGGGGGCTGCCCACCGCCGGGGACCCGGGCCTGGGTCAGGCGGTCGCCTCCTTCGCGGGCTCCGGTGAGCTGGTGGTGCGCGACAACGTCTTCCTGGAGAGCGGCAACACGCTGGCGCAGGCGCTGCTGCACGAGGTGGCCATCGACTGGCGCGGCGAGGTGGGTGTGCGCGGCAACACCGTGCGCCACGAGGGTGGCGGCGGAGGGGGCACGGGGGTGCTCGTCGTCACCGACACGCTCCCGGAGGATCTGGTGGCGAAGCTGTCCCGCGTGCCCTTCCTGGCCTCGGATCCTCCGCCCAAGGTGGACCTGCCCGGACGCTCCGTCGCGCCCGCGACGCTGGCCCTCCCGGTGAATGTGCTCGCCGGGGTGCCGCGCGCGGAGGACCTGGTGCAGCTCGGCTCCCTGAAGCAGCGCTTCGCGGCGGGGCCGGTGCTCAACCGCCCGCTCACGGTGCCGTCCCAGGTCTTCGTGCCCGCGAAGAGCGCCAGCACGGCGGCCTCGCGCTACCTGGACGCCGCGTTCGCGCCGGTGCAGTCCGCGCTGCTCGACTTCCTCATCAAACCCATCCCCATCCTGCCGCTGCCCCAGGTCCGGTCGCTGCGAGGCGTGCAGGTGGAGGGCAATGACATCTCCGCCAGGGGCCCGGCGCTGCTCGTGCTGGGCAATGGCGGGCCGGTCATCTCCACCACGGTGTCCGGCAACACGCTGCGCAGCGCGGGCGGCGTGGGCGCGGTGTACCTGCGCCGCACGGACTCCACCGTCTTCAGCGGCAACCGCTGCGAAAGTCTGGACACGGTGAACGTCGTCGTCCTGCGCGTGGGCCGCGCGCCGGTGACGTTCACCGGCAACGTGGTGCTGGGCGCGGAGCCGGTGACGCCGGCCCTGCCGCCCGTGCAGCCGCCGTGGACGCTGCCCTCGGATTCGCTGATCCTCCAGATTCCGGTGGGAGGGGGCACCTCGCTGGGCGTGCCGCTGAACCAGGAGCTGCTGCTGGGCGGCCTCCAGCGCCGCCGCGACGTGGCGAGCGACGCCTTCTCCACGCTGCTGGCGGAGATGGTCACCGCGCCGGCCCCGCAGGTGGGACCGGACGGCAAGCCCCTCAGCGCGGACATTCCCACCCGCGCCGTGGTGGACCGCCCCACGCTGGAGGATGTGCGGGCGCGACTGCCGCAGGGAATCGATCTGCGCATCAGCGCCCGGACGCTCTACGGCATCGCGGAGCCGATGGACGACTCGCCCACGGCGGCGCTGCGCACCCTGGTGGACCGGGTGGCGCTCCACGTGGAGAAGCCGGAGGACGTGCAGGGCCACGTGCGCTCCGTGCTGGCCTCGGCGGAGGGAGATCCGAAGAAGGCCCTCCAGCTCGTGGACAAGAGCGTGCTCGGCATCGATTCAGCGGCGCCCACCGTGAAGCAGAGCATCCTCAACGTGTCCGTGCTGCACGAGGTACTGGCGGACTCGTTCTACAGCGGAGGCAGCGTGGGGGGCCCCACGCCGGTGCAGGACGCCACGGTGACCGCGAACGTCCCCGCGCCCCCTCCACCGGATCCGTATGCCCACTCCGTCGTCATCCTGGGGGGCTCGCGCGTGGCGGCGGTCGGCAACGCGACCACGTCGGGCGTCCACGTGCAGGAAGCCGACTCCGTGGTGGAACTCAACCCGTAGCGAACAACGCCAAGGACACCCCCACCATGCCTGACGCTTTCGCCCTCAATGGCCGTGTCGCCCTCCAGCGCAACGCGCTGCCGGAAGTCACCCTCTCCACCACGCCGGATGCACCGGACGCGAAGGTCGCGGCGCTGTCGAAGCTGGCTGGCACCCGCGCGAAGCTCGACGTGGACGTGGCCGTGCTCAAGGCGCTGGACGGGCGCTCCTCGCGCCTGCCGCCGGTGGCGCCCCAGCCGGTGAAGCTCCAGGACCTGGTGCGCGCCGCGCGCCGAAAGCTCGCCACGGAGCGCCAGCGCGAGGTGGGTGTCTGGGTGGACACGCGCGTGAAGCTGACGACGCGGCTGGTGACGGCGTTGGAGGACTGATGCGCAAGCTGCTCGAAGCCCGCATGGGGCAGCGTTGCTACCTCTTCACCACGCTCGGCCAGGTGTACGTGGGCCTGGTGGTGGAGCTCATCGACGACGTCGTCCACCTCACGGGGCCGGACGGCACCACACCTGTGTTCATCAACCTCTCGGACGTCTCCGGCGTGCGCCAGTACGACGAGGACAATGATTTGGGGACCGCGCGATGATTGAACAACTCCTGCAACAGCTCATCGAACGGACCGAAAGCCGCTACTTCGGCAAGTACCGCGGCTACGTGTCGAACGTGGAGGACCCCAAGAACCTGGGCCGCATCCAGTGCGTGGTGCCGCGCTTGATGGGGGACGTCGCCACCGGCTGGGCCATGCCCTGCACGCCCTACGCGGGACCGGACCAGGGCCTGTTCATGGTGCCGGACGTGGGCGCCGGCGTCTGGGTGGAGTTCGAGGGCGGCGACCTGTCCCAGCCCATCTGGAGCGGCATGTGGTGGGGCGAGCCGGCCCTCGCGGACCTGGGCCAGCCGGACTCCACCGCGCGCGTGGCGCCCGACACCAGCGAGGTGCCCAAGCACGACTACCCACCCCAGACGGCGGTGCCAGGGGTGCGGATGCTCAAGTCCGCCACGGGCCACTACATCGTCCTGGATGACAGGCCCGAATCCGCGCGCGTGGAGATCCACGACCGGCAGGGCAACCGCATCATCCTGTCGTCCGAAGGGCTGGACCAGCTCATCAGCAACGAGCGCACGGTGAACGAAGGCAACCGCTCCGCGGAGGTGGACGGCGACGACCGCCTGGAGGTCGCCGGCAAGCAGGAGGAGACGGTGGATGGCAGCCACACCCGCGACGTGGGCGGGGACGTGACGCTGCACGTGACGGGCTCGTTGACGGAGAAGGTGGACACGGCGGGCTACTCCCGCGAGGTGGGCGGCAAGGGCCTGAAGGAGACGGTGGGTGGCCCGCGCGAGGACCGCATCCAGGGCAGCCACACGCGCACCGTGTCGGGCGCGTCGCAGGAGACGGCGGTGGGCGGCTACGGGGTAACGTCCGGAGGCAACGCGCAGATCGCCGCGGGCAAGGCGGTGAAGATCGCCGCGACGATGCCGGACATGCCGGGGCCGTCACTCAACGCCGTCTCCATCGACGCGCTGATGGGCAACGTGTCCATCAACACCATGCTGGGTATGTGCCAGGTGGGGGGCATCTCCGCCGTGTCGCCGATGGTGCTGGGAGACGGACTGGCCATCCACTTCACGATGCTGGCGCAGATCCTCAAGGCGGTGAACCCGATGACGGTGGCCGCGTACGGGCCGCTGCTGGACGTGTGGGCCGCGATGACGCCGATGCTGGACTGGTCCTACTTCGGCTTCGTCAAGCGCATGCCGGTGGGGTGACGCGATGAAGCAACCCGGCTGGAGTCCGCTGGATGCGGCGGTGCTGCGCGAGCGTCTGGAAGAGGTGAAGGCGCTGCTGCTCCAGGCGGCGGCGGTGGGCGTGGCGCAGGACGCCGAGCGGCTGGAGAAGATGTTGGAGCTGGAGCAACGCACCCGGGAGGACGCGCGTGGCCGACCCCACCGACGCCGATTTCGCTGAGCTCCACGGCGCGCTGGAGGTCTGCTGCGCGGAGCTCGCGAAGGCGCTGGAAGAGGCCGAGGGAGGCGACGGCACAGGCACGTCCGGAGGGCCCTCGTGGAAGCCGCTGGTGCTCGCGGCGCCGCCGGGACTGGAGCAGTTGGTGGGCATCATCCAGCCGCCGCTCCAGGTCATCATCGCGGTGCTCCAGTTCGTGCAGGCGCTGCTCCAGGCGCTGGCGGCCATCCTGCTGGGGCTGCCGGATCCATTCCGGGCGCTCATCCTGGCGGCGTACGCGCTGCTCAAGGACATCATCGACGACCTGCTCAACGCGGGCGCGTACCTCTACGCGGACGCGCCGGGCATCGGCCCCACGGAGACGAACCTCGCGGAGACGGGCTTCATCCCGAACCTGCCGAAGGACTTCAAGGCGGGGTTCGCGCTGGAGCGACCGCCGGTGACGCCGGATGCCTTCTCGCGCTGGGCGGGGCGGTTCACCGCCTCCTTCGACGACCCGGGGGACGACGCGCGCCCGGTGGTGACGGACGGCGCGCCGGTGCAGGCGGTGTTCATCGTGATGGCGGCGCCGTCGCTGGATGCGCTCCGGCAGGCGCTGTACCTGATGGGCAAGCTGTTCAACATCAGCGCCTTCAAGAAGGCCTTCGAGAAGTATCCGAAGGGCGCGGTGGATCCCCGCCGCAGCCGGGTGCGAGGCCGGTCGGTGAAGCCGGACTGGAAGTCCGCGCGCATGCGCGACCTGTTTCCGGACCTGGAGAAGCTGCTCATCCTCCCGGAGGCGCTCAAGTCGCTCCTGCTGTCGGTGGACAACCTGGCGGGGCTCATCAAGAGCCTGGCGGCCGCGATGCAGGACAAGGTGCAGGTGCTGCTGAAGCTCGCCCAGGCGGTGCAGGCCGTGGTGGACCTGCTGGACGCGCTGAAGTCCGCGGGCATGTACGCGCTGCCGGTGTCCACGCGCGGCGGGGTGGCGGGGCTGAAGCAGGCCTTCCTCCAAGCGCAGAACCGGCCTCCGGGCGGCTACGTGGGAGGCATCTGCCTCCTGGCATCCGGTCCCAACCTGGCGAAGGCCGCCCTGCTCTGGGAGCTGCTGGGCCAGACCCCGGCCATGGAGCTGGCCGAAGGGAAGCTCACGCTGGAGGACGTGGCGCAGCAGCTCGCGGAGAGCAAGGCGGCGCAGGTGCTGGAGGCCAGCGGCAAGGAGGTGAAGGACGCCTGGGGCAACCTCAAGACGGAGAGCCAGGCGCAGGCGGACGCGTTCGTGAAGGCGCTGGAGAAGGCCCCGGCCGGCTTCGCGGAGGCGGTGGGGCGCACGCCCCAGGAGCTGGTGGACGGCGCGCGTCGGGCTCGCTCTACGTTGGTGGAGGTGCTGGAACAGTCGAAGGAGCAGTTGCCCACGTCCGCGAACATCGAAGCGGGCATCGCCGCGACGAAGCAGGCCCAGCGCCGGGGCGGACGCTCACTGGCGATGGGCTTCGGAGGACCGGGTCCGTCGGAGCGCGCGCCCAGCCCGGCGCCCCCGGTGGCGGCGACGCCTGCTCCGTCGGATGCGTCCGGGACGCCGAAGAAAGGGAGCGGTCCGTGAGCGCGGTGAAGCGCCTGAGCATGGAGCTGGACGGCTGGCAGGCGGCCTGGAAGCAACTGGATGCGTTCCTGGACCGGGTGGAGGGCGCGGCGGATCAGGACTCGCCGCACGTGCAGACGGTGTGCGCGCTGTTGCCCGTGTTCAGCGTCATCGAACGGGCCCGCCGTCGCGCGGTGGGCATCGCGCTGTCGCCAGCCCTGCCGAGCGCCCCGGGAGGCGCGGGCCTGCCCGGGCTGACCACCGCGGCGCTCGTGGGCGGTGAGCAGCGGCTGCCGGGTGTGGAGGAGCTGGAGTTCGCGGTGGCGACCATCGGCACGAACGCGGACGGTGAGCTCACGGGGGCGTCGATCCTCGCGGGCACCGTGACGTTGTTCGCGTTCCGCGACGAGAAGCACGGCGGCGAGGTGGCGGTGCGCGTGCCCACGTATGACTTCGGGCCGCTGCTGGCGAGCGGCACCGTGGACGAGGCCATCGACGCGGGACTCTTCAGCACGGACCAGCGCCGCGCCGCCGCGGAAGGGGACGCGGCGGAGATGACGACGTGGACCGGGCTGCGCGCCACGCGCCGGGGCGAGCTGACGACGACGGCGGAGACGGTGCCGCTGAACAGTGTGTTGGACGGGCTGAGCACCTCCTCGCTTTCCAGCGCGTTCGACCCGGTGGCGTCGGGGGCCGCGACCTGTCGCGATGAATGTCTGGCGGACCGCGGCGTGCTGCTCCAGGCGAAGACCACGGTGGAGGAGCAGGGCGCGGACGTGGCCCTGACGGATGCGCTCCAGCGCGCGGCGGATTCGCTCCAGGGTCAGGCGACGGACTACGGGACGGTCGCCACCGCGCTCCAGCCGCCGCGCACCGCCACGCACTCCCCGACGGCGCTGGCGGACCTCCAGGCCACGCTGCGCCGGGCGGATTCACCGAACCTCCCCGGTCAGCTCTCCATCGAGATGACGTTGCTGGACGTGGAGGCGGGGAGGGGGATGGACGACGCGGTGGCGGTGCGGCTCGCGTATCCGGACGGCTCGCTGCGGATGCTGCGGACGTTGGAATGGTCGCTGCGCTTCCATTGGGTGTTCCGTCAGCGGTGGTTCGACGCGCGCAACCGCGCCGTGCTGGCGCCGCTGCTGCGCCAGGTGTTGAAGCCGTTCTGCGACAGCCTGACCCGGGTCCTGGCGGGGACGTCCACGGGGATTCCGTTGGTGGGCGCGGTGACGGTGGCGAAGGACACGCCCACGCAGGCGACGGCGTTGTCGGTGACGCCCACGGCGGATCTGACGAAGGTGCAGGCGGGGCACGTGGCGCACGTGGGAGGCGAGCGGCCCACGCTGGCGATCGTGCTCGGCTGGGAGGTGAAGGGGGGGCCGCCCGGGGACAAGCGGCTGCGCATCACGCCCCTGAATGTCTCCATCGCCACGGACGCGAAGCTGCCGGGCGTGGCGGGGCTGGTGAGGAGCGGGGCGACGGTGAGCGGGAGCGCGGTGTCGCTCGGCACGCAGGAGTTGCTGGAGGGGCAGTCCGCGGCGGGCCCGCAGGCGGACGGCGTCGTGCAGGAGGCCATCGTGCTGGGGACACGGCTGACGTTGCTGTTGGGGCAGGGGGGCAATGCGCTGGGGCTGGTGCCGCCGACGGTGCCCGCGCCGTATCCGGGACAGACGTTCAAGCTGTTGCCGCCGGTGGAGGTGGGCGCGGCGCGGCTGTTCCTGGACGGAATACCGCTGGCGAGCACGTCGGGCTCCACGAAGCCTGTTCCGGTCGCACGGCCGGGCGAGCTGCTGTTGGTGCGTGGCGCGGACGATGAAGGCACGTGGTGGCAGGGCGTGGCCCAGGTGGACACGGTGTCGGTGCTCACGGGGGCGGCGGCGCGGGAGGAAGACCCGGTGACGGTGACGCCCACGCCGGTGTGCTGCGGGGATGACGAGGAGGTGGTGGTCATCACGCTGCGCGACCTCCAACTGCCAAAGGCGCTGGTGCGGGACGTCACGTTGCGGCGCGACTTCAAGGGCTTCGGAGGCCCGAGCCTCGCCACGGGAGTGATGCTGCCCATCGAGCTGGATCCGGGCACGGTGAACGTCACCGTGCAGGACGGCGGTGTGACGAAGACGGTGCTGCGTGATCCGGAGCTGCGGGTCGCGGCGGCGGTGCTGAAGACCTGGCTGGGAGTTCCGACATGAGCGATCCGCGAGACGATGTCTACGCGGTGGCCGCGCTCCTCACGGAGCTGGACCGCGTGCTGCATCCGCTGGAGCGTGGAGAGGGCGGAGACTTCAAGGTGGATCCGCCCCTGCCACCGTCCCTGCCCGCGCCTCCGTCACCGCGACAGGGAGGGGAGGGCGGACGCTCGGCGAAGACCGAGTCACGCGCGTCGGGGCCCAGGGCCGCGCTGTCGGTGGAACCTCGCGGCGTGGCCACGGGGAAGGCGCCCGCGTCCGTGCAGCCTGTTCTGGCCCGTGCTCAGTCAATGCCGGAGGCCCCCGGTTCCCTGCGCCGCCGCGTTCCTCGCCCGGAGCCGACCCTGGAGGGAGCACCGAAGCTCCAGCCCACGCCCGGCCCCGGGGTCGAAGTCACGGGTGGAAGCCAGGACGCCGAGAGGGGGCCCGCTCTCGTGGAAGGGGTCCACGAGGTGAGCACGGAATCACCCGGAGTCATGCCGCCTCTGTTCTCACGGCGCGAGCAGGACGCTCCGTCCGTCACGCCTGCCCGCGCGAGCTTGAGAGGTCCCGAAGCACGGTCGACCGAAGTCCCTCGCGCCAGGGGCACGTTGTCGGAAGCCGAGACGCCGCGAAGGACCCGGGTGCCGCGCCCGCCCAGCGCGGTCCTTGAAACACAGACAACGAGCCAGCCCCTTCGCGCACGCGCACCCGAAGAGACGGTGCGTCGTGACCGGGTGTCCCGTACCCGTTCCCCTGCGCCGCTGCTCGCCCCGGTCGAATCAGGTCCTTCTCTACCGCCGCGGCCTCGCCGGAGAAGGCCGCATGCACCGACAAGGGACCTGCCGCCGTCGGCCCTGGGCGAACGCACCGTTCCGGTCCTGACGGGTGAACCAAGGCATCGGCCAGGGCTGACGAAGCCCGCAGCCCACTCGCCGCGGCCTCCACCGTCATCCACCCGGGACTCGCGGACGCCTCCACCGCCTCCAGTCCGGAGCACCGGTCGTCCCACGCCGGAGCCCGTGCGAATCGAAGTGAAGGCCCTGGTTCCACCCCTCGGAGCCGAAGCAGCGCCTCGGGAAGTGATGCTGGAGGAGGAGCGCTCATGGGCGGAGCCACCGGACCCTGAATCAGATGCAGGCAGGGAGGTCTTCTTCGTGAATGGCCGGCGGGTGACACGCGAGGATCACGAAGCCCTTCAGCAGGCCGAACAGCGACTGCGGCGAAGGATGACGGGTCGGTCGCTGTGGCGGAGGCGGGGATGAGCGGCCTTCCTCCCCGGCAGCGATTGGGACACCTGCTGCGCTCGCTCTCGAAGCACCTCCCTGGCCAGCTTGATGGGCTGCTGTTGAACGCCCGGTTCACCGACGGTGCCGCCGCGCTTCAAAGACTGTCGGACCCCGCGCACCTGGAGAGGGCATTGGTCCGCATGTCACCTGAAGAAGCCGGGTGGCTCGCGGACGTGCTGACGGAGCGTTGGCGCCAGGTCGCGGACCTCCAGTTGGAGCCGGAGGTGGCCATCGTCGCGCCGGATGAACTCTGGATGGGAGCGGAGCCGGTGCGGGTGCCGCTGTCACTGGCGGCGGTGGGGCTGGATGACGGCTTCGAAGCACTCTGGGAGGGCGCGGTGTCGCAGGCGGCACCATCGCCCCGGGCGACGCTCCTGGCGAAGCCTCCCGAAGGCACGACACCGGAAGTGGCGCGCGTCCGAGCCCAGGTCCGGGCCAGCGTGAAGGGCCAG
Organism: Corallococcus terminator; assembly: GCF_003611635.1. GTDB lineage: Bacteria > Myxococcota > Myxococcia > Myxococcales > Myxococcaceae > Corallococcus > Corallococcus terminator. The sequence goes on along the minus strand of NZ_RAVZ01000012.1, from coordinate 23,107 downwards.
CGCTGCGTGCTCGTCGCGCAGGCGCAGGTGGTGCTGCGACGGCCGTCGGTGGTGGTGAGCGATGACCGGCGCCGATTCCTGGCGCAGGACCAGGCGGGACGTCCGGCGGTGGGGTGCCGGCTGGAAATCGGGACGGATGTGCATGTCACCGGCCCGGGAGGGCTGGTGGATCTGGAGGCTCCCGCGTCGCCCGGACTGCTGCTCAAGGTGGAAGGGATTCCCGCCGGTCGGATCCCGGGTCCGCGCCCATGACACTCACGATGGATGGCGAAGGAGGCAATCGATGAAGACGATGACCCCTCAAACCAAACGGACGCCGGAGCGCAAGCCGGCCACGACCCGGCCTGTCACGCCCACCCAGCAGCCCGCGACGTCGTCACCTCGCACCCAACTGGGAAATGCGGCGGGGCCCGCGATGAAGACCGCGTCCGGCGGCGCTTTCAAGGCAAAGGCTCCGCCCACCGTCGCTCCGAATCCCAACGTCCGACTGCCGAAGAAATAGTCGGCAGGGAGCGGAGGTTGCCGCGTGGCTCAGTCCACGACCGCAGTGGCTTCAATCTCGACGAGCACGCCCGGTTCGAAGAGCACGGAGACGCCGATGAGCGATGCCGGCGCAGGCACGAACTTCAGCTCCCCGGCGACCCGCTCGATGCCGGCGGCGAAGTCGGGCAACAGCTCGCGCTTCCAGTCGACGACGTAGAACGTCAGTCGGACGACGTCCTTGAACGTCGCCCCGGCAGCCGTCAGGGCGATGGAGACGTTGCGCAGGGACTGCGCCACCTGTCCGGCCAGGTCCCCCCGTGCGACGAGCTGCCCCTCGGCGTCGTACGCGACCTGCCCCGCGATGTGCACCTGCCGGGTCCCGGTGGCGATGGCCACCTGTCGGTACATTTCGGTCTTCATGAGTCCGTCGGGGTTGAGCAGGGTTACGGGCATGGGTGCGCTCCAGGGGTTCGAGTCGGGTGAAGATACCGGGCCCATTGACGAACGGCGTTCCCCTCTCCAGCGACGCGCGAGCTACAACCGGAAGCCATCGATGAAGCGCGCCAATCTGGATGAAATCTTCGCCTTCATGTCCGTCGTGGACGCGGGCAGCTTCGTGGGCGGCGGCCGGGCCATCGGCTTGACTCGCTCCGCCGCGGGCAAGGCCTTGGCCCGGCTGGAGTCCCGCCTGGGTGTGCGCCTGCTCAATCGCACGACGCGCCACTTGAGCCTCACCGACGATGGCCGTGTGTTCCATGAGCACTGCCAGCAAGTCCTCGCGGCCCTGGACGAAGCGGAAGCCAGCGTCGGGCAGCGCACGGGGATTCCCCGAGGGGTCTTGCGGCTCACTGTGCCCGGCGCCTTCGGCAGACTGCATGTCCTGCCCTTGCTGCGGGACTATCTGCGCAGGTGGCCCGAGGTCCAGGCGGAGGTGAGCTTCACCGATCGCGTCGCGGACATCATCGAGGAGGGGTACGACCTGGCCGTGCGCATCAACGGGACCAGCACGGATACGCGTCTGGTGTCCCGGCTCGTGGCGCAGCACCGGGCCATCGTCTGCGCAGCCCCCTCCTACCTCGACGCGCGCGGCGAACCGGAGACGCTGGAGGAGCTCGCGGAGCATGACTGTCTGCTCTTCAGCAGCCGGACGCGACGACAGCACTGGCGGCTGCGCCAGGAGGATGGCGCGTGGGTGACGATAGAGGGGCGAAGCCGCTTTCGTCTCGACAGTGGCGAGGCGATCCGGGATGCGGCGGTCGCGGGGTTGGGCATCGCCTATCTTCCCGGCTTCCTGGTCGACGAAGACCTGGCGGGCGGCCGCCTCAAGGCGCTGCTGCCGTCTTGCGAGACGGGGGTCGTTGGGATCATGGCCATCTACCCGAGCAAGCGTTACCTGCCGGCGAAGGTGCGGCGCTTCATCGACCTGATGGTCGAGCAATGGGGCGCGAAGTCGCGCTGACGCCGCGTGGCGTCCTCGGCTCCAGGCCCGAAAACAAGACCCCGTGGCTCCGAGCGGGCGCCACGGGGTCATTCATCTCAAGGGGCTGCTCTCTTCGAACCACGGGCCCGGCTCACCGTCAGGCAAGCCGGACCGCGGTCACGGGGTCTGGAAGGTGTCGAGCGAGGGGCAGTAGGTGGCGTACCCGTGTCCGGTGAGGGCTCCGTCCACGTAGAGGCCGTTTACGTCGAAGGCCACGAAGTGCGACGCGGGAGGGGTGCCGGCCTTGGCGCAGGTGGGGCAGAGCGAGGCCGCCACGGGCGTGAAGGTGAAGTTCGTGCTGTGGTCGAAGTAGTTCGAGGAGAGCCCGCCCTCCAGGTCGACCAGTGTCGCGCGCGGCTCACCGGCCGCGGAGCCTGTCTGCGGCGTCGCGTCCACCGGGACCTTCACCGCGTAGACGCTGATGAGTTGCGGCGGGAACGACGAGTCCGGGGACGGGCACTCACCCGGCGTGCCGTTGTTGAGTTCGATCCACAGCTCCCACGGCTCTCCGGGGGTCGAGGGCTCCTCGTAGCCGAAGAAGGCGTTGGTCAGGACGCGCTGGTTCCCCTCCATTTCAATCAGCGCGGAGGTGTCCTGGCAGGTGCCTTCGCAGACGGTGAAGGGGTCGGTGCCCGCGTCGGGCGTGGTGCCCGCGTCAGGCTCGGTGCCCGCGTCGGGCGTGGTGCCCGCATCCGGCTCGGTGCCTGCGTCAGGCGTGGTGCCCGCATCCGGCTCGGTGCCTGCGTCAGGCGTGGTGCCCGCATCCGGCTCGGTGCCCGCGTCAGGCGTGGTGCCCGCATCCGGCTCGGTGCCTGCGTCGGGCGTGGTGCCCGCGTCCGGCTCGGTGCCTGCGTCGGGCGTGGTGCCCGCGTCCGGCTCGGTGCCTGCGTCGGGCGTGGTGCCCGCATCCGGCTCGGTGCCCGCGTCCGGTTCGGTGCCTGCGTCCGGTTCGGTGCCTGCGTCGGGCGTGGTGCCCGCATCCGGCTCGGTGCCTGCGTCAGGCGTAGTGCCTGCGTCGGGCGTGGTGCCTGCGTCAGGCTCGGTGCCCGCATCGGATTCAGTGCCCGCGTCGGATTCAGTGCCCGCGTCGGACTCGGTGCCTGCATCGGACTCGGTGCCTGCATCGGACTCGGTGCCTGCATCGGACTCGGTGCCTGCATCGGACTCGGTGCCTGCGTCGGGCGTGGTGCCCGCGTCCGTCTCGGTTCCCGCGTCGGACCCGGTGCCCGCATCAAGGCGCGTGGGCGGCGTCGGAGGGCCGCTGTCGGAACCACAGCCAGAGAGTATGGGAGCGGTCGCGAGTGAGACAATCAACAAGGGGAGAATCGAGAGTCGCAGTTTCATGCCGGGGATTGTCTCGGGTTCCCTGCGCAGATGCGAGCGGAACCGGCCCGCTACGTCATGGACGAGGCCCGCTCACATGGCGACGCCATCCCCGAGGAACACGCTGAGTGGCCCAAGCCGTGGAGATGACCAGGCTTTTCCACGGAACCCCATGCTTCCCCGGAGGCGGGTCCTGCGTCCGCGCCCTTGTCGAAGCCTTCCGGGGCGAAGGGCTCCGTCGGACACGCGCTCCACGCGCCAACAGGTTGTTGCCAGCCCCATGCGCTGACGCCAGCGCTGCCCGACATTTGTTACAGACAGTGAAATACCCGCGCTCCACTACAGGGGAATGAGGGAGGCCCGGTTGATATCGACGGCGTCCGTCTCATCGCCTGGCCAGACTTCGTTGGCCCGGAAGAGCGTGCCCTCGGGCGTGACGAGGAACCAGGCGTAGGCAACCGAGGGATCGTCCGCGGGAGGTGAGACAATCACCTCCTCGCCGAGCAGGGTCGCGACCCGGATCGCGACCTCCAGCGAAGTGAGCCCTGGGGCCCCAGGGGGGGCGTGAGGTATCGGCGAAGAGGGTCACATCCGTGCGGAAGCCAGCGGACCGGAGTGTGACGATTCAGAAAACCAGAAATGGGTTGTCCGGACGTGCGAAGGGGGCGCCCCGTGCACGGTGAACAAGAAGAGCGAACTCTGTCTTGGCGCCAGGAGCGTGGGACACGATGTCCAACTGGAACAACTCAAATGTGAAGGCGGGACGACTCAGGCCTGGTCGCGTTTCTAGCGCCGCTTGAGGATGCCAATGCGTGCGTCGCGAAGTGCGAGTGGCGCAACATGAAGGCTTCCAGCGGCAGGGGCTGCACTTCCTGGAAGGAAGTGCAGCCCCAACTTCCGCGTGCACCTTCGTGTCGACCGGAAACAAGTGCTGCTACACGACCGTGCCAGGCTCCTTACAGGCTGAAGCGTCTACGGGCTGAACATGCCGGTGAGCACGCTGGCGCGGCCTCGAGGCAGCGCGCGCTTGAACGGGCTCGTCGCGAGGTCCGAGCCGGGCTGGTACCAGCTCTGGATCTCCGCGAAGTACGTCTGGCCCGACTGCAGCACGCCCGGGGGCAGGTACACGCTCTGGAGATCCGTGTGCAGCACCGCCACGCGCGTCGCGGTGGTGGAACCGTTGCTCGTGCCCAGCCGGAAGATGTTCACCACGTAGTTCGTGGCCGTGCCGACCAGCGGCTTCGACCAGCGCAGCGAGGCGTCGGTCCCCACGCCCGTGAGGTTCTGGAACGCGCCGCGCGTGTTCACCAGGGGTGCCTGCACCGGCCCGACGAGGGGCTCCACGGGCGCGGCGGTGAACGCGCTCGCCTCCTGATCCACGCGGATGTCCACGCTCAGGGTGTAGGGCGTCGCGGTCCCCAGCGCGTAGCTCTTCGTGAAGCCCGCGGCGGCGAGCGCCACCTTCTGCCACGTCGCCGGGAGCGGGTTGTTGTAGGTCATGCTCCCCGTGACGATGTCGGTCCGCTGCGTGTCAGGATTGAGCTTCACGAGCAGTGGCTGCCCGCTGATGGACGCGAACGCCGAGCTCAGCGCGGCCGGCCGGGCGGACATCCAGATCTCGTTGTACGTGCTGACCGCGCCCGGGTTCACCTGGGTGCGCATGGCCTCGAAGGCCGAGCGTCTCCAGTCCACCGCGAAAGTGCCTGTCGCGACGGGCTGGGTGAAGGTTCCGCTGACGGTGACGGGCTGGCCCTCCACCTGCGTCATGCTCGTGTTGAGCACCTTGTGCATCGCGCGGTAGGGCACTCCATTCGCGCTCGTCTGCAACCGCATCTGCGCCAGGGAGAACACATCCCCGAGGCCGCTGTCGAGCAGCACCGGGTTGAGCATTTGGGCGTAATCGAAGATCAGCCCGGAGAGCGACGTGGCGCCCGCCAGGGGGAACCCCGTGACGCCGCCATTGATGTAGCCGAACGCGCCCGGGTTCAACGAATACATTTCCAGGTAGTCCCCCGGCTGCCAGGGAGACAGGCCGGTGGCGGACACCGTCACGGGGGTAGGCAGCGAGACGAAGCTGCCATCGCGGCCCCACTCCGTGGAGCCCAGGTCGAACGCGCGGCCGGTGCTCACCAGGTAGCGCGAGCCCAGCTTCAGGTAGATGCGGCCGGAAGGGACGTTCGGCACGGAGAGGGTGCCGTCCGCGGAGCCCGTGCCCGGATAGGCCGTGAACGCCCCCGTTGTTGAGTCCCGCGTGTATGCCACCACCGACGTGGCGGACTGGTCGTATGGCTTCGTCTCGTTGCCCGACGCGGCGACGAAGGTGACCGGGCTGGTACCGGTGACCTGGGTGATCAGGCCTTGGGTGACCTGGGAGGTCGCGTCCGTCGATACGGAGGAGTCCACCGCCTCGGCCTCGTCGAGCCCCGCGCAGCCGACCCCTGTCATGCCGACCAAAAGCCCGAGGGAAATCAATGACATGTTCATTGTGAAGGCCACCTTTTTGGCGACGCCCTGAATGGCGCCGCGCAGGGAGATTCATACCAAGTCGGTCTGACATTTCCGGGAGCGCTTCGATTCCAATTTTCCCTCGGAGCTGTGAAAACAAACGCGCCATTCCTGGATGGCGTCGCGGACGAGGGCCGTCAGCGAAGGTCGAGTCAGAGGTCCGTGATGGACGTGAAGTGCTCGGCGGAAGCGAGCGACGCGGTGGAGGCGTCCGCCTGTCCGCCGACGGCGAGGACGCGGCCGTCGAGCAACACCGTGGCGGTGACCAGCCCCCGGCCATCCGCCAGCAGCGTGGCGCTGTGCTTCGTGCGAACCGAGGGAGCCGCACTGGCGCTCCGCCAGGCGTCGCCGTAGCGGACCTCCAGCCTGGGGCGCTTCGTCGCGCCCGCCACCTCACGCGGGTAGCAGTAGGTGTCGTAGGAGCCCGGGTTGTAGAGCTGGAACGAGCTCCGCCGGTCGGAGGCCTCCATGGCGCTCTGGACGACTGGAACGAGGCCCGGATCCTCGTTCACGCCTGCCTTGCCCCCGTAGTACCCGACGTACGGGTACCAGAGGAACCCAGCGAAACCTCTCCATCTCGCCGAGGGACTACCGGAAGCGGTTCGCGACATAGGAGGGGCGCATGTCCACACCTCCCTGGGTTGTTTCCGTGAAGCCACGGGCGTTCCAGTGGCGGTGCGGCGAAGCGGATGCGGTGCGTCCTCGCGACGGGTCCGTGCCCGGGCTAACCTCCGAAGGCGCTTCCATTTCCGATTCGTGAAGGGCCCGGAGACCTCATGAAGTTCTTGTACAAGTGCGCTGTGTGCACCAGTGAAGTCTGGCTGGACAGCGACAACGCCACGCACTGCGCGAAGCCCGCGCGCCGCGTCATCAGCCCAAGCCGGTTTTCGTACAAGAGCGACAAGTACAGGCAATCCTATGTCCCGCTGGAGATTCGCTCCACCGACACCATCAAGACGCTGAGCTCCCAGTACAAGAAAGCCGCCAGGGAATCTCTCAAGCAGCTCGCCTACGGGCAACACCTCAGTTGTTCCGGTGACCGCTACGGGATGTTCTATGCCCTGAGCCTGTTCAAGGATGCCGCGGTCGCCTTCTTCTGTGCCGCCGACCGGGCCTCGGTGGACAAGATGCTGGCCTTCACCGAGTTCTATGCGAGCGGCATGGAGGGCCTGGACTGCATTGGCTACAAGATCGTCCCGATCTTGACCCACGGCGACGCCGAAGCAGCCGCCTCGAAGCAGTTCAGGCTCCTCGAAGCCGAGTTCGAGAAGCAATCCGGCCTCTGGTCGAAACAGGAAGCGGGGTTCACCGCCAGGAGCGAACTGCTCCAGACCAAGAAGCTTGAGCACGCGGCTTCCCGACCGGCGCAGATGGACGAAGACGCGCGGAAGGTCTTTGTATCCAGAGAGAGCTACATTGACGATCAGATCGACACACACCAGACCCGATACAACAAGGCCAAGAAGGGCTACAGCGCCGCGAAGCTCCAGTTGGCCAAATTCTATTGGGACACCACCAAGATCCAGAACCGCTTCGCGGAGGAGCTGGAGACCCAGCGCTACCACGCTCCTTTTGTCTGGTCGAACCTCGACGACTTCACCTGGAGGGGTGGAAACCAGCTCTACTCGGACGCCTCGGAGCCCAACAATATCTCCAGGTCCACCGGCCTTTCGGCCGTCGCAAAGCTCCTCCAGCCCCATCCCGAACTGAGGGTCGTTACGATCGGGAAGAGCCACATGCACCTCAACATGCTGCTGGAGAAGGTGGGAGGCCACACGTTCGCCGCGGCGACGAAGTTCGTCGGGACGACCTTCCTGAGGCGTCTGGGCGCCCAGGCGGTCAGCAGCATCGAAGGGGAGGTCAACACGTGGAGCCGGCGGATCATCAACAACTACCGGCAGCAGCACCCCTCATCGACCGCCACCATCAAGCTCCTCCTGGTGTGGGTCCGAGGGTTGAACCCGACGGAGCGCCAGGGCGTCCAGGGCCTCAAGAGGACGTCCCATTGGGATGCGGACGAGTCTGTCTATCAGTTCTCCCCGCACAACCACGGCACCATCAACTCGGGCGCCAAGAAGAATCCTCACCACGTCATGAACGTGCAGATCTTCAAGCAGGTTTCGGAGATCTGTGAATCCCTCAGTGGAAAGCACACCCATGTCATCCCTGTCGCCATTGGCGACATCCTCTACGAGGACATGTACGATCCGCTGAGCCCCCGCTACATCGACCGGACGAACCTCGACCATCTGATCGAATACTGGGAGCGTGCCCCCGACGCGCTGAAGGGCCAGGCCTCCATGCTCAAGCAGCGGACGTTCCTGCTCGCGTTGTGGAAGAGGTTCGAGATCATCCAACTGGGCGTGCGCTCAGGCATGTTGGAGTTCCTGGCCTACAATGGCCTCCCCACGGTCTATCTGGAGCGCGCGGTCGACTGCCTCGACCCTGAAAGCGGCGCCCCTCGCATCAAGCAACTGGCCTATGAACTGGAGGAGTTCTACAGCCCGAGTCTCACGCTGCCCAAGCTCCCCTGGTTCCGCATGCAGCATCAGGTCAACGTGGGCCTCAGCCAATACACCAAGGCCACCCGCTACAACCCCAACGTCCGGGGCCCCAAGAGCATGACGGGCATCAACGAGTCGGCCATGCTGGGGTATTTCAATCAGGCGGAGGTGAAGACGCTCAAGCTGGGCCTGCAGAACATCTTCCAATCCATCTGGGCCAAGAGGATTCGGGCGGCCGTGCCTGAAAAGATCCAGTTCACCATGAAGGATGTCGAAAGCGGTGAGTTCGGACTCCTGGACGACCGGTACGGAGCGCCGCCGCCCGTCAAGGATCCGCTCGCGAGCAGGGTTGCGACGTTCGAAATCGAGGACTGGGATCCGAAGCTTCCCAATCTCGTTCCGGACTTCCTCATTGCCCGGGGCGTTCGCAATGGTGACATCATCAATGTCAACGGGATCGAATATCGGGTCCGTGAGCTCAGGGAGATGAAGGAGCCGACCCACGACAACGCGATGGGCAAGGTTCTCTACGCCAACGTCTATCACCGAGGTGGCTAGGGGATTGCCTTCGTGCGGGTCCGGAGCCGGTTCAACCGGATGTGTCAGGCCGCGTATGCTGGCTTCTCTGGCTCCACAGAGAATCCTGTTTTTGTCTGGACTCCCTGATAACGTCCCGTCCCGCTGGGATTCCGACAACCGGGAGCGATAGATGAAGACCTTGAAGCGCGGGCTGTTGCTGGCGACCTGTCTGCTGGGGGCCGTGGGCTGTGGCGTGGAGACCCCTGACGAGGGCACTCCGCAGACGGAGGACACGCAGGAGGTGTCCGCCCAGGCGTCCTGCATCCCCGGGCAGACGCGCACCATCAAGGTCGGCTGCTGCACGCCCACCCTGGAGCGCCGGCAGAACCAGATCTGCACCAACTCGGCGGGTTCCTGGAGCAACTCGGGCACCAGCTACTGTGGTGGCTCGACCCTGAACTGCTACGGCGGCTGAACGACGCGTCCTGGATGCTGCTTCCGCCCATGAGCCCACTGCGCGTGTGGCTCAAGCAGGAGGGCTGAGCCCGCCTCCGGGCCGCAGTGCCCGACCCTCCGCCGCCGACTCAGGAGGAGGGTCCGAGGATGTGCGCTCACGCCTGGGCACGGACGAAACCGTTTTCGATCCTCGCGGGCCCCCCTTATCCTCCGTCCACTGAACAGCCGGCTCCGCGTCTGTCCGTGATTTGCCGGCCCGCCGCGTGCCTGCTCACCCAGGAGACGACATGACGCGCGAGTACCCTCAGGAGCAGTTGCTGGCGTTCGTCCAGGCCATGGCCAACGTGGCGGCGAGCGATGGCCGCATCACCGAGGATGAGCGCCAGCAACTCGATGAGGTGGTGCTGGGCATGGGCCTGTCGCCCCGCGACGAACAGGTCGCCGCGCTCATCGAGGGGGAGTTCCAGAAGCCCGGCCGCCTCTCCGACATCGTCAGCAAGATCGAGATTCGCGAGCTGCGCGTCTCCCTGCTGCGCATGCTCGTCGAGGTGGCATGCGCCGACGGAGAGGTCGCGGCCGAGGAGCGCGCGTCGGTGAACGAGGCCGCCAAGGCCTTCGGACTCGACGCGTCGGTCACGGACGAACTCATCGACTGGGCGCTCGCGTCCATCAAGCTCGAGCAGCGCGAGCGCGAGATCATGGCGAAGCTGCTCTGAGGCTCCTCGCCTTCAGGGATGCAGGTGTCCGGCCGCTGGGTCAGCCCGGCGCGCCGCCCGAAGGAGCAGCGCAGCCGTTGTCGTCGCAGGCCGCGGCGGGAAGCACCTGGGGTGTAGACCGCTGCGCACCGGACGCTGAACCCGTACGGGCCTCGAGCAGCAGGGTCTGCAACTCGGCGCCCAACTGCAGGTCGTCGTGAACACCGAAGACCTGTCGGCGAAGACGCCCCTGCGCGTCGATCAGGACCGTCGTCGGCGTCCCCTGCATTGCGTACGCTTTCATGGTCCGCGGGGTGGACTCGCCGCCTTCGCCCGGTGCGTCCACGCCCACCGGGAACTTCACCCGGTATTCGTGGAGGAACGCCCGAAGGGAGGCGAGCTTCATGGCCTCGTGGTGCTCGAAGACGGTGTGCAGCCCGACCACGACGAGCGGGGCGCCTGCGAAGACTTCCGCGACGCGCTGTGCCTGCGGAATGCCTCGGGCGACGCATCCCGGGCAGAGCATCTGGAAGGCGTGGAGGAGGATGACCTTGCCGCGGAGTCGCTCGAGCGTGAGCGGCTCCGGCGTGTTGAGCCATTCGGTCGTCCGCCAGGCAGGTGCGGGGCGCAAGAGCATTAGAAGTCCCCGTCCTTGACGTAGGGGTGGGCCCAGAGCGTCACCTGCAACAGGCACGACTTGACCCACGCGGCGTACATCTTCTCGACGTCCTCCGCGGAATGGCCCTGCTCGGCCAGGAAGGGGCGCAGGGTGAAGGTCACCGGGAAGATGAGCGCGAACAGGTTCCGAAACGGCACGAGGTCCGTCGAGGGGGCTCCGTCCGTCTTGTTCTTCTTCACGCGATGGTGGCGCAGACCGATCTCGTGCTGGTAGTCGAGCCAGGCCTGGTCGTACTGGGCCCGCGACGTGTCGAGAATCCACTGGGCGAAGCGCTTGCGGACCGGGGCAAGGTAGTCGCCCAGGGGCTTGCCGTCCGTCTTGCCTGAGAACGAAGCGAGCAGGTGCGGCTGGCTCCCGACAAACCCGTACCAGACGTCGAGGATCGCCTCGACGCGGCCCTTCACGATGTCGTGCGACATGCGGAGATACTTCACGTCCTCTTCGCCAAGGAGGACGCTGGCCTTCATCTGTTCGAAGTCGGTGAGGGACACCGGCGAACGCGAAACGACCGGGGTGCCATGGGTATAGCCGGGGATGTTGCTCATTGCTTCATCTCCTTCGTGGAGCAAGGCTCCGCTGTAGCCGTCGGCCGGAATGGCCGCGGAATCTGTGTTCGCTCATGCCTGAAACGAAAGGGCGTCAGCCGCGACGCATGAACTGCTCCCAGAGCTCTCGTCGCGCCGTCTCCGCCGCGAGCTCATGCTCCGGGCAATCGAGGCGCAGTTGGTCACTGGAGAGCGGCGCGTCCACGAAGGCGCAGTGGTGCGGCGACGGGCCTGGGCGCACGCGTGGACGGAAGTGCTTGCAGGTCACGCACATGCCGTTGATTGGAATGAGCCCCTGCTCCTGGAGCATCCGGATCATCTTGACGATGCCCGCGAAGAACGCGCGCTGTTCGTCCGGAGCGAGGTCCGCGACCGCGTCCGCCATGAACTCCGGCCACGAGCGAGCGCGAGCCCCGAGTGAGGCCCCCTTCGGCGTGGGCGCAAGGAGACTGGCGCGCGGGTGCCTCGGGTCCGCGGACCTGGTCACGAGCGCCTTCTCGACGAGGACGCGGACCGAATCACTGATGGTGGGAAGCGTCACGCCGAGGCGTTCGCTCAGCTCCTTGCCGGAGAGAGGCCCGTTCGCCACCAGCGCGGCGAGGATCTGCCCCTGCGTCGCGGACAGGCCCGCCTCGTTCGCCTGCTGCCAGGCCTGCTGCTTCATCGCGAGCCCGATTTTGTGCAGCCCCATCGCGATGCGCGCGGAGATTGGCTCGCTGTTCTCGTCAAAGAACTCCGGTCGCGTCCCAGTCATGCACTTGATCTAAGTTAGGAGTCCTAAGTTGTCAAGGCAGCCTGCCCACCGTGGCGGGCGAGACGGGAGCGCGGCATTCCCAACGCCTGCCTCCGGTGTGGAGGCAGGCGCAGGGAGCGGGGTGGGGCACCCCGCGCTCAAGGGCTCAGGGGAGCGGCGACAGCTCGATGTTGTCGAAGTTCGTGTCCCAGCCGTTCGACGTCGCCAGGGTGACGTACGGGCAGGTGCCCTGCCAGTTCGTCACCACGTGGGTCACCTGCCCCTGCGTCAGGGTGAAGGTGCGCGTGGGCTGGTTGAAGCAGCTCACGGTGAGCGTCGCGCCCGCGTCCCAGGTGAACGCGTCGAGTCCGACGACGGTCCGCGTCCCATGGATGCTGAGCTCCCCCTGGTACATGCCCGCGCCGTTGAACGAGATGCTCTTCGTGGTGAACCCGCCCCAGGGCGACGCGAGGTACCAGTAGTTGTACACGAAGTAGAAGGGGCCGTGGATGCCGGTGATGGGCCCGTCCGCGGCGTCGAAGGTATCGAAGGTGACCACGTTCGTCGCGGGGCCGATGGGGATGCTCAGGGTGCTGGTGTTGTTGCCCGGGACGTTGTCCGTCTCGGAGGCCGTGACGGTCGCCTGGAACTGGAACGTCCCGGCGACTGAAGGCACCAGCGTCATGCGGATGACGGCGTCCTGCCCGGCGGGCAGGCTCGTGATGTCGCAGTGCATGATGTTGCTGACCCAGTAGCCGCACGTGCCCACCGACGCCTGCGGTGAGAAGGCGTAGGGCGCGAGCCCTGCGGGAACGGGAATGTCGAACGAGAGGTTGGTGGCCGCCCGCGTGCCGTGGTTCGTCACCGTGACGTCATAGGAGAGCGCCTGACCCCGGACGCCCGACCCGGTGGGGAAGTCGTGCTGCACGGACAAGTCGACCGGGGACGCGTCGCCCGTGGCGGGCACGAAGGCCACGTCCACCCAGAAGTGGGTGTTGAGCCATGCCTCCGTGGGGAAGGCGCTGCCGTTGAGGTTGCGGACGCCGTTGCCGCTGGCCGCGACGGTGGACGGCGCGTGCAGCGGCGGCACGTCCACGCCCGCGGTGTTGAAGTAGTACGGCGTGATGGCGTAGCGGCCCCCGGTCGCGAAGTACGACACGACATAGGTCGTGTTCGCCGCGACGCTCACCGGCGTCGGGAACGTCAGCTCCCGCCAGCCGAAGCTGCCCTCCCCGGGCGTCTGCGCGGTGGTGCCCAGCAGCGTGCCGGTGGCGCTCCACAGGTGGCCCACGTGCGGCCCTGTGTCGCCGCTGGCCTTGTAGTAGCGCACCTTCGTCACCGTGCCCGCCACGTCGGTGCGGAACTTCAGGCCCACCTCGGTCGGCGTGGCGTCCGCGTTCTCGTACTGCGGGTCGCCCGTCACCACGTTCCACAGGCTGCACGGGTTGCAGGTGCTGCTCTCGAGCGTGGTCGCGGTGACGGTGGCGGACGCGGGGCCCACGTTGCCGGCGGCGTCACGGCCGCGCACGGTGTACGTGTACGCGGTGGCGGGCGTCAGGCCGGTGTCGCGGTAGCTCGTGGTGGTGCCGGACAGCTCCGCGAGGAGCTGGCTGCCCCGGTACACCAGGTGCGCACGCGCGTTGCCTCGCGTCTCGCCGATGCCGTCCACGGAGGCGTACCAGGTCAGGTCGATGGCGGTGGGCGAGTTGGGCGCCGCCGTGACGTTGGTGGGGGCGCTCGGGGGCGTGGTGTCGTTGGGCTGGAAGGCCACGTCCACCCAGTAGTCCGGGTGCAGGCGGTCGTCCGTGGTGTCAAAGGCAAGCTCGGTCCGGAAGTCCGCGAGGGTGGTCTTTCGTTGCACGCCGACTCCGGCGCGCAGGGCCCGCTCCGAATTCCATACGTCCAGTCCCTGCACCGTCGCGAGGACATCGAAGCGCGGGCCGAGCGCGGACTGGCCGGTCACCCAGAACGTGTGCCGGGTGTCGGAGAGGCCGTCCGCGGAGAGCACGTCTCCCTCCAGGCGCGCGGAGACGCCCCATCCGGCGGAGATCTGGATGTCGCCCCGGGCCCGCATCGTCCTCAGGGCCTCGGCGAAGAGCGCGGAGAGGTCCACGCCGCGCTCGGAGACGTCTTCCTCCGCGTCCCCGGGCGCGGCCACGCCATGGCTCTCCAATGCGGCCGCCACCCGTTCCGGCAGGGGCGAGTTGAGCACGGGGTCATGGGGGTCGTGGAGCGTCGTGCGGAGGCCGAAGCCCACGCGCCAGGCGTCCGCGCCCGCATCGTCGGAGATCACCGCGGCCGACAGCGTCGTCTTGGTCAGCACCCGCATGAGCCGCCCGGCCACCGAGTTCGAGCGATACCTGGAGAGGCTCCGGATGCCACCCCCGAAGAGGAAGTAGGGCGCGATGTCCAGGCCCAGGCCCGGGCGGAGCGCCCCCGGGCCCCGCGAGGCGAGGAGCGTGGCCATGACGGCTTGGGCGCCGCGCCCAGCAGCACGTGCGTGGGCGTCTCATCCAGGGCCACGAGGGCCGCGGACTCCGGGACGTCCACGTCGAGCACGAAGCGGTAGAGGTTGATGTTGTCCTGTGCAAGCCCTGGCCCTGGCCCCAGCAGCGCCCCCACACCGAACAGCAGCGCGAGCCCCCGCCGGAGGCCTGGGGCGCTCACGCGAGGCCCAGGGTGCGCAGGTAGTCGTTGGCGAAGGTCGCGCGCAATTCAGGGCGGTGGAGCAGGGCTTCTCGCGCCCTGCGCCAGGTCCCGATGCGCTCCGGGCCGTACATGCTGCGCACGCGCGCTCCGTCCAGGTCGTTGATCTTCCCCCAGTGCAGTGTGTACGGCACCTGCCGCGCGGTGAGCTGCTCCCAGACCTTCTGACAGAATGTCTTCGTGCGCGCCGACGCGGCCCCGTCGATGTCGAGCACGCACGTCATGGGCGCGTGGTGGGTGAACGCCAGCGGGGCCTTGGACGGCAGGGCGTAGCGCAGCGCCAGCAGCCCGGGGAAGGGGTACTCATGGTTGATGGCCATGGCGGTCTCCACGGTCTTGCGCACCTGGCCGAGCGGGATTCCCAGCGCGCTGCCAAAGGCCTTTCCCCGGGTGGTGGTGTCTGTGAACAGCTCCCCCGGCGTCCCACAGATGTTGGAGTACTCCCCGTAGAAGCGGTCCAGGAGCTTCGCGAGGACGGGAATGGTCAGGTCGGAGACCTTGTCGGTCAGGACGCCGACGATCTCCAGGGCGCTGTCGCCTTGCGTCAGCTTGCCGCCGGGACTGGGAGACTTCGAGCCCGGAGGGCACTGGGCATGCTTGTACATCGACGTGACGTAGGCACCGCCCTGGAGGTCGTTGGGATTGATGACGACCTGGAAGTGATAGGGCTTCTGCCCCGAGGGGCCCGGGAGCTGGACCCCGGAGAAGTCGAGCTGGTCCATCGCGCGCCAGAGGCCCTCGGTCAGGGGCATCCGCTGGCGGAACGCCTGGAGGTGGTAGAGGTCCTCGACGACGATGAGGACGCCATGCACGATGCCGAAGCTGCCCAGGCTCACGAGCGCGGCGTTGAACAGGGCGTCATCCCGGACGAGCTCCGCGCCAAGCTGCTGGGGGATGTCATCGCTGATGGTGGGGACGCTGGCGCGCTCCAGCCACACGTGCCGCTCCGGTGAGACCACGATGTGGAGGCCGGCCACGAAGTCCTGCATGGCCCCGAAGTCCAGGGAGGAGCCGTGCGTGCCCGTCGCGATGGCTCCGGCGATTGTCTGCCCATTGCTGGCCCCGGAGGTCGGCAGGGCCTTTCCCATCTTCGCCATCAGGAAATGGTTCAGCTCCGCGATGGAGTTGCCGCACTGGACGAAGAGGAGGTTTTCCCGCGAGCCCGCGTAGGACGGATGGGTGCGAGGGGAGGGGAAGAGGTAGTTCAGCGGCTTGGTGTTGACGAGGATTCCGCTGGTGGCGGGAGCGGTGGAGAAGGACCAGCCGGCACCCAGCGCACGCAGCTCCAGGCCTTCCCGGAGGGCACGGGCAATCAAGCGCTGCAGGCCCCGGGTGGTATCGGCATAGCCTTCCGTCGTGGACTGGGAGGCATCGGCGTTCCACACATCCACCAGCAGCTCCAGCTTCTGGTTGTAGGTCTGGTGCCAGTTCTGCCATTGCTTCTGGTGGCTCTCGTGGAGGATGGGGGGCATGGCTAGTCCACCTCGCCCGGCGTGGAGGTGAGGGACCCCAGCTCACCCGGAGACGGCTGGGCCTTGGCGCAGCGCCACTCCACCCGTTGCGGCATCGCGATGCCCAGCGTCACGACGCTGATGAGCGCGAAGCCCACGTTGGTGCTCTGGGTGACCTCCGCGAGCGCCTGGCCCTGACAGTTGTCGACCCGGGGCCTCTCCTGGACGAGCCCCTAGGCCAGCGACCAGAGGACCTCCCCCTCGGGCTCGGTCGCCCCACTCCCCGCATGTCCGGGCGCCTGGACGCGATAGTGGGCACAGGCCGGAGCCAACGCCAGACACAGCACCGCGGCCAGCCGCCACGAACCGAACATGGATTGCATGCCCCCCACTTTCAGGCCGGAGGGTAGCCCTCCCCCCGTAAGCCTCAATCGCTCGCGCGGGGGGTGGGAGTGATGGGAGGTGGATGGGAAGGGTGAACTCGACAGCGCCCCAGTTCGGCCCGGGCCTCCGCCGTCTCCTGGGCATGGGCCTTGCGCCACACGGCCAGCTCTCCCCAGGCGCGCCGGGCCTCTTCGCAGGCCTCTTCCACCGCGCCCGTCAGCCGGAGCGCCCGCGCGAGCCGGCGGCGCACCCTGGGGACGCGCGCGGAGATCACCTGCCGCGACGTGAGCACCTCCAGCGCGGTCCGCAGCGGTGCAAGGGCCTCGGCGGGTTGCCCTCGCGCGAGGTGCACGTCTCCCAGCAGGAGCAGCGCCTCGATGCGCTCGGACGATGAAGGCCCCAGGTCCCGCTCCATGCTCGCGAGCGCCTGCTCCACATGACGCCGGGCCTCGTCCACCCGGCCCAGGAAGAGGAGGGCCTCCGCCAGGGCGCGCAGCCCCGCGCCATCCACCTCGCCCCGGGCGAGCAGGGGCTGCTGGAGCAGGACGCCGCGCGCATGGAAGCCTCGCGCTTCGTCCGGACGCCCCAGGAGGCGCAGCAGCCTTCCCACTTCGTGTACGTCCAGGGCCACCTCCGGGTGGGAGGCGCCATAGACGCGCTCGCGATGCGCCAGGACGCGCCGGACGTGCTCCAGCTCTCGCGCACGCTCGCCCTGTTCTCCCAGGACGCCGAACCGGTTCGACGCCAGCCCCATCAGCACCGGGCTGCCGGCCTCCACGCTCTTGAGCGCCAGGGCCCAGCTCTCCTCCGCGGCCTCCCGCGCCTGGGCCGCGTGTCCCCACTCGAAGTAGACGAGGGCCAGGTTGGACCACGTCCGGGCCACCGACAGGTTCTCCTCGCCCAGCGTCCGGCGAAGGATTCCGAGCGCCCGCTGGAGGACGGCCTCGGCCCTCGCCAGTTCGCCCAGGAGGGCCAGCGTGCCCCCCAGGTTCGCAAGGGCGCGTCCCGTGTCCCGGTGCGCCGGACCGAAGTGCTCCTCATGCAGCCGCAGCGCCTCCTCCTGCCAACGCTTCGCCTCCAGGAGCCGCCCCTGTTGTTGGGCCAGCAGGCCCAGCCGGCCGCTCAGCTCCGCGTGCGCGAACGTCTGGCCCCGCGCGCTGGCGGTCTCCAGCGAGGCCCGCAGCAGCGGCTCCGCCTCCGTGAAGCGGCCCTCCTGCTCCAGCAGCTCCGCCTGCATCTGGTCCAGCAGGGTGTCCAGCTCGGCGTCTCGCAGCGTCTCCGCCACGGCACGCGCGCGCTGGAGGAAGGGCCATGCCTCCGGGGGGCGTCCCAGGCCGTACCCGTGCAGCCAAGCCTGGGAGAGCAACATCCGCGCGAGCACGCCCAGATGCCGCCCCGCTTCGGCCGCCAACGCGCCCCGGGCCAGGGATTCTTTCGCGTCCTCGAACGCTTCCGCGTCCTCCTGCAAGCGAGCGCAGAGGTGGTGCGCCTCCGCCTCCAGGGGCCGGTGACGGGTGGCGAGCGCACGCTCCCGGGCGGGCAGCGCGATCCGCAGCGCCTCGGGGGTATGGCCCGCGAGCAGCTCCGCGCTCGCACGCGCCAGCTCCGCGCGCACCGCCTCCACCTCCGCGCGGACCCCCGGGTCTTCTGGAGGAGACACGGCCTCCTGCAACGTGCGCACATCCGCGCAGCGGCCCATGCCAGGGAGCGAGGCCCCCAGCCCGAAGCCCCGCTCCACCGTCCGCGCGTCCGCGCCCTGGAGCGCCACCGTCAGCCGTGACAGCTCTCCCAGCCGCTGGTCCAGACACGTCATCCGAAGCCCCAGCACCGCTTCGGGCTGCTCGCCGAAGACGCGAGTCGCCTCGCACGCCGACTGATGCGCGCGTGTCCAGTCCTGCGTCCACCGCTCCAGCGTGGAGGCCACGGCCTGGAACGAGGCTTCGGCCGCGGGGTCTTCCGTCCTCAGGAAGGCCTGGTGCGTGGACTCCCGCACGGACGCGTCCCAGATGCCCGCGAGGTGCCGCTCACTGCCCTGGCAGGCTTCTGCCGGCGTCGCCGCTGAATGCCCCAGCACGAGGAACCCCAGGCCCACCAGTCCTCCCGCGAGCACGGCCGTGGCGGCGCTGCGCTTCCAGGCCCCCACCTCCCGCGCGAGGCGGGCCCGCAGCACCTGCATGGACTCGAAGCGCCGGGACGGGTCCACGGAGAGTCCGCGCCGGACCACGGCCTTGAGCCACGAGGGCACGTCCCGTTTCTCGGGACGCACCTCCTGGCGCAGCATGGACGCCAGCAGCTCCTCGCGCGTGGCGCCCGCGAAGGGCCGCTGCCCGTTGAGCGCTTCGTAGAGCGCGACGCAGAAGGCGAACTGGTCGGAGCGGGCATCTCCGCGCTCTCCGCGAAGCTGCTCCGGCGCGCCATAGGCGGGGGTCCCCAGGAATGCCCCGGTGACGGTGAGTGGCGCTTCGCCGGAGACGAAGGCCCCGTCTTCGCGAAAGGGCCCCAGCGCTCCCGTGGCATTGGACAAGCCGAAGTCGGTGATGCGTACCTGTCCGTCGCGCGTCAGCAGGACGTTGTCGGGCTTGAAGTCGCGGTGGATGATGCCCAGCGCATGCGTGGCCGCGAGCCCCTCCGCCGCCTGGATGAAGCGCGCGAGGATCTCCCGGCGCGCTCGTGGCTTCTCCAGAAGCCACCGTCGGAGCGTGCCTCCCTCGACGAGCTCCATCACCAGGAAGAGCTGCCCCTGGAACTCCCCCACGTCGTGCAGTTGGGCGACATGGGGGTGCGACAGCCGGGCCATCGTGCGGGCCTCGCGCTCCAGCCGCTGACGTGCCTGGGCAAGAGAGCCCTCCCCGAGCCTCGTGAGGTTCAGCAGCTTGAGCGCCACCTTGCGGTCCAGCTCCGGATCATGGGCGGCATGGACGCGCCCCATGCCCCCTTCGCCAAGCAGACCGAGCACGATGTACCGCCCCACGCGAGCACCGGAGACGAGCAGTCCCGTGTCGAACAGCGGAGGAGGCAGCTCCAGCCCGCCCAGTGCGGCGAGCACGCTCCGGCACTCCGGGCAGCCGGTGACATGCTGGCGCACGACCGCCGTGTGCTCGGGGTCCAACGCGCCGCTCGCATAACCCGAGAGCGCGTTCTCGTCCGGGCAGCTCATTCGCGCTTCGCCAGCAGGCCGGAGAGGCTCAGGTCCAGCCGTCCATGGATGGCGCGCATCAGGCTGTCGACTTCCGGTTCGGGCAGCGACAGGCGTTCGGCGAGCGCGCGCCGCGTCCGCTTCTCCAGCCGCGTCTGCACCGCGGAGAGCCGGCGTGAGAGGGTGGACTTGTGCAGGCCGAACAGCGCGCCCATCCGCTCCAGGGAAAGTCGCTCGACGAAGTGCAGCCGCAAGAGCTCCCGGTCCTCGTCGTCCAGCGAGGCCACGGCCAGGATGAAGGCCGCGCGAACATGCCCCCGGGCCTCCTCCCGGACGAAGCCCAACTCCAACCCACCGGGCGCGGGGTGCGCGGCGAGCACCTCGGCCTCCACATGCGACGCGTCCCCTTGCGCCTTGCGCATCCGCAGCGCGAGCCGCACCGCGGAGATGCTCACCCAGTGCAGCAGCGGGCCCAGGCCCGAGTAGCCGAGCAGCCGTGAGGGGGCCTCCGCGCGAGGCATCAGGAGGTTTGTCCGGAGCACTTGCAGCACTTCGTCCACGAACACCGGCGAGGGATGGATGCGGGACAGGGGAGCGCGCAGCTTGAGGAAGACCTCCCGCTCCAGGAGTGCACGGGCCGCCGGCAGCCCCTGGGCGCAGGAGAGCGCGAGCGCGAGGTCCCGGACATGCAGTCGCTCCAGCGCGAGCATCGGGTCCTCCGCCCCCGAAAGCCGGGCCCCGAGGTGTCGCGCGAAGTCGTCCGGTGCGGGCGCGGCGTCGTGGAGGGTCGCGGCCTGCGAGAGGGCACGCTCGACGGCCTGCCTGGCTCCCGGCGCCTCACGGAGGAGGGCGGAGGAGCGCTCTCCGGAGGACTGCAACACCGTCTCGAAGGACTCGGAGTCAGCCCCATGCATCCCAAGCACTCCCGACATCAGGCCCACGGGTCGATGGGGCCGGGGCCACGTCCCTGCATCTATCACGAAGGCCCACGCGCACTGAACGCCACGCGCGGGTGGGAATGCGCGCCGCCATCCCCCCGGTGGGCGGCTGTCCGGACCGCCACGGTCTGGGCTGCGGCTGCCCGTCGGGCTGTCTCCATCGTAGAGTACCGAGGAAGGGAGATTCCTTGATATGGCGCAACTCGTCTTCGGAATGAACCAGTCGTTGGACGGCTACGTCGACCACATGGCGTTCGGGCCAGGCCCCACCCTCTTTCGTCACTTCATCGAGCAGACTCGCGGCCTGGCTGGCAGTGTGTACGGTCGCCGCATGTACGAGGTGATGCGTTATTGGGACGAGGATCGCCCTGAGTGGGGCGCGGCGGAACGCGACTTCGCAACGGCCTGGCGGAGTCAACCGAAGTGGGTCGTGTCACGCACGCTGAAGTCCGTCGGCCCCAACGCCACCCTTGTCGCGAACGACCTCGAGGCGACAATCCGCAAGTTGAAGGCTGAGCTTGATGGAAGGATTGACGTTGCAGGCCCGGACCTGGCGCGAAGCCTGACGGACCTCGGTCTCATTGATGAGTATCAAATCTACCTGCACCCCGTCGTGATTGGTTCCGGCAAGCCCTTCTTCGCCGGCCCTCGGCCGCCACTCCGCCTGAAAGCCAGCGAGCGAATGGACGGGGACGTGATCAGGTTGGAGTACGTTCCCGCCTGACCCAGACCTGGTTCCACTCGCTCCTACCGAAATAGGCTCTAGATCGCGGCAGGTAGTGCCTACGGGCGCGCTGCCGCGAGGATGTAGCGTGGCAGCAGGTCCTCCCGGAACTGCTTCCACAGCGCGAACTGGCCGTAGTTGGCGCCGGTGAAGGCCACCGTCAGGCCCAGCTCGGGAACGACCATGATGTACTGCCCGCCGTTGCCGCCCGCTTCGTACTCCGCGTAGACGCGGTCTCCGACCTTCAGCTCGTGGCGCCACCAGGCATAGCCGTACGTCCTGCCCGGGCTCATCTGCGCGTGGCGGGCCGTGGAGCGCTCCACCCAGCTCCGGGGGATGACGCGCCGTCCGTTCCAGACGCCGCCGGACAGGTAGAGCTGGCCCAGCTTCAGCGCATCGCGGGGACGCAGGTAGAGCCCGCCGCCCAGGTATGCGTCGCCGTCGGGCGTGAGGTTGATGTGGTGGCGCCGCATCTGGAGCGGGGTGGCCACGGCGCGCTCGAAGAGTTCCGGCAGCCAGGTGCCGGTCGTCTGGTGCAGGACGCCGCCCAGGAGGTTGATGCCGGCGGAGCAATACACGGCCTGTCCGCCGCCGGGCTCGCGGGCCATGGGCAGGTTCAGTGTGTACGCGTACCAGTCCGACGGCTGGTCCTGGAGCGTGTTCTCATTGCCAGGAGAGCTGTCGTCGTTGTCATCGCACGCGAGCCCCGACGTCATGGTCATCAGGTGCTCCACCGTCATGCGTGCCTTTCGGGGATCCTCCGTGGGGGTGCCGGGGAACAGCGAGGACACCAGCGTCTCCGGCCGCAGCTTCGCGCCCTGCTGGATGGCGGCGCCCACCAGCACCGGCGCGAAGGTCTTCGACGCGGAGCGCAGGTCGTGCGGACGCTCCGAGTCCTGGCCGTGGAAGTACTCCTCCACGACAAGCTTCCCATGGCGGGCGATGAGCAGGCCCTCGATGACTGGCGTGGGCGTGGGGCCCGGCTGCGTGTCGAGGATGCCCTGCACCAGGGCGCGGATGGGGGCCTCGTCCATGCCCACCTCCGCGATCGAGGCCGTCGCCCACCCGTCGCCATCCGCGGTGGGCTTGCGGTAGGTGTAGACAGGCTCCGCGGGTGTGCGCGGGTAGAGGCCCACGGCCTGGTCGCGGTCGCGGCGGGTGAGCTCGAATTCTCCCAGGAAGAGGACGTTCAACGTCAGCTTCCCGGCGTCCGCGTCATACGTGCCGTTGAAGCGCATCCCCCCGGGCCGCGTCTCGATGAGCTGGACGTCATGGCCCTTCAGGGACACGCGGAAGGCGGCCTGCCGCGCGAGGTTCTTCTCCGGGTTGCGGAGGATGGCGTGGATGGCGCCGTCCGGCATCTCCTGGATGAGCAGGTAGAGCGTGAAGCGGTCCTCCAGGGGCGTCACGTTGCCGCGCCACACATCCTTCTGGAGGGCGTGCAGCTCGACGGGCGTGGCGTAGCGGACGCCGCCCACGAGGGCGCGCGGTTGGAGCCAGTGCCCGAGGATGCGCTTCCCGTCGGCTGTCAGCGTTCCACGAAATCCTCCCTGGCCTCCGGGCAGGGTGAACGTCAGCGTCTGCTTCTCCACGCGCCCCAGGGCGGAGTAACCCCCGATGGACGCGCGCCATCCCTCCGGCGCACGGAAGAGGGTGAGCGCGCCCTGGAGTTCGGGACCGTAGTCGCGGCTTCCGCCCCAGATGCCCACCAGCGCCTTCGCGGGGTCCCCCGCGTCGGACGACGAGGGAGGCTGCGTCCGGCCAGGGCTCGCGAGCAGCAAGCCCCCGAGCAGGGACAGGCCAAGGAACCGCAGGGCGGAGGAGGGGGGCATGAAGGGTCCTGGGG